>NZ_SMKI01000287.1 GCF_004348415.1 Streptomyces hainanensis
GCTCTACGAGGAGGCCGTGCGCCCCCTGCTCGACGAACACCTCCCCGGTCTGCCGTACGCCGCCGCCCGGATCGGCCCCGGCTCCGAGGTGCTCGGCTTCGACACCGCCCGCTCGGCCGACCCCGAGGAGCCGGAGAACCCCGAAGATCCGGCCCCGGACCCCGACACCTCGGGGACCGTCCAGGAGGGACGCCTCGACTGGGGCGTCAAGGAGTCCTTCCGCACCTACGTGACCGGGCCGATCGCCAACGGCGACGTCGAACTCTCCGACGGCGCCAGCGAGATCGCCGACGGCTACCGCTTCCCGGTCGCCGGCGGCGAGTTCGACCCCGCGACGCCCGCCCTGGACGCCGACTTCACCGGCGGCGTCCGCTTCACCGGCCACGAGGGCGCGCTCGACCTGCGGTTCACCGAACTGACCGTCGAGATCGACGGCACCGAGGGCGAGTTGATCGCCGACGTGTCCTCGAAGGACCGCACCAGCGGCGAGGTCACCGAGTACGACGCCATCACCGTCGCCGAACTCGACGTGCCCGCCGACGCGTTGAACCCCGTCGACGACGTCCTCACCCTCGACGCGGTGCCCGCCACGCTCACCGCCGACGGCGCCGAGGCGTTCGGCGGCTTCTACTCGGCCGGCGAGGAACTCGACCCCGTCACCGTCAGCGTGGCCCTGGTGGAGGGTGCCGACCTCGGCGACGACGGCAACGACAACGGCAACGACGACGACAACGGCACCGGCGCGCCCAGCACCCAGACCGGCGCCCGAGGCGGCGCCGTCGGCGGCGCGCTCGCCAGCACCGGCACGAGCGGCGACCTGCCGGCCGCGCTCGGCACCGCCGCCGCCCTGACCGCGTTCGGCGCGCTGGCCTACGGGGCCACCCGCCGGCGCCTCACGCCGGAGAGCTGACGGTCCGGCTCTCCCCGGGGTCGTGCCCGCCGCCACGGTCGCCACCGAATCGGCGCCGCGGGCACGACCCCACCTCGCGTCGGGGCCCCCTCACCAACTGTGCGCCCCGACGGTCGCCTCCAACACGTCGAGAAACGCCCGCACCGGGCGCGCCGCCGGCGGCGCGCCGTAGATCGCCACCGAGATCCGCCGCCGGTCGCCCGGCAGCCGGTCGACCACCACACCCTCGTTCCGGTGTGCCTGGAGCGCGAGACCCGGCAGCACACTCACCCCGAGACCGGCCGCCACCAACGCCTGGACCGCCACGTGGTCGTCCGTCTCGAACGTGATCCGCGGCGTGAAACCGGCCCGCTCGCACACCGACACCAGATGCTCGCGGCACCGCTCGCAGCCGGCGATCCAGCTCTGCCCGGCGTGCGTGGCCAGCTCCCTGCGCGGCCCCGAGAAGCGCCCGCCGCGCGCCGTGACCAGGTACAGCGGCTCGTCGAGCAACGGCGTCACCGTCGTGTTCCGGCGGTCGCCGCGCACCGGGTCGTCGTGCTCGAAGATCAGCGCCGCGTCCACGTCGGCGTTCCGCAGCGCCGTCAGCGCCTCCGGCGGCTCCGCCTCGGTCAGCGCCAGCTCGATCCCCGGATGCGCGGCCGCCAACCGGGCGGCCGCCGCCGGCACCAGCGTGGCCAGCGCCGAGGGGAACGCGGCCAGCCGCACCCGCCCGGTTCGCAGGCCGGCGTGCGCGGCGAGCTCGGCCCGCGCCGACTCCACCTGCCCCAGGATCTCCTCGGCGCGCGCCACCAGCAGCCGGCCCGCGTCGGTGAGGATCACGCCACGCCCGGCCCGCCGTATCAGCACCACCCCGACCTCGGCCTCCAGCTTCGCCAGGTGATGGCTGACGGACGGCTGGGCGTAGTGCAGCGCCTCGGCCGCCGCCGTCACGGAGCCCTCGCGGGCGACGGCGACCAGCACACGGAGCCGGGTCAGGTCGAGCATGACCGAATCATAGGCAATATCGATACTTCCAGAGAAAACAAGCATTGGATCTATTGGTCGCGATCATGTCACCGTGCTGACATGGCCGTTCTCTCTCCGCCCACCGCGCCACCCACCATCACCGACGCGCTCCGCGCGCGACGGCTGCTGGCCGACTACCTGCCCCCCACCCCCATGTGGTCCTACCCCGCGCTCGACGCGGCGGCCGGAGCCGGCACCACCGTGCTGGTCAAGCACGAGAACACCCAGCCCACCGGCGCCTTCAAGGTGCGCGGCGGCCTCACGCTGCTCGCCGGCATGGACCGGGCCCAGCGCGCCCGCGGCATCGTCGGCTACTCCACCGGCAACCACGCCCAGTCGCTCGCCTACGCCGCCGCCAGGTTCGGCGCGCCCTGCGTGATCGTCATGCCGACCGACCCCAACCCGGCGAAGGCCAGCGCCGTGCGGGCGCTCGGCGCCGAGCTCATCGAGGCCGGCGCCGACCTCGGCGAGGCCGCCACGCACGCGGAGCGGGTGGCGGCCGAGCGCGGCATGCGGCTGGTCAGCGCGGCCAACGAACCGGAGCTGATCGCCGGCGTCGCCACCGCCTTCCTGGAGATCTTCGAGCAGGCCCCGGACACCGACACGCTGATCGTCCCGGTCGGCGGCGGCAGCGGCGCCGCGGCCGCCTGTCTGGTGGCCGCCTCGATCGCCCCCGACTGTCGGGTCTACGGCGTCCAGTCCGCCGCCTCGCCGGCCGCACACGACTCCTGGCGGGCCGGGCAACTGCTCACCCGCCCCAACCGCACCCGCGTCGAGGGCCTGGCCACCGGCGCCGGCTTCGACCTCACCCAGCGGATCATGCGGGCCCACCTCACGGACTTCCTGCTGGTCGACGACGACGCCATCGCCGCCGCGCAGTGGCGGCTGATGCGCGACGCCCACACCCTGGCCGAGGGCGCCGGCGCGACCGCCCTGGCGGCCCTCCTCACGGCGGTGGCCGCCGCGTCGTTCCGGTGGCGCCATGGGAGCCATGTACTCGCATCTGCGGATAGCCGTCGTCGCCGCCGTGGTCCTGGCGGCCACCGCCGTCGTGCCAGGACGGCCGGTGGCCGCCGGCGCGCTCTCCGAGAAGGAGCTGCGCGTCGCGCTGCTGGACGCCGTCGACTTTCCCGAGGGGTGGGCCAGCGACAGCGCCCGCTCGGCCCGCGAGCGCGGCTTCGGCGTGCCGGAGCCCACCGAACGCGACTGCCAGGAGCTGTTCGACAGCGCCGAGGACACCAAGGCCAGCGCCGGCTTCGCCAAGACCCGCAGCGGGCCCTTCGTCACCACGGTCGTCGCGTCCCACGAGGACGAGGAGTCCGCCCGTGGCGCCCTCGACGGGCTGCGCGAGGCCACGTCCGCGTGCGCCACCATCCACACCCGGGAGGGATCGCCGGGCGGCGACTCGTCCATCACCTACCAGGCCGCCGCGCTGGACGTCGACGAGGTCGGCGAGGACAGCACCGCGATCCGGTTCAACCGCCAGGCCGCGGAGGGCGAGGGCGGCGACGCCAAGGTCGTCGCCGATCTCGTCGTCGCCCGCGTCGGCCCCCACCTGGTGCGGGTGGCCCAGGCCGGCCGCGACGACAGCGGCACCGGGGACGTCGCCGACATCGCCGACCGGGCCGTACGCAAGCTGGAACAGGTCTGCGACGGCCGCTCGCCCGCGCCCCGCCAGGACCAGCCGGGCACCACGGACCTCTGACCGGAGTCCGACCGGACTCCGATCGGACTCCGGCCGGTTCCCCCGAACGGCCCCGTTAAGCTCGGGGGCATGACAGACGCCGTTGACCCCGAGGACACCAAGATCATCACCCTGGCGCGCAGCGCCCGGGCCCGCAACGGCGTGCCCGAGGGGGCGGCGGTCAGGGACGAGACGGGCCGCACCTACGTGGCCACCACCGTCGCCCTGGACTCGCTGCGGCTGAGCGCGCTGCGCGCCGCCGTGGTGATGGCGGCGTCGAGCGGCGCCGCCTCCCTGGAGGCCGCGGCCGTCGTCACGGCCGCCGACGCGCTGTCCACCGACGACCTCGCCGCCGTCCGCGACCTCGGCGGCGCCGGCACCCCCGTCCTGCTGGCTGGCCCGGACGGCGGGCTTCGTGCGACGATCCCCGCGTCATGAGCACCCCTGAGTTTCCCGATTCCCTCGCCGACGCCTTCGCCGACGTCCCGGACGACTACCGTTCCGGCTTCGCCTGCTTCGTCGGCCGCCCCAACGCCGGCAAGTCGACGCTGACCAACGCACTGGTCGGCACCAAGGTCGCCATCACCTCCAACCGTCCACAGACCACCCGGCACAGCGTCCGCGGCATCGTGCACCGCCCCGACGCCCAGCTGGTGCTGGTCGACACCCCCGGGCTGCACAAGCCGCGCACCCTGCTCGGCCAGCGGCTCAACGACGTCGTCCGCACCACCTGGGCCGAGGTCGACGTCATCGGCATCTGTCTGCCCGCGAACGAGAAGATCGGTCCCGGCGACCGTTTCATCGCCCGCGAGCTGGCCGGAATCCACCGCACCCCCAAGATCGCCGTGGTCACCAAGACCGACCTGGTGACCTCCGAGGCACTGGTCGAACAGCTGATCGCCGTCGACCAGTTGGGCAAGGAGGTCGGCATCGAGTGGGCGCAGATCGTGCCCGTCTCGGCCGTCGCGGACCGGCAGGTGTCGCTGCTGGCCGACCTGCTGGTGCCGCTGCTGCCCGAGGGCCCGCCGCTCTACCCGGAGGGCGACCTCACGGACGAGCCGGAGCAGGTCATGATCGCCGAGCTGATCAGGGAGGCCGCGCTGGAGGGCGTGCGGGACGAGCTGCCGCACTCCATCGCCGTCGTCGTCGAGGAGATGCTGCCCCGCGAGGACCGGCCGGCGGACCGCCCGCTGCTCGACATCCACGCCAACCTCTTCATCGAGCGGACCAGCCAGAAGGGCATCGTGATCGGCCCCAAGGGCCAGCGGCTGCGGGAGGTCGGCACCAAGGCCCGCAAGCAGATCGAGGCGCTGCTCGGCACGCCCGTCTTCCTCGACCTGCATGTGAAGGTCGCCAAGGACTGGCAGCGCGACCCGAAGCAACTGCGCCGCCTGGGCTTCTGACCTCCGGACGGCACCCGGCCCCGGTCGTTCAGCCCCGGGCCGTTCAGCCCGGGGCGTGGACTGTGGTGTGGGCTGTGGTGTGGGCCGCGCCGGCGCCCAGCGGGTGCCGGCCGAGCAGCGCGGCGATCAGCACGGCACCCAGCCCGAGGAGGGCGGCGGCCACGGTGAGGGCGAGCGAGTAGCCCGCGGTCGCGGTGGGGCCGTGGCCGGCGGCCAGCGCCACCAGCACCGCCAACCCCACGGCTCCGCCGAGCTGTTGCACGGAGGTGAGGAGGGCCGAGCCGAGCCCGGCGTCCTCCTCCGTGGTGCCCGCGACCGCGACCACCGTCAGCACCGGCAGGCTCAGACCGCAGCCCAGGCTGGTGACGAGCAGGCCGGGCAGCACCCCCGACACGTAGCCGTCGCCGGGCGCGATCCCGGCGAGCAGCAGCAGCCCGGCCCCGCTGACCAGGAACGACAGCACCAGGGCCGAGCGCGCCCCGAGCCGGGCCAGGGCCCGGGACGACAACCACATCCCGGTGAGGATCCCGGCGCCGTAGGGCAGATAGGCCAGCCCGGCCGTCAACGGCTCGTAGCCGAGCACCGTCTGCAACTGGATCATCAGCAGGAAGGCCATCGCGTAGCAGGCCGCGGAGAACAGCAGGGTGGCGCCGTTGGCCACCGCCCGGACCCTGACGACCAGGAACGACAGCGGCACCAGCGGATCCCGCTTCCGTGACTCGACCACGAGGAAGGCCGGGGCCAGCAGGACCGCCAGCAGCAGGGGCACCACGGCGGCCGGGGCGCTCCAGCCCGCCTCGCCGGCCTGGAGCAGCCCGTAGACGAGGAGGGACAGGGCGCCGGTGCCCAGCACCGCGCCCGGAACGTCGAGGCGCGCCGCGCGGCCCGACCGGCCCGCCCGGCTCTCGGCGACCAGGCGCGGCAGCAGCGCCAGGGCGAGCACGGCCACCGGCAGATTGACCAGGAAGATCCACCGCCAGGAGGCCAGCCCGGTCAGTACCCCGGAGAGCACCAGGCCCATCGTGGCGCCGAGCGCCGCGATGCCGCCCCAGACGCCGAGCGCCCTGGCACGTTCCTCCGGGCCCGGGTACAGCAGGGTGATCAGCGACAGGGACGCCGGGCTGGCCAGGGCCGCGCCGGCGCCCTGGAGGAACCGGCCGGCGACCAGCTGCCAGGGCTCCCCGGCCAGCCCGCACACCAGGCTGGCCGCGCCGAACAGGGCCACGCCGCACAGGAACACCCGACGGCGGCCGAACAGGTCGGCCGCGCGGCCGCCGAGCAGCAGCAGCCCGCCGAAGGCGAGGAAGTACGCGTTGGCGACCCAGGCCAGGTTCGCGGTGCCGAAGCCGAGTTCGTCCCTGATGCTCGGCAGCGCGACGCTCACCACGGTGTCGTCCAGCACGAGCATGAACTGCACGGCGCACAGCACCACCAGGGCCGGCGTGCGCCGACCCACGGCGATCGGCTTCGCCGACATGTCGACAGCGGACCGGGAGGGCCGGGAAGGCCGGGAAGGGGAGGGGATGGACATACGGCGACGCTAGGCCGCGGCCTCCGCTGTCCACCATCCGCTATGAGGCCAGGCCATATCGCATCGAGGACATAGCATGGTTCCCGTGACCGAGGAGCACCACTCCCACACCTCCGACACTTCCGACACCTCCCACACCGTCCCGAACGGCGTGGGCGCGATCGTCGTGAAGCGGTTCCCGCTGGCCTCCGGGGAGTGGATCGCCCCGCACCGCCACCCGGACCACCACCAACTGGCCTGGACCCGACGCGGGGTGCTCGGCGTCGCCGTCGACGACACCTACTGGGTGCTGCCGCCCACCCGGGCGCTGTGGCTGCCGGCGGGCGTCACCCACCGCACCGGCGCCACCCGCGACGCCGTGCTGAGCGGCCTCTACCTGGCCAGGGACCGGTGCGTCGTGGACTGGCCGGAACCCACCCCCGTCGGCGTCGACGGGCTGCTCGCCCAACTGATCACGCACCTCGGCCGCGACGACCTCGCCGACGACGCCCGGCTGCGGGCCGAGGCCGTCGTGCCCGACCTGCTGCACCCCCTGCCGGCGCTGCCCATCGACGTGCCGGAACCCACCGACGAGCGGGTCAGGGCCGTGGCCGACGCGCTGCTCGCCGACCCGGGCGACCGCCGGAGCCTCGACGCCCACGCCAGGGCCGTCGGGGTGAGCCGCCGCACCCTGACCAGGCTCTTCGTCCAGGACACCGGCATGAGCTTCGACCGCTGGCGCTGCCATGCCCGGCTGCGGGCCGCGCTGTCGCTCCTCGCCGACGGCGAGCCGGTGTCCCGGGTCGCCCACGCCGTCGGCTACGCGACGGCGAGCGCGTTCCTCGCCGCGTTCCGGCGGACCGTCGGCACCACGCCCCGGGGCTACCTCACCGGGGATTCGCCGACCGACGCGGCCACGGCGCTCAGGACTGCGCCGCCAGCAGCCGCTCGGTGTCCGTGACCGGCAGTTCGAGCGCCTCGCCGATCGTCGACAACAACTCGTGCTCGGCGGCGTTGTACGGGCCGTCGCTTAACGCGACGCGCGCCCCGTGCAGCAGCAGGTTCTCGCGGCCGGGCACCGACAGGTGGGGGGTGAGCGAGGCCAGCGCCTCCCACATCTCCTCGTCGAGCCGCGCCGGTTGGCGGCAGGCCATGGCCGCCTGGAGCGTCAACAGCCGCTCCTCCGTGCAGTCGGCGAAGCCGGCGGCCCGGACGGACGCCACCGCGCCGCGACGGGCGGCGGCCGACGAGCCGCCGTCCGCCGCCAGCAGCGCCAGCGCGATCGCGTGCACCGCGTCCCTGAGCAGCGCCGCGAGCCGGGTGGTCGTCGGCCGGGACAGCGTCTCCAACGGGAAGTGGCCACGGCAGGACGCGCACTCGACGACCGGATCCGCCGTGCCGCGCGGCAGCACCGGCACGCCGAGCAGCGTCAGCCGCCGCCGGCCCGCCAGCCGCCGGTAACAGCGGTCCCCGCCACACGCGGCGCAGAAGAAGTCGCCGTCGTCGATCACCCGCCATGCCGTGCGGACGCCTGCCACCCTGGAGCGCACCACGCCGTACCTCCGTCACCCACTGGCAACATTGCCGTTCGCGTGATGTTAGCCACACTTCAGGGCGGGCGTCAGTACTCCGTCAGGACAAAGAACGTCAGCGGGCGGCCCGGTTCACGGCGGAGACCACGGCCTTCAGCGAGGCACGGACGATGTTGGCGTCGATGCCCACGCCCCACAGCACCCGGTCACCGACCGCGCACTCGATGTACGCCGCGGCCTTCGCGCCGGCGCCCTCGCTCATCGTGTGCTCGACGTAGTCCAGCAGCCGCACGTCGTCGGCGACCACGCCCGCCGAGCCCAGCGCGTCGAAGAACGCGGCCAGCGGCCCGTTGCCGGAACCCGTCAGCACCGTGTCGACGCCGTCCACCACGGCCTCCACGGTCAGCGCGTCCGCACCCTCGGACGACGTCGACGCCTGCGCCTCGCGCAGCGCGATCCGGCCCCAGCCCGTGACGCCCGGCAGGTACTCGTCGGAGAAGATCTCCCAGATCTGCGCCGGGGTGACCTCGCCGCCCTCCGCGTCCGTCTTCTCCTGGATGATCCGCGAGAACTCCACCTGCATCCGACGCGGCAGGTCCAACTTGTGGTCGTTCTTCAGCACGTACGCCACGCCGCCCTTGCCGGACTGCGAGTTGACCCGGATCACCGCCTCGTACGAGCGGCCCACGTCCTTCGGGTCGATCGGCAGGTACGGCACGTCCCAGGTCAGCTCGTCCACGCCGACGCCGGCCGCCGCGGCCTCGTCGGCCATCGCCTCGAAGCCCTTCTTGATGGCGTCCTGGTGGGAGCCGGAGAAGGACGTGTAGACCAGATCGCCCACGTAGGGGTGGCGCGGCGCGATCTCCATCTGGTTGCAGTACTCCCAGGTACGACGGATCTCGTCGATGTCCGAGAAGTCGATCTGCGGGTCGATGCCCTGCGAGAACAGGTTCATGCCCAGCGTCACCAGGTCGACGTTGCCGGTGCGCTCGCCCTGCCCGAACAGACAGCCCTCCACCCGGTCGGCGCCGGCCATCAGCGCCAACTCGGCGGCCGCGACCGCCGTGCCGCGGTCGTTGTGCGGATGCGTGGACAGGCACACGAACTCGCGGCGCGACAGGTTCCGCGACATCCACTCGAAGCGGTCAGCGTGCGTCGACGGCGTCGAGCGCTCCACGGTGGCCGGCAGGTTCAGGATGATCTCGCGGCCGGCCTCCGGCTGCCAGACGTCCATCACCGCCTCGCAGACCTCCAGCGCGAAGTCCAGCTCGGTGTCGGTGAAGATCTCCGGACTGTACTGGTAACCGAAGACCGTCCGGTCGTCCAGCAGCTTCTCCGCGCACTTCAGCACCATGCGGGTGCCGTCCACCGCGATGCCCCGCACGTCGTCCCGGCTGCCGCGGAAGACGACCCGGCGGAAGGTGGGCGCGGTGGCGTTGTACAGGTGCACGGTGGCCCGCGGGGCGCCGACCAGCGCCTCCACGGTGCGCTCGATCAGCTCCTCACGCGCCTGGGTCAGCACGGAGATCGTGACGTCCTCGGGGATCGCGCCCTCTTCGATGATCGACCGCACGAAGTCGAAGTCGGTCTGACCGGAGGCCGGGAAGCCGACCTCGATCTCCTTGTAGCCCAGGCGTACCAGCAGGTCGAACATCGCCCGCTTACGGACCGGGGACATCGGGTCGATCAGAGCCTGGTTGCCGTCCCGCAGATCCGTGGACAGCCAGCGCGGCGCGGCGGTGACGCGACGGGTCGGCCAGACGCGGTCGGTGATCTCGACGGCCTCGAACGGCCGATACCGATGGATGGGCATGCCGGACGCCTGCTGCCGGACGGTGGCACTGGTCAGCGGGGTGGGCTTGCCGGTGGCGCTCATGATGGCGGTCTCCTGCGACGGCTCGTGGATCGGGGATCGTGATCGAAAAGGCCGACGGGCAGCACCAGACTCCGCGGGGAGGGGGTCGGCCTGGTGACGCCTGGTGGCGTGACTACAGACCCTCGCCGCGGCGGCTAAGGAGAAGGATCCCGAAACGCATCGCCTGGCCAGCGTAACGCGGGCCGCCGCGTCCGCCACGCCCGTATCACCATCCGAGACGGCCCGCCCCTCACCGACCCGCACTGTCGCGCGGGCCCCGCGGCCGGGGGTTTCCCC
>NZ_SMKI01000288.1 GCF_004348415.1 Streptomyces hainanensis
GGCGGGTGGGACTCGAACCCACGGCCGACGGATTATGAGTCCGTTGCTCTAACCGGCTGAGCTACCGCCCCAGGTACGGCGTGCCGCGCACACGTGTGCGCGCTGTCTGCCGCAGCATAGCCGTTCATACGATCTCCCGCGCGGGTCGGGGTGCTCGTACGCGGACTGTGACTGCGGGCATGGGGTGATCGGTTCCCGATGGCCGGTGAGTGATGCATCGCGAGGGTCGGAAAAGCGCCGAACACGAACGAAGGGCCCCGATCGGGGCCCTTCGGGTGATGTGGACGAACATCCACTCTGCTCCCCCGACTGGACTCGAACCAGTAACCTGCCGGTTAACAGCCGGCTGCTCTGCCAATTGAGCTACAGGGGACTGCTCTGCTCGGGTTCGCCGCCCGAGATCCCGGGGGCGCGCCCTTCGCGCGACGCTTACATTAGCGCATGTGAGGGGGTGGTTTGAAATCGGTATCCGGGCCACCCGGTTGCCGGTGCCTTTGCGGGTCAGGAGAAGATCAGAAAGTCCGACGAAGGGAAGCGTCTGATGCGCAAGCTCATCTTCATCGCGGGTCTGGCCACCGGCTACGTGCTGGGCGCCAGGGCGGGGCGGGAGCGGTACGAGCAGTTGCGGGGGGCGGCGGACCGGGCCCGGCGCAACCCCTCGGTCCGGAACGCGGTGGACAGCGCGGCGCAGACCGGCCGGCAGGTGGCCGGTCGGGCGGCGGGTCTGATGGCCGACCGGACCGCCGGCAGGGTGCCGAGCTCGGTGACCGACACGCTACGCTCGGTGCGGGATCGGGCGACGGGCGCGGAGGTCGACGCCCGGGAGTGCGGGTAGTCCGCGCCTCCCGACCATTGCCCGTGGTCGCCGGCGCTGGTTAGCGTATGTTCGAGATTCCGGAATTCGCCCGGGATCTCGAACAGTGGGCATCTCGAACACCGGGCATCTTGAACGACTGAGTGCGGGGGAGGCGTAGAGCATGGGGCGTCGCGTGCCGGCCGTCAGCCGAGCGTTGGACATACTGGAGCTCTTTCTCGACGGGGACGGCACACTCTCCGCCCCCGAGATCACCCGCCGGCTCCAGCTGCCACGCACCACCGTGCACGAGCTGGTCACCACGCTGGCGGCCCGCTCCTATCTGGTGCCGGTGCCCGAGCAGCCCGGCCGCTACCGGCTCGGGGTGCGCACCTACCAACTGGGCAGCCGTTACGCCGAACAGCTCGACCTGGCCGCCGAGGGCCAGCAGGTGGCGCGCGCGGTGGCCGAGACCTGCGGCGAGACCGTGCACGTGGCGGTGCTCGAGGACGCCGACGTCATCTACATCGCCAAGGTGGACAGCACCCACGCGGTCCGGATGGTGTCGGCCGCCGGGCGCCGGCTGCCCGCCCACTGCACCGCGGTGGGCAAGATGCTGCTCGCCTCGCTGCCGCCGGAACGGCTCGCCGAGCGGCTCTCCACGGCCGGCGAGCTGCGGGCGATGACCCCCCACTCGATCACCGACCCGACCGCGCTGCGGGCGGCGCTCGTGGAGATCCGGGAGCGCGGGGTGGCCTCCGAGCAGCGCGAGTCCAACCCCGACGTGAGCTGCGTCGCCGCGCCCGTCAGGGACCGGTCGGGCCGGGTGGTGGCGGCGCTGAGCGTCTCCGTGCCGATGATCCGGTGGAGCGAGGAGCGGCAGAGTGAGCTGGCCGACCTGGCGGTCAAGGGCGCGGCGCAGTTGTCGGAGCGGCTCGGCCACCACGGCTGAGGCGGGCAGGCTGGCAGGCAGGCGACGAGAGGGAGCGGGTCATGGTGGCGGACGGTCTGGAGATCGCGATACGGGCGCGGGCCGAGCTGGGGGAGGGGCCGACCTGGGATCCGGCGGGCGGGCGGCTGATCTGGGTGGACATCCTGGCCTCCCGGATCAACCTCTTCGACCCGGCCACCGGCCGGCGCACCGTGCTTCCCACCGAGCAGCACGTCGGGGCGGCCAAGCCCCGGGTCGGCGGTGGCTTCGTGGTCAACCTGCGGGACGGGATCGGGCTCTACGACGAGGCCGGCGGTTTCTCCTGGCTGCGCCACGAGGCCGTGCCGGGGCGCCGGGGCAACGACGCGGCGGTGGCGCCCGACGGCACGCTGTGGGCCGGCACCATGCGCTATGACGAGCGCCCCGGCGGCGGCTCGCTCAGCCGGGTCACGGCGGACGGCGCGGCGGCCGTCGTGGTGCCCGACGCGACCGTCAGCAACGGCATCGGCTGGAGCCCGGACGGCTCGCTGATGTACTACGTCGACACCCCCACCCACCGGGTCGACGTGTTCACGGTCGCGGAGGACGGCTCCGTGCGGGACCGGGGACCGCTGGTGGACACCGCCGAGTTCACCGGCTCACCCGACGGCCTCACCGTGGACGCGGACGGCCACGTCTGGGTCGCGTTCTGGGACGGCCACGCGGTGCGCCGCTTCACGCCCGAGGGCAAGCTCGACCGCGTCGTCGAGCTGCCGGTCTCCCGCGCCACCGCCTGCGCGTTCGGCGGCCCCGGGCTGACCGACCTCTACATCACCTCCGCCAGCGTGGGCACCGACCCGGGGGCCGAGCCGCTGGCCGGCTCGGTGCTGGTGCTGCCGGGCGCCGGCCGGGGGCTGCCGCAGCCCGCCTTCGCCGGCTGACCAGGGCCGGGCGGCTCACCGGGACAGCCGGCGAGTCGCCCGGGGGCCGCCCCCGGAGCGCTCGGAAAAATCCAGTTGCTGCACGACCGTTGACCTCCGCTCCGCTACCCACCTACTTTCATGTTCGTATTTTCGATCTTTGTTCGGGATTACGAATGGAGGATGGGTGCCGCATGTTCCGACCATCCGCTCCACACACTCTGGGCCCCCCGTCGCCCCCGGGGCCCACCAGACGACGGATGCTCGGCTCGTTCGCCGGGCTCGGCGCGTTCGGCGCGCTCGCCGCCGCCGGCTGCTCGGCCCCGAGCGGCGCCGCCTCGGGACAGACCAGGCTGCGCTACTGGCACCTCTTCGGCGGTGGTGACGGCGCCAACATGACCGCGATGCTCGACGCGTTCCAGGCCGAACACCCCGACATCGACCTGGAGGCCGCCACCCTCCAGTGGGGCTCGCCCTACTACACCAAGCTCGGCATGGCCGGGGCCGGCGGGCGGGCCCCCGAGGTCGCCGCCCTGCACCTGGCGCGGCTGGCCGGCTTCGCCCCCGGCCGACTCCTCGACGCCTTCGACCTCGACCTGCTGGCCGAACACGGCGTGACCGCCGCCGACTTCCCCGTGGACCTGTGGCGGCGCGGCGCGGTCGACGGCGTCCAGTACGCCGTCCCGCTCGACACCCACCCCATGGTCCTCTACTACAACACCGACGTCTGCGAGCGCGCCGGGCTGCTGGACGGCGACGGGCGGCTCCGCCCCGTCGAGGGTGCGGACGCCTTCGCGGAGGCGGTGCGCGCCGCCGGCGAGGTCACCGGCGGCCCGGGCCTCGTCGCCGAGACGCTGGGCGCCGACACCATCGGCCCCTGGCGGATGTTCAACACCTTCTACGCCCAGACCGGCGGCCAACTGCTCACCGAGGACGGCACCCGGATCGCGATCGACGACGCCAAGGCCCTCACCGTGCTCCGCTACATGCGGCGGCTCACCGAGGAGGGGCTCTGCGTCGAACGCGCCGACTACCAGGGCTCGGTCGGCATCTTCGCCGCCGGCGAGACCGGTTTCTTCCTCAACGGCGAGTGGGAGGTCACCACCTACCTCAACACCGGGCTGCCGTTCTCCATGGCCCGGGTGCCCAACCTCTTCGGCACCGCCGCCACCCAGGCCGACTGCCACGCCTTCGTGCTGCCGCACCAGACCGGCCGCGGCGGCGCCTCCAACGAGGCGGCGCACGCCTTCGTCGCCTGGATGCTCACGCACTCCGTCGACTGGGCGGCCGGCGGCCACGTCCCCGCCTACCTGCCCACCCTGGAGGAGCCCGACTACCTGGCGATGCGCCCGCAGTCCGAGTACCGCGAGGTGATCGACGAGGTGGTGCTCGACCCGCAGGTCTGGTTCGCCGGCTCCGCCTCCCGGCTCTGGATCGAACTCGGCGCCGTCTTCGCCGGGGTGCTCACCGGCTCCCGCACCCCCGAGGACGGTCTCGCCGAGGCCAGGTCCCGGCTCCAGGAACTCCTGGACACGCCAAGCCCGTTCGGGGAGACCGCATGACGACCACCACGCCAGGCGAGCTGACCGCGCCCGCCGAACCGGCGCCGCCGAAGGCGCCACCACCCGCCACCGTGCGCCGCCACTGGAGCGAGCACGGCCTCGTCTTCACCCTGCCCTTCCTCGTCGTCTACGGGCTCTTCCTGGTCTGGCCGCTGCTCTCCGGCATCCGGATGAGCCTCACCAACGCCGACATCGCCGGCACCCGGTCCGACTACATCGGCTTCGACAACTACGCCGAGGCGCTGACCGACCCCGACGTCTGGTCCTCGCTCTGGAACACCCTCTGGTTCACGCTGCTCTCCACCGTGCCGCTGGTCGTCGTCGGCCTGGTGCTCGCGCTCCTCGCCCACCACCTGCGGGTGGTCGCCTGGCTCTGGCGGCTCAGCTGGTTCGCGCCGTTCCTGCTGCCGTCCGGCGTCGTCTGCCTGCTGTGGCTCTGGGTGATCTACCCCTCCGACTTCGGGTTCGCCGACCAACTCCTCGCCGAGTTCGGCCTGCACCCCGGCATCGGCTGGCTCACCGACACCCGCTACGCGATGCTCTCCGTGGTCCTCACCACCATCTGGTGGACCGTCGGCTTCAACTTCCTCCTCTACCTGGCCGCCTTGCAGTCCATCCCGCAACACCTCTACGAAGCCGCCGAGTTGGACGGCGCCGGCGCCTGGCACCGGCTGCGCCACATCACCCTGCCGCAGCTGCGCTCCACCACCGGCGTGGTGCTGGTGCTCCAACTCCTCGCCTCGCTCAAGATCTTCGACCAGGTGTACATCATGACCGGCGGCGGCCCGGACGAGTCGACCCGGCCGATCCTCCAGTACGTCTACCAGTCCGGATTCACCGGCTACCGCATCGGCTACGCGTCCGCGATCTCCTACATCTTCTTCGCGCTGATCGTGATCGTCTCGCTGATCCAGTTGCGGATCACCCGCCGAAGGAGAGAGGAGAACGCGCTGTGAGCACCGTGGTGCAGGAGACCGCCGCCGGCCGCCGGCCGCGCTGGACCCGCGGGCGACTCGTCATGCTGGGCGGCGCCCTGCTGCTCGCCCTGCTCTGGCTGCTGCCGCTCGCCTGGGCGCTGGCCACCTCCTTCAAACCCGAGTCCGAGACCACCGAGACCGGCTTCCAGTGGATCGGCTCGTACCTGACCCTCGACGCCTACCGGGCCGTCTGGGAGTCGGGAAACATCACCCGCTGGATGTTCAACACCGCCTACATCGCCACCGTGACCACCGTCCTCACGGTCGCCCTGACCGCGATGGCCGCCTACGGCTTCAGCCGCACCGAGTTCCGCGGCCGCCGGACGCTCTACGGCCTGGTGCTCGCCGGGATCATGGTGCCGCCCCAGGTGCTGATCGCGCCGCTGTTCGCCGAGATGGTCTCGCTGGGCCTCGTCGACACCTACTGGGGCGTCATCCTGCCCCAGGTCGCCGTGCCCGCCATGGTGTTCATCCTGGTGAAGTTCTTCGAGGGCGTGCCGCGCGAACTCGAGGAGGCCGCCTACGTGGACGGCGCCGGCCGCTGGCGGGTGTTCTGGCAGATCGTGCTGCCGCTCTCCCGGCCGGTGTTGGCGGCCGTCGCCATCTTCACCTTCATCCAGACCTGGAACAACTTCCTGTGGCCGTTCCTGGTGACCACCGACCCCAACGCGATGACGCTGCCGGTCGGCCTGGTCAACGTCCAGTCAACCTACGGCGTTCGCTACGCCCAGGTGATGGCCTCGGTGATCATCGGCGGACTGCCGCTGCTGGTGGTCTTCGCGTTCTTCCAGCGGCAGATCGTGCGGGGTGTCGCCCACACGGGGTTGGCGGGGCAGTGACGGGCGCCGGCTCGGCCCGTTGACCCGCGGGCCGTGCCGGCCTTAGGTTTTGTTCGAATTGACGACCGCCGTTCGGAATCCCGAACATGATGTGTGTACGGAGCAGGGACCAGCATGAGCGACACACCGCACACCGCCCGCTTCACTCTCGACCCCGACTTCACCGTCTCGGCCGTTGACCCGCGGCTGTTCGGCTCGTTCGTCGAGCACCTCGGCCGCTGCGTCTACACCGGCATCTACGAACCCGGACACCCCACCGCCGACGAGGCCGGGCTGCGCGAGGACGTGCTGGAGCTGATCCGCGAGCTGGGCGTCAGCGTCGTCCGCTACCCGGGCGGCAACTTCGTCTCCGGCTACAAGTGGGAGGACGGCGTGGGGCCCAAGGAACAGCGGCCCCGCCGGCTCGACCTGGCCTGGCGGTCCACCGAGAGCAACCAGTTCGGGCTCGGCGAGTTCGTCGACTTCGTCCGCAAGATCCAGGGCGAGCCGATGATGGCCATCAACCTCGGCACCCGCGGCGTCGCCGAGGCCATCGAGCTGCAGGAGTACGCCAACCACCCCGGCGGCACCGAACTCTCCGACCGGCGCGCCGCCAACGGCGACAAGGACCCCTACGACATCCGCCTGTGGTGCCTGGGCAACGAGATGGACGGCCCCTGGCAGACCGGCCACAAGACCGCCGAGGAGTACGGCCGGATCGCCGCCGAGACCGCCCGCGCCATGCGGCAGATCGACCCGGACGTCGAACTCGTCGCCTGCGGCAGCTCGTCCCAGTCCATGGAGACCTTCGCCGCCTGGGAGTCCACCGTCCTCCAGCACTCCTACGAACTGGTCGACCACATCTCGCTGCACGCCTACTACTACGAGCGCGAGGGCGACCGCGACTCGTTCCTCGCCTCCGCCGTGGACACCGAGTCGTTCATCGAGAACGTCGTCGCCACCTGCGACCACGTCGGCGCCCGACTGAAGTCCGCGAAGACCATCAACCTCTCCTTCGACGAGTGGAACGTCTGGTACCAGGACGGCAGCGCGCCCACCCTGTCGGGCGAGGGCCGTGGCGACGACTGGGACGAGGCGCCCAGGCTCCTGGAGGACAACTACAGCGTCACCGACGCCGTCGTCTTCGGCTCACTGCTGATCGCCCTGCTCCGGCACGCCGACCGGGTCAAGGTCGCCTGCCTCGCCCAACTCGTCAACGTCATCGCGCCGATCGCCACCGAGCCGGGCGGCGCCGCCTGGCGACAGACCACCTTCCACCCGTTCGCGCAGGCCTCGGCCCACGGCCGCGGCACCGTCCTCGACGTCCGCCCCGAGAGCCCCCGGCACACCACCACCAAGTACGGCGAGGTCGACCTGCTGCACGCCACCGCCGTCCGCGACGAGGCGACCGGCGCCGTCACCGTCTTCGCCGTCAACCGCCACCAGACCGAACCGCTGCCGCTGGAGATCACCCTGCGCGGCCTCGGGCTCGGCCGGGTGGTGGAGCACAGCGTGCTCGCCGACGCCGACCCCGACGCCCGCAACACCGCCGCCGAGCCCGACCGCGTCGCCCCGCACCCGGCCACCGGCACCGGCCTGGAGGGCGAGGTGCTCAGCGCCACCCTGGAACCGCTGTCCTGGAACGTGATCCGGCTCGCCTGACCCCGTCCCCCGTGCCGTGCCGGTCCCGCCCACGCTCACCCCGGGTGCGTGGACCGGCACGGAACGGACGACACGGGGTGAACCAGTCAGGGGCCCGGTGGGTCGTCGTCTCCCGCGCCTCACCTTGCGTTCATCTGCCGCCTGAAGAGTGCCCGCCGAGAAGACGAGAGTCTGGCGAAACACCTACCGGGAGCCACGATGGGCCACGGCCATCACCACCACGGACACGACCACCACCACGACCACGCCCACGAGGCCGAGTCGAGACCGCTTCCGGCGGCCATGGACGTCAACGTCCCCGACAGCGAACTGACCCCCGACCAGCTCTCCCGCCGCTCCATGCTGCGCCGCGCCGGCCTGCTCGGCGCGGGCGTGGCCGGCGCCAGCGTGCTCGCCGGCACCGGCGCGGCCGCGGCCGGCACGGTGTTCGGCAACGGTCAGGGCAACGGCAACGGCCAGGGCAACAACGGTGGTGGCAACGGCCGGCTGCTGTGGCTGGCCGGCGACCACCACATCCACACCCAGTACAGCTCGGACGGCAAGTACCGGGTCGTCGACCAGGTGCGCAACGGCGCCCGGCACGGCCTCGACTGGATGGTCATCACCGACCACGGTTCCGTGAACCACTCGCGGATCGGCGTCGAGAAGGTCAACCCCGACATCCGCGCCGCCCGCGACACGTTCGACGAGACCCTGGTCTTCCAGGGCCTGGAGTGGAACATCCCCGCCGCCGAGCACGCCACCGTCTTCGTCCACCCCGGCGACAACGAGGTCTCGGTCCTCAAGCAGTTCGAGACCGACTACGACGGCGGCGTCAGGAACGCGACCGGCAACACGCCCCAGAACGAGGCGCTCGCCATCTCCGGTCTGAACTTCCTCGCCGAGCAGGTCCAGCGCCGCAAGGTGAAGGACGCGATGATGTTCGCGAACCACCCCTCGCGCAAGGGCATCGACTCGCCGCACGAGATCCGCGCCTGGCGCGACGCGCAGCCCAGGATCGCGCTCGGCATGGAGGGCGCCCCCGGCCACCAGGCCGCCGGCATCCCCGCCCCGCACGGCTCCGGCGGCGGCCGCGGCTACTACGAGTCGAGCCCGGGCAGCGACTCCTTCCCCGGCTACCCGGCCGAGAGCTACCGCACCTGGGGCGGCTTCGACTGGATGACCGCCACCGTCGGCGGTCTGTGGGACAGCCTGCTCGCCGAGGGCAAGGCGTGGTGGATCACCGCCAACTCCGACTCGCACAGCAACTACGGCGACCTCTCCGTGCGGCCCGCCGACACCGACTTCGACCGCAACGGCTTCCACGGCGACCCGGTCTACGGCGGCCCCGCCATGGACGTCGAGGCCGGCGACTACTGGCCCGGCCAGTACAGCCGCACCCACGTCGGCTCGGCCGGCTTCTCCTACGCCGCCGTCATGGACGGCCTCCGCGCCGGCCGCGTCTGGGTCGACCACGGTGGCCTGATCTCCGGCCTCAACGCCCAGGTCCGGGGCGGCAACCGCTCCGCCACGCTCGGCGGCACGCTCTCCGTGCGGCGCGGCACCGACGTCACCCTCACCCTGGAGATCGCGCTGGCCAACGGCCCGAACTGGGCGCAGTTCGTGCCCAAGCTGGCCCGCGTCGACGTCATCAAGGGCGACGTCACCGGCACCGTCTCCGACAAGGACACCTTCCGCACCCCGAACACCAGGGTCGCCAAGTCCTTCGAGGTCAACAAGTCGACCGGCACCGTCACGCTGACCTACCAGCTCGGCCGCGTCGACCGCCCGTTCTACCTGCGGGTGCGCGGCACCGACGGCAACCGCACCCAGGCGGGCCTGAACGGCGCCTCCGTCGACCCCAACGGGCCGGCCCTGGACGTCATGGGCGACGCCGACCCGTGGCGCGACCTGTGGTTCTACTCCAACCCGATGTGGGTGCTGCCCCAGTGACACAGCGGGCCCTGTTCGGCCTCTCGGCCGGCACCCGTGGCCCGCGTACGGCCGATCACCTGCTGCACCGACTCGCGGAGACACTCCCGCTCCCGCCCGGTGCACACGCCCGCACCCATGTGGTGCGGACGCCCGAGCCGGGTCTGGCGCTCTCCATAGAGCTGCCGGACCCGGCTCGGGCCGCGGCCGCGGCCACGTTCGAACGACTCAAGGACGAGCGGGACCTGGCCGTCGCCTGGGGCGACCGGCTGTTCGGCCCCGCCGAACGCCGGGCCGCGGCGGTGGCGGCCCTCGCCGGCCACGACCGGTCCGGCGCCAGGGCCGTGCTCTTCCCCGGCTCGGCCGGGTTGTCCGGCACCCTCACGCTGGCCGAACTGTTCGACCGCACCGCGATCGACTCGGCCGTGGTACTGGGTGGTGTGGTGCCGGAACCGTCGGCGACGCTGGACACGAGGGGGCATGTGCGGCCCGAACTTGTCGACGGCCGGCTGCTGCTGCGGGTCGCTCCCGCGCGGGGCGGCGTCTACGTGCCGTTCGAGCTGCCGGATCCGCACCCGTGTTGTGGCGGCGAACACGACGCGGAGTAGCGCGGCGTCGGGTTTCCCCCCACCCACC
>NZ_SMKI01000289.1 GCF_004348415.1 Streptomyces hainanensis
CCCGTGGCCGAGTTGGGGTGCGGGCCGGGGCAGATGACCGCGCACCTACGGGAGTTGGGGCTCGACGCGTTCGGCGTCGACCTGTCGCCGGCGATGATCGACCTGGCCCGGGAGAACTACCCGCGGCTGCGGTTCGAGGTCGGTTCCATGCACGCCCTCGACCTCGCGGACGGCTCGCTCGGCGGCATCCTGTCCTGGTACTCACTGATCCACACCCCGCCGGCCGAACTCCCCGCTTACTTCGCGGAGTTCCGGCGCGTCATCGCGCCCGGCGGTCATCTGCTGCTCGGCTTCTTCGAGTCGGAGGGCGATCCGGTGAGCGAGTTCGACCACAAGGCGCACCCGGCGTACCGGTGGCCGATCGACGCGATGGCCGAACTGGCCGGCGCGGCCGGGTTCGTCGAGGTCGGGCGGATGCTGCGCGAGCCGGGCGAGGGGGAACGGTTCCGCCGGGGGCACCTGCTGATGCGTGACGACCGGTGACGACAGCCGGACGATCACCGATGAGTTCGCCACCGAGGGCTGGTCTACCCGGGCATGACCACACACACGTACTCAGGACCCTCGATGCCGATCTCGTCCACCACGTCCACGGCCCGCTGCCGACCGGCGACGGGCGGCCGCCGCTCGTCATGATCGGCCAGCCCATGGACTCCAGCGGCTTCCACACCCTGGCGTCGTTCTTCCCTGATGGAAGGGGCTGATCCTGCAACTGCGAGAGCTCGAGGCCAGCGGCCTGGTTCACCGGGAAGTCCATCACCAGGTCCCGCCGAAGGTGGAGTACTCACTGACCGATCTCGGACACTCGCTCAACACCGTCCTCGCCCCACTCGGGCAGTGGGGCGAGGAACACATGGAGCACCTTGAGACTCTCCCGTGAGTCGAGCGGCCAGGATGGGCGTCGCGTCGGGATCGCTGCCACGACGCCTTGGCCACGGAGATCGAGTGCGGCTCATGACGGCACCGGCGTGGCCGACAGGACGTAGCGCGTGGCGCCGTCGGCAATGATCAGAAGGTAGGACTCCCCGGCGTTCAGTTGTGCGAGCGCACGGCCGGCCTCCCTGTCGTCGGCCAACCACGCCCGGACCGGACGCGCGGCCGGCGGGTCCAGCTGGTCCGCGATGTGCCCGGCCCGCCAGCTCACCCACAGCAACGCCGCCCAGGCGGTCCCCGGCTCCTGCCCGCCGAGGTCGATGACCCGGTCGCACTCCAGGCCGAACGCCGTGCACTCACAGCGGAACACGCGTGCCGTCACCACCAGCCCTCCCCCAGCCTCTTGATCTGCCGGTCCAACTCCGAGCGGCGATTCACCTCCGCCAACCGCTCACTGAGCGTCGGCCGTTGCGGCTCCTCCTCGGGTTCGGCGTCGGCCTCGGCGGGCTGATCCGCGACGTCGCTCATACTCACTCCCTGGATACGGGGATGTCCGATGCGTCATCACGATCCTGCCGGCGAAGCTTCAGAGGCAAGTTCCTTTCAACATTTCAACAAAGTGGCATATGCACCTGAGTTGACAGGTTCCCACGCGAGCAAGGTACGAAGGAGCAGAGCCGGGACACGGTCAACGAACCGGCGCACAGGGCACACTGAGAGGTGAGCAGATGGCCGCACGACGAGGGCCGACCATCCCACGACGGCAGTTGGGAGGAGAGCTGCGCAGGCTCAGGGAGAACTCAGGGCTGATCGTCCTTGAGGCGGCACAGCGGGTCGGCATCTCCGAGACCAAACTGTCCAAGGTCGAACGCGGGTTGGCGGGACTGCCGAAGATCTCGGACCTCGAGGCGCTGCTCGAGCTGTACGGCGTCACGAACGAGGAGGACGTCGAGTTCCTGCTCGACACGCACCGCCAGTCGCTGGGTCGTGGCTGGTGGACGCCCTACCGCAGCTTCATGCCATCCGGCATGGCGACGTACATCGGCCTGGAGTCCGAAGCCCGCGGCATTCGTGCCTGGCAGCCGAACGTGGTGCTCGGGCTACTCCAGACAGAGAGGTACGCGCGAGCGCTGTTCGAGGCGGCGAAACCGGTGGACGAACACACCACGGAGTTCGTCGAGCGCAACGTCCGGCTCCGCATGGAGCGCAAGGACGCGATACTGCGGGAGACCAACCCCATCGAGCTGTGGTGTGTCCTCGATGAGGCCGCGCTCCAGCGCAGGCAAGGCAGCGTCGAAGTGATGGTGGAGCAGTACGAAGAGGTCGCACGCCTCACCCAGTTCGACAACGTGACCGTCCAGATCTTGCCGTTGGCGTCCACCGCGAACCGGCCCACGAACAGCTTCTCGATGCTGGACTTCGAACCGTCGCTTCCACCCGCAGTCGTGGTCGACGGCCCATCAGGCACAGTGTCGGTGGTCGAGCGCGACCATGAAATCTGGACCCATGCCCGACGGATCGACAACCTGCGCGCTGCGGCGCTCGCACCGGACGAGACGCCGCGATTCCTGGAAGACCTCACACGAAAGATCGCCTCATGACCCCAGACCTGTCCGAAGCCGCCTGGTCCAAGTCGTCCTACAGCGACGGCAACGGCGGCACCTGTGTCGAAGTCGCCGATCTGACCGCCCGGGTCGGTGTCCGGGATTCGAAGGACACCGACGGGATCGCCCCGTTCACCGTTCCGAAGGCCGCCTGGGCCTCGTTCATCGACCAGTTGCGGCGCGCCGAGTAGGGCCCGGTCGTCGCGTCGGGCCGGACCGCTGGACACGCTCCAGGGCCTTCCGCGAGCATCCGCGCTGTGACAGCTGAACCCGCCGGCCGGTCAGTGGGATTCGTCGAGCTCACGAGCACGGCCATGACCGCCCTGCTGGACGACGACCTCGCCCTGGCCAGTGCCGAGGCGGGAGCCGAACTCCCGGACTACTTCCTCACCGACCGGGCGAAGTGGCTCTGGTACGGACGCCCGTCATCCGAATCCCCGGGGGCCCTACCCGGTTGGGTCGGCTCATCGTCGACGGAGAAGATCAGGCTGTTGGCGATCGCCCCCACCGCGCAGCCGAGCTGGGCGGCTGTTGCGGCGGCAGTGGGTGCCGGTGCCGGGGGTTCGACCACGTCGTCGGTAATACCGTGCTCCCGCAGGGCGGCACGCACTCGTCGCACTCTCTCGTGCGCAATGGCTCCTGATTCGCAGGGTTGTCGAATCGACCGTGTGCTTGCCGGACGAGGCCGTCGCCGGTCACCGGTCCAGGGCTCGCCATTCGGGAGCAAGGACCGCCCAGATCTGCTTGTCGTAGCGCACGCCCCGGTACGGCCATGCCTCGCGGCGCACCCCCTCCAGCGTCATGCCCAGTCGCTTGGCCACCGCTGAGCTGCGGTCGTTGTCGACCCGGCAGTGCCATTCGGTCCGATGCAGCCCCCGGGACGTGAACGCCCAGTCCAGCAACGCGCTGCACGCCTGCGTGACCAGGCCGTGGCCCTCGGCGGACGGCTCCAGCCAGCAACCGATCTCACACGAGCCGGCAGCGGCATCGAAAGCGGTGAACATCACGCCGCCGACCAGCAGTCCGTCCCGCCAGATGCCGTACAGGCGGGCACCGTCGCCGGCCTGGCGTTCGGCGTACCGCTTCAGCGTGGCCCGCGCCCCGTCCACGTCGTCGGTGACGAACGTGGGCCCGACCCAGGGGCGAATGTGCTCGCGGGCCCGGTCCAGATGGTCGGCGAACTCCTCGGCATGCCAGACCTCCAGCGGACCGAGGCGAGCACCGTCGCGCAGCGACAACGAGAACATGCAACCCTCCTCATTTACATAACAAGCGTTGCGGCAATGTACCGTGGCAGCATGCCACGCACCAAGGGAGACCACGAGGCCCGTCGACGCGACGTCTCCGCAGCGGTCTGGCAGGTCATGGCCACCCGGGGCTTCGCCGGCCTGACCCTGCGCGCCGTCGCCGCCGAACTCGGCGCGACCACCGGCCTGCTCACGCACTACTTCCCCACCAAGCAGGCCCTGGTGGAGTACGCCCTCGGCCTGCTCGAACAGCGCACCGTCTCCCGCCCCCGCCGCCAAGCGGGCGAAGGTCTGGCCGCCCTCAGGGACGCGTTGCTGGACATCCTGCCGCTGACCCCCGAGGCCACCGACAGCAACCGCATCTGGGTCTCCTCCTGGGACACCGCACTCTCCGACCCCGCCCTGAGTACCGACTACGCCCGCAAGTACGCGCAAAGCCGGAACCGGCTGACTGAGCGGGTGGCCGCAGCCCAGGAGCTCGGCGAACTGCCTTCCGGCGACCCCGCCCACATCGCGGCCGGGGCTCAGGCCTTCGTCCTCGGCCTGGTGGTCCAGGCACTGTTCGACCCGGCGGTGTTCCCGCCCCGGCGGCAAGTCGAGCTCCTGGACGACTACCTGGCCGCCCTGACCGCCTCGCACTGATCAACGACGATCACCCGGCGCGGGCCAGCGGTCTCCTCGGGGCCCACACGGATCACCGGCGCCGTCGCCGTATCCGAGACCGGCGCGCCCAACAGCACGAACAACGCTTCGTGAGTCCGACCGCCCGCCGGCAGGTCCGGGTCCATCCCGTGGTTGGCGATCCATGACTCATAGGCCCGCGCATCCTGGACAACGAACTGCCAGTGGTCGGCATCGACCAGGACTCTCGAACTCGTACGGACCACCAGCAGGGATTATCGACCGGTTGCGGCGCGCCGGGTAGGGCCGGCCGCCAGGCCCTCGTGGTCAGGGACGCGGATCGTGAGGAGGGCGACGTCGTCCTCGCTGCCGGGTGCGCGGGCGCGGTCGAGGACCGCGTCGGTGAAGGGGTCGAGCGGGCGGTGGACCAGGGACGCGGCTTCCCGTCGTAGGCGGCGCAGGCCCTCGTCGAGGGAGCTGCCTGGAGACTCGATCAGGCCGTCCGTGTAGAGCAACAGCGTCGATCCGGGCGGCAGTTCGGCCGTCGCGTCGGGGCGGGGCTGGTCCGGCGCGGCGCTCAGCAGGATGCCGTGGGCCGAGTCGAGGAAGCGCGCCTCGCCGCCCCGGTCGATCAGCAGCGGCGGCGGGTGGCCGGCGTTGGTCCAGGTCAGCAGGTACCCGCCGTCATCCGGCAGTTCCACCCGGGCGAAGATCAACGTGGCCATGGGGATCTCGGCGATGTACTGGGCCGCCTCGTCCAGCCACTCCACGATCTTGCTCGGCGGCTTCTGCTGGGACCAGGCGTAGGCGCGCAGCATGTTGCGGAGTTGAGCCATGCCGGCCGCGGCCTCCCACACCGTCGACGACGCGGTGCGGCCCGGCCGCCGTCCTGGCGGCGCCGGCGGGCCGCTGATGGGCTCGCGGAATGGTCTCCCCGTGCCGGTTCCGCACGACGGCGGGCATCTGCTGCTCGGCTTCTTCGAGTCGGAGGACGATCCGGTGAGCGAGTTCGACCACAAGGCGCGCCCGGCGTACCGGTGGCCGATCGACGCGATGGCCGAACTGGCCGGCGCGGCCGGGTTCGTGGAGGTCGGGCGGATGCTGCGCGAGCCGTGCGAGGGGGAACGGTTCCGCCGGGGGCATCTGCTGATGCGCCTCGGCGACGTGACAACCGGGTGATCACCGATGAGTTCTCCGGCCGGCGCGGGTCTGCCCGACCATGACCACACAGGTACTCAGAACCCCCGACGCCGATCTCGCCTACCACGTGCACGGCCCGCTGCCGACCGCTGACGGGCGGCCGCCGCTCGTCATGATCGGCCAGCCCATGGACTCCAGCGGCTTCCACACCCTGGCGGCGCTCTTCCCCGAGCGGACCGTGGTCACCTACGACCCGCGCGGTCTCGGGGAGAGCACCCGCCGGGACGGCCGGGTCGACCAGGTGCCGGAGACGCAGGCCGCCGACGTGCACGCCCTGCTCCGGGAGCTCGGCGCGGGGCCGGTCGAGTTGTTCGCCAGCAGCGGCGGCGCGGTGACGGCGCTCGCGCTCGTCGCGGCGTACCCCGAGGACGTGCTCACCCTGGTGGCGCACGAGCCGCCGCTGATTCCGACGCTCCCCGACGCCGCGGCGGCCGAGCGTGCCATGGCCGGCGTCCGTGCCGCGTACGACGAGCGGGGGTGGGGCGCCGGTATGGCGGCCTTCATCGGGATGACGTCGTGGCGGGGGGAGTTCACCGACGCCTACTTCGCCCAGGGCGCGCCGGACCCGGCCGCGTTCGGGATGCCGGCCGACGACGACGGGTCGCGTGACGATCCGCTGCTCTCCGACCGGTCCCGGGCGGTCACCGACCACCGGCCCGACGTGGAGGCGCTGGCCGCCGCGCCGACGCGGATCGTGATCGCGGTGGGCGAGGAGTCGGAGGGGGTCCTCACCGGCCGCACCGCGGAGGCCATGGCCGAGCTGTTGGGCGGGCGGGCGACGGTGTTCCCGAGCCATCACGGCGGCTTCCTCGGCGGCGAGTTCGGCCAGGCCGGGCAGCCGGAGGCGTTCGCCAGGCGGCTGCGTGAGGTGCTCGACGGCGCGGAGTGAGCGGCGTGGGCGTCCTAGGGTGGCGGGATGTCGACTCAGGTGATCGTGCTCAACGGGGGGTCCAGCTCGGGTAAGTCCGGGATCGCGCGGTGTCTCCAGGCCGTCCTGCCCGAGCCGTGGCTGGTGCTCGGGGTGGACACGCTGGTGGAGGCCATGCCAGCGGCGATGCGAGCCGCGGACGCGGAGGGCGGGATCGCGTTCGCGGCCGACGGCGGGGTGGCCGTCGGGGCGGCGTTCCGGGCCGTGGAGGCGGCCTGGATCGCCGGCGTCGCGGCCATGGTCGGGGCGGGGGCACGGGTCGTGGTGGACGAGGTGTTCCTCGGCGGGGCGGCGTCGCAGGAGCGGTGGCGGTCGGCGCTCGTCGGGCTCGACGTGCTGTGGGTCGGCGTCCGCTGCGACGCCGAGGTGGCCGCGGGGCGCGAGCTGGCGCGGGGCGACCGGATCGCCGGAATGGCCGCGTCGCAGGCCGAGTTGGTGCACCGGGGCGTGGTCTACGACCTGGAGGTGGACACCACGCGCACCGAGGCGTTGGCGTGCGCACGGGCGATCGCCGAGCGGGTCAGTCCGTGATCAGGCCGGCGCGGTAGTCCCGAGGTGAGACGCCGTACGTGGAACGGAATTGGCGCGAGAACTTGGAGGCGTCGGGGATTCCCCAACGGGCCGCGATGTCGCTGACCTTCTCGTGGCGGTGGCCCGGGTTCCGCAGGTCCTCGGCGCAGCGTTGGATTCGCTGGGCGCGAATCTCCTGGCTCACGGTTCCGTCCTCCGCCTCGAATATGCGGTGGAGTTGCCGGACGGATATGTGAAAGGTACGAGCGATCAGCGCGGGATCGAGGGAGGGATTCGCCATGTTGCTCAGGATGAACTGCCGTACGGCCGCCGCCGTGTCCTCCCCGCGGCGGTCGGCCGCGAGGTCCGAGGATTCGCCGAGACTTTCCCGTATCACGGCGGAAAGCAGCCCTCTGATCGCCCAGTTGACGCTGCGCAGCGAGTCCTCGCCGAACACCTGGAGGTCGGCCACCGAGGACCGCAGCAGCGCGGCCAGGGCGCTCGTGACGCCGGGCGCGGGGTCGATCCGGCGTGGTGTGAGCAGGTGGTCGGCCACCGGCGGCAGCGCGAGCGTGGCCTTGGGGAGGCTGACGATGGCGAGGCGGGTGCGGCTCGGGACGTGCATGCGGTACGCGCGGTCCATGTCGTAGACGCCCATCTCGCCGGGCCGCAGCAGGACCAGCCGGTGCCCCTGCTCGATCGCGATCGAGCCCTGGACGACGTACTGCAGCTTCCACGTGCCGCGCTCGTCCCCGTCCAGATGGCTCCGGTCGCGTTCGATGTCGCCTGGCACGGCCAGCACGTCGGATAACGCGCTGCCGTCCACGCAGCGGAGGACGAACCGGCCCCGATCCTCACCGGTGGGCCGAAAACGCATCGCGCCGTAAGAGTTCCGTATAATCGCGTGCCACTGGTCCAGGTCGTCGTTCTGCGCGAAGGTGAGCAGATCGCCGCTCGTCGCCGAAATCCCCACGTGACCCACGTTTCCTCCTCAAGGCGCAGAATTCCCCCGCGCACCTCGCCGAATTGGCCGTGATATCCGGTCAAACGAGTTCATCATCCAGCGAGAAGGACCAAGTCCTTTTGAAAGAAGAGCAAAGAATTCGCCCCGGTACGGGCGGACCGCGTTCAGGGGCGCCGGGTGGCGCCCAGGGCCGCCACGACCCCCGCCGGGTCGTCGGTGACGACGATCCGGTCGGCGTCGCGCCTGGCGACGAAGCCCTCGGTGACGGCGTGGTCGAGGAAGGCCAGCAGCGGGCGGTAGTAGCCGGCGACGTCCAGCAGCACGCAGGGCTTGGCGTGCAGGCGGAGTTGGGACCAGGTCAGGGCCTCGAAGAACTCCTCGGCCGTGCCGAAGCCGCCGGGCAGGGTGACGAACGCGTCGCCGAGCTCGCCCATCAGCGCCTTGCGGGCGTGCATGTCGGGGACCACGTGGAGGTCGGTCAGCCCGGGGTGGGCGATCTCGTAGGGCAGCATGGCGCGCGGGATGACCCCGGTGACGGTGCCGCCGGCGCGCAGCGCGGCGTCCGCGAGGCCGCCCATCAGGCCCACGGACGCGCCGCCGTAGACCAGGTGGAGGCCGGCCTCGGCGAGGGCGGCGCCGAGCTCGTCGGCGGCCCTGGCGTACGCCTCGCCACGGCCGGGCGAGGCGCCGCAGAAGACGGTGACGGCACGGATCGGCGCCGTGGACTCGTCGGTCAAGCGGCGTCTCCCAGGCGGACGCCCGCGCGGGCGGCAGGCGCGAACAGCGCGGCGAACGCCCGCTCCTGGTCGGCCCCGTGCTCGGCGTGCCGCTCGGCGATCAGCAGCGCGAGTTCGTCGACGAGCCTCGGTGGCAGCCCGACGAGCGTGGGCTCCGTCGGGTCGAGGCCGTACTTGGCGCACCATTCGAGCGCCGCCTCGAAGCCGTTGACGGAGGCGGCGAACCAGCGATGGCCCGGCACCCGCCAGAGCGCGGCCAGCTCGTCGAGGAGGCCGGCCAGCGGCGGCTCGGGGCGCAGCATCGCGTGGGCGCGCGCCGTGAGCGCCGCCAGGTAGCGGGACGGCGCCGGCCTGGTCAGCGAGGTGACCGTGAACCGCCAGGGCAGGACCGGCAGGTGGTGGTCGACCAGGTAAGCGAGCAGCGAGATCGAGCCGCCCTCCACGACCACCGGCCGGCCGGGGCGCGCCACCCGCCGCACGGCGCGCACCAGCGCGGCGGCGGCCTCGGGCGCCGGGTAGTCGCCGTCGGCGACGGTGCGGTCGCCGAGCCAGGCGCGGGTGACGTCGGGCTCGTCGGCGCCGGCGCGGGCGCTCGTCGTCGCCAGGTCGGTGAAGCACTGGATCCGGTCGGCGACCACCACGGGCGCCCCGGTGCGGCGGGCGACGTCGGAGGCGGCCGCGCTCTTGCCGACTCCGGTGGGTCCGACGATGAGACGTACGGTCAGCGGGACTTCGGCGGCGATGTGGCGCACAGTCGGCTCCTCCCGTGTGGCGATCGGGGCCCGGGACCGGGGTCGGCCGATCGGCCTGTGTGTGGAGACGTTCAGGCTTGTTCGGGAACGTTCAGATCGTGCCAGAGAGCGCCGGCCGCTTCTTGCCATTCCGCGCACGGTTTCTCGTGAACGAACGCCAGCGGACGCCGTTCGCCGTCACCGGTCCTGACCCACGAGTACCGTCCCCGGTTGCCGGCAACCAGCCGGCGCCCATGCGGAGGAGGGCAGCCGATGACCACCACCGTCGACCAACCCACCGTGCGCGAACCGCGGTTCGCGCCGGACATGTTCCGCGCCTGCGCCGAGGTCGCGACCAGCGCCCTCGACGCCGACCGCAGAACCGCCGTGGTCCTGACCGACCCGGGGCCCGCGCCGGACTTCGCCGAGGCCGCCGCCCGCCACCCCACCCGGGTCATCGAGGTCAGCGCCCACCGCCGGTTGGCGATCGGCGTCGCCCACGGCATGGCGCTGACCGGGCTGCGCCCCGTCGTCCACGCCACCACCCCGTTCCTCGACCGGCGGCCCCACCAGGAGTTGGCGCTGCTCGGCCGCCGGGGCTCGGCCGCCGTCGTCGTCGGGCCGAGCGCGCCGGGGGACCTGGCGCTGCTCGACGCCCTCCCCGGCTGGACGGTCCAGCTGCCCGGCCACCCGGCGGAGGCCGCCGGGCTGCTCGCCGCCGCGCTGCGCGGCGACGGGCCCGTCTACCTCGGGCTCTCCGCGCCCACCAGCCC
>NZ_SMKI01000028.1 GCF_004348415.1 Streptomyces hainanensis
GAAGGGCCGAAATCCGGGGGCCAGGGCGGTAAACAAAGAGACAGGACTACGAAGTAGCCATGGCGGGACAGAAGATCCGCATCCGGCTCAAGGCCTACGACCACGAGGTCATCGACAACTCGGCGAAGAAGATCGTCGAGACGGTGACCCGCACGGGTGCGTCGGTCGCGGGCCCGGTGCCGCTGCCCACTGAGAAGAACGTGTACTGCGTCATCAAGTCGCCGCACAAGTACAAGGATTCGCGCGAGCACTTCGAGATGCGCACCCACAAGCGTCTGATCGACATCCTCGACCCCACCCCCAAGACCGTTGACTCGTTGATGCGCCTGGACCTTCCGGCCGGCGTCGACATCGAGATCAAGCTCTGAGGGGCCGGGGAGCGAAGATGACCAAGCAGATCAAGGGTGTCCTGGGCGAGAAGCTCGGCATGACCCAGGTCTGGGACGAGAACAACCGCATCGTCCCGGTGACCGTGGTCAAGGCCGGCCCCTGCGTCGTTACCCAGGTGCGCACCGATGACCGTGACGGCTACTCCGCCGTCCAGATCGCCTACGGCGAGATCGACCCGCGCAAGGTGAACAAGCCCCTCAAGGGCCACTTCGCCAAGGCCGACGTCACCCCGCGCCGCCACCTGGTCGAGCTGCGGACCGGCGACGCCAGCGAGTACACCCTCGGCCAGGAGGTCACGGCCGAGGTGTTCGACTCCGGCGTCAAGGTCGATGTGACCGGCACCAGCAAGGGCAAGGGCACCGCCGGTGTCATGAAGCGCCACGGCTTCGCCGGCCTCGGTGCCTCGCACGGCACCCAGCGCAAGCACCGTTCGCCCGGCTCCATCGGTGGCTGCGCCACCCCGGGCCGCGTGTTCAAGGGTCTGCGCATGGCCGGTCGCGCCGGCAACGAGCGCGTGACCACCCAGAACCTGACCGTCCACGCCGTTGACGCGGAGAAGGGCCTGCTGCTCATCAAGGGCGCGGTGCCCGGCCCCAACGGCGGCCTCGTCCTGGTCCGTACCGCGGCCAAGGGGGCTTGAGGGATCCATGAGCACCGTTGACATCCTTTCGCCCGCTGGCGACAAGACCGGAACCGTCGAACTCCCCGGGGAGATCTTCGACGCGCGCATCAGCGTTCCGCTGATGCACCAGGTCGTCGTCGCGCAGCTGGCCGCGGCCCGTCAGGGCACGCACAAGGCCAAGAGCCGCGGCGAGGTCCGCGGTGGTGGCAAGAAGCCGTACCGCCAGAAGGGCACCGGCCGGGCCCGCCAGGGTTCCGTCCGCGCCCCGCAGTTCACCGGCGGTGGCGTCGTGCACGGTCCCGTGCCGCGGGACTACACCCAGCGCACCCCGAAGAAGATGAAGGCCGCCGCCCTGCGCAGCGCCCTCACCGACCGGGCGCGGCACGAGCGGATCCACGTCGTCACCGGCGTGGTGGACGGCGACGTCTCCACCAGGTCGGCGCGCGGCCTGTTCGCGAAGATCAGCGACCGCAAGAAGCTGCTGCTGGTCGCCGACCGCGCGGACAACACCGCCTGGCTGTCGGCCCGCAACCTGCCCCAGGTCCACATCATCGACCCGGGCCAGCTGAACACGTACGACGTGCTCGACTCCGACGACGTCGTCTTCACCAAGGCCGCCTTCGACCGCTTCGTGGCCGGCCCGATCGGCACCGTCAAGGTGGCGCTCGACAAGTCCGAGGGGAGTGAAGCCTGATGAGCGACGCCATCGTCGCCGAGGTCATCTCCAGCAAGGAGTTCACCTCCCCGCACGACGTGCTGCTGAAGCCCGTGGTGTCGGAGAAGAGCTACGCGCTGCTCGACGAGAACAAGTACACGTTCGTCGTCGACCCGCGCGCCAACAAGACCCAGATCAAGCAGGCCGTCCAGGCGGTCTTCTCGGTCAAGGTCGTGTCGGTCCACACGATCAACCGGCAGGGCAAGCGCAAGCGCACCAAGACCGGCTACGGCAAGCGCGCCGACACCAAGCGCGCCATCGTGACCCTCGCCGAGGGCGACAGCATCGACATCTTCGGCGGTCCGGTCCTCTCATAGGGGAGCCGGTCCGTCCGATACCGGACGAGGACTAAGAAATGGGAATCCGCAAGTACAAGCCGACGACTCCGGGCCGTCGCGGCGCCAGCGTCGCCGACTTCGTCGAGGTCACGCGGTCCACGCCGGAGAAGTCGCTGGTCCGCCCCCTGCACAGCAAGGGTGGCCGGGACAACGCCGGTCGTGTGGCCGTCCGACACCAGGGCGGCGGGCACAAGCGCGCCTACCGCGTCGTCGACTTCCGTCGGCACGACAAGGACGGCGTGCCGGCCAAGGTCGCGCACATCGAGTACGACCCGAACCGCACCGCGCGGATCGCGCTCCTGCACTACGCGGACGGCGAGAAGCGGTACATCATCGCCCCCGCGAACCTGCGGCAGGGCGACCGGGTGGAGAACGGCGCCGGCGCGGACATCAAGCCGGGCAACAACCTGCCGCTGCGCAACATCCCGGTCGGTACCGTGATCCACGCGATCGAGTTGCAGCCCGGTGGCGGCGCGAAGTTCGCCCGTTCCGCCGGTGCCTCCGTGCAGCTGCTGGCCAAGGAGGGCCGCATGGCCCACCTGCGCATGCCGTCCGGCGAGATCCGTCTCGTCGACGTGCGGTGCCGCGCCACGGTCGGTGAGGTCGGCAACGCCGAGCAGTCGAACATCAACTGGGGCAAGGCCGGCCGGATGCGCTGGAAGGGCGTTCGCCCGAGCGTCCGCGGTGTCGTGATGAACCCCGTCGACCACCCGCACGGCGGTGGCGAGGGCCGGACCTCGGGTGGTCGCCACCCGGTCTCGCCCTGGGGCAAGAAGGAAGGCCGGACGCGCGCGCCGAAGAAGGCCAGCAACAAGTACATCATCCGCCGCCGCAAGACGAACAAGAAGCGCTAGGAGCAGGTTTCGATGCCGCGCAGTCTCAAGAAGGGACCATTCGTCGACGACCACCTGATCAAGAAGGTGGACGCACAGAACGAATCCGGTTCCAAGAACGTCATCAAGACCTGGTCTCGCCGCTCGATGATCGTCCCGGACATGCTGGGCCACACGATCGCGGTGCATGACGGCCGCAAGCACATCCCGGTGTTCGTCACCGAGTCGATGGTCGGCCACAAGCTCGGCGAGTTCGCCCCCACCCGTACGTTCCGCGGCCACGTCAAGGACGACCGCAAGTCACGTCGGCGCTGAGCGGGGATCGCAGACCATGACCGACACCGAAGGGACAACCATGGAAGCCAGGGCTATCGCGCGGTACATCCGCGTCACGCCCATGAAGGCCCGCCGTGTGGTGGACCTCATCCGTGGCAAGAACGCCACGGAGGCCCAGGCGGTCCTGCGCTTCGCCCCGCAGGCCGCCAGCGTGCCCGTGGGCAAGGTGCTTGACAGCGCCATCGCCAACGCCGCGCACAACTACAACCACACGGACGTCGACAACCTGTACGTCAGCGAGGCGTACGTCGACGAGGGTCCGACCCTGAAGCGGTTCCGGCCGCGCGCCCAGGGCCGCGCCTACCGGATCCGTAAGCGGACCAGCCACATCACGGTGGTTGTCAGCAGCAAGGAAGGAACCCGGTAATGGGCCAGAAGGTAAACCCGCACGGGTTCCGTCTCGGCATCACAACCGACTTCAAGTCGCGCTGGTACGCCGACAAGCTCTACAAGGACTACGTCAAGGAAGACGTCGCGATCCGTCGCATGCTCACCCAGGGCATGGAGCGGGCCGGCATCTCCAAGGTGGAGATCGAGCGCACCCGGGACCGGGTCCGCGTCGACGTCCACACCGCCCGGCCGGGCATCGTCATCGGCCGCCGCGGCGCGGAGGCCGACCGCCTCCGCGGCAACCTGGAGAAGCTGACCGGCAAGCAGATCCAGTTCAACATCCTCGAGGTCAAGAACCCCGAGCTGGACGCCCAGCTGGTGGCCCAGGCGGTCGCCGAGCAGCTGTCCTCCCGCGTCTCCTTCCGGCGTGCCATGCGCAAGTCGATGCAGAGCACGCTGAAGGCCGGCGCCAAGGGCATCAAGATCCAGTGCGGCGGTCGTCTCGGCGGCGCCGAGATGTCCCGCTCCGAGTTCTACCGCGAGGGCCGGGTGCCGCTGCACACGCTCCGCGCGAACGTGGACTACGGCTTCTTCGAGGCCCGCACCACCTTCGGCCGGATCGGCGTGAAGGTCTGGATCTACAAGGGCGACGTGAAGAACATCGCCGAGGTCCGGGCCGAGAACGCCGCCGCCCGCGCCGGCAACCGCCCGGCCCGTGGCCCCGGCGGCGGTGGCGACCGTCCGGCCCGTGGTGGTCGTGGCGAGCGCGGTGGCCGCGGCCGTCGTCCGCAGCAGCAGCAGGGTGCGCCCGCCGCCGAGGCTCCCAAGGCCGAGGCTCCGGCTGCCGCTCCGGCCGGCGAGAGCACCACCGGATCGGAGAGCTGAGACCATGCTGATTCCTCGCAAGGTCAAGTACCGCAAGCAGCACCACCCGAAGCGCAGTGGCAAGGCCAAGGGTGGCACCGAGGTCTCGTTCGGCGAGTACGGCATCCAGGCCGTGACCGCCGCGTACGTCACCAACCGGCAGATCGAGGCCGCGCGTATCTCGATGACCCGGCACATCAAGCGTGGCGGCAAGGTGTGGATCAACATCTACCCGGACCGCCCGCTGACCAAGAAGCCCGCCGAGACCCGCATGGGTTCCGGTAAGGGTTCGCCGGAGTGGTGGGTCGCGAACGTCAAGCCCGGGCGCGTGATGTTCGAGCTCTCCTACCCCAACGAGAAGATCGCTCGTGAGGCGCTGATCCGCGCCGCGCACAAGCTTCCGATGAAGTGCCGGATCGTTCGGCGCGAGGCAGGTGAGGCGTGATGGCAGCCGGTACCAAGGTCTCCGAGCTGCGCGAGCTGAACAACGAGGAACTCGTTGTGAAGCTGCGCGAGGCGAAGGAGGAGCTGTTCCGCCTCCGCTTCCAGGCGGCGACCGGTCAGCTGGAGAACAACAGCCGGCTGAAGGCCGTGCGACATGACATCGCCCGGGTCTACACCCTGATGCGCGAGCGTGAGCTCGGCATCGAGACGGTGGCGGAGCCGGCCGAGGCTGCCGAGGCGGTGGAGAGCGCCTGATGAGTGAGAGCACTGTGACTGAGACGACCGAGCGCGGCCGGCGGAAGACGCGTGAGGGTCTGGTCGTCAGCGACAAGATGGACAAGACCGTCGTTGTCGCTGTCGAGGACCGGGTCAAGCACGCCCTGTACGGCAAGATCATCCGCCGCACCAACAAGCTCAAGGCGCATGACGAGCAGAACGCCGCGGGTGTGGGTGACCGCGTTCTCCTGATGGAGACCCGGCCGCTGTCCGCTACCAAGCGCTGGCGCGTCGTGGAGATTCTGGAGAAGGCGAAGTAACGACATGATCCAGCAGGAGTCGCGACTGCGTGTCGCCGACAACACGGGTGCGAAGGAGATTCTCTGCATCCGTGTTCTGGGCGGATCCGGTCGCCGTTACGCGGGCATTGGCGACGTGATCGTCGCCACCGTCAAGGACGCGATCCCGGGCGGCAACGTCAAGAAGGGTGACGTCGTCAAGGCGGTCGTCGTGCGCGCCGTCAAGGAGCGCCGTCGGCCCGACGGTTCGTACATCCGGTTCGACGAGAACGCCGCCGTCATCCTCAAGAATGACGGCGACCCCCGAGGCACCCGTATCTTCGGCCCCGTCGGCCGTGAACTGCGCGAGAAGAAGTTCATGAAGATCATCTCGCTCGCGCCGGAGGTGCTGTGAGCATGAAGATCAAGAAGGGCGACCTGGTTCAGGTCATCACCGGCAAGGACAGGGGCAAGCAGGGCAAGGTCATCGTGGCCTACCCCCGCGAGGACCGCGTCCTGGTCGAGGGTGTCAACCGGGTCAAGAAGCACACCAAGGCCGGCACGACCGCCCGTGGTTCCAAGACCGGTGGCATCATCACCACCGAAGCCCCGATCCACGTGAGCAACGTCGCGCTCGTGGTGGAGAAGGACGGCAAGAAGGTCACCACCCGCGTCGGCTACCGCTTCGACGACAACGGCAACAAGATCCGCGTTGCCCGGCGGACCGGTGAGGACATCTGATGACCACTGCTACCCCGACCACCAGCGTGCCGCGTCTGAAGACGCGGTACCGCGAGGAGATCGCCGGCAAGCTGCGTGACGAGTACAAGTACGCCAACGTCATGCAGGTTCCCGGTCTGACCAAGATCGTGGTCAACATGGGTGTGGGCGACGCCGCCCGCGACTCCAAGTTGATCGACGGGGCCGTCCGCGACCTCGCCACGATCACCGGCCAGAAGCCGACCGTGACCAAGGCCCGCAAGTCCATCGCGCAGTTCAAGCTGCGCGAGGGCATGCCGATCGGTGCGCACGTCACACTGCGCGGCGACCGGATGTGGGAGTTCCTCGACCGGCTGCTGTCGCTGGCGCTGCCGCGGATTCGTGACTTCCGCGGTCTGTCGCCGAAGCAGTTCGACGGTCGTGGCAACTACACGTTCGGCCTGACCGAGCAGGTCATGTTCCATGAGATCGACCAGGACCAGATCGACCGGGTCCGAGGCATGGACATCACCGTGGTCACCACGGCGAACACCGACGATGAGGGCCGCACCCTGCTGCGTCTCCTCGGATTCCCGTTCAAGGAGGCGTGAACCATGGCGAAGAAGGCTCTGATCGCCAAGGCCGCCCGGAAGCCGAAGTTCAGCGCGCGTGCCTACACGCGCTGCCAGCGCTGCGGCCGGCCGCACTCCGTGTACCGCAAGTTCGGCCTCTGCCGCGTGTGCCTTCGTGAGATGGCGCACCGTGGCGAGCTGCCGGGCGTCACCAAGAGCTCCTGGTAACACCTACTACGCCGTAGGTCCCGCGGGTGTCCGGGCGGCGGTGTTTCCGAACACCGCGCCCGGACACCCGCGAGGAAACCCCGGCGAGAGAGGCCAAAGGCCGTTTTATGACCATGACCGACCCGATCGCAGACATGTTGACACGTCTGCGTAACGCGAACTCGGCGTACCACGACAGCGTCGTGATGCCGCACAGCAAGATCAAGACGCACATCGCGGAGATCCTCCAGCAGGAGGGCTACATCACCGGCTGGAAGACCGAGGACGCCCAGGTGGGCAAGGCCCTCGTTCTGGAGCTGAAGTACGGCCCCAACCGCGAGCGCTCGATCGCCGGCATCAAGCGGATCTCGAAGCCGGGCCTGCGGGTGTACGCGAAGTCCACCAGCCTGCCGAGGGTTCTCGGTGGCCTGGGCGTGGCGATCATCTCCACGTCCAACGGGCTGCTCACGGACAAGCAGGCGCAGAAGAAGGGCGTGGGTGGGGAAGTCCTCGCCTACGTCTGGTGACGAAGGGAACGGAGGAAGAGCCATGTCGCGCATCGGCAAGCAGCCCATCCCGGTTCCCGCCGGCGTGGACGTGACCATCGACGGCCGCACGGTGGAGGTGAAGGGCCCCAAGGGTGCCCTCGCGCACACCGTCGCCGCGCCCATCGAGGTGGCACGGGCTGAGGACGGCACCATCCTGGTGACCCGCCCCAACGACGAGAACCGCAACCGTGCTCTGCACGGCCTGTCCCGCACGCTGGTCGACAACATGATCGTCGGCGTGACCCAGGGGTACATCAAGAAGCTCGAGATCAGCGGCGTCGGTTACCGCGTCCAGGCCAAGGGGAGCAACCTCGAGTTCTCCCTGGGTTACAGCCACCCGATCCTGGTCGAGCCGCCGGAGGGCATCACCTTCAAGGTCGAGAACCCGACGCGGTTCAGCGTCGAGGGCATCGACAAGCAGAAGGTGGGCGAGGTCGCGGCGAAGATCCGTAAGCTGCGCAAGCCCGACCCGTACAAGGCCAAGGGCGTCAAGTACGAGGGCGAAGTCATCCGCCGCAAGGTCGGAAAGGCTGGTAAGTAGCCATGGCATACGGACTGAAGATCGCCAAGGGCGACGCCAGGAAGCGGGTGGCGGCCAAGCGCCGGCACATCCGCATCCGCAAGAAGATCTCGGGGAGCCCCGAGCGTCCGCGCCTGGTCGTCACCCGTTCCAACCGTCACATGGTGGCGCAGGTCATCGACGACACCGCGGGCCACACGCTGGCCTCGGCCTCGTCGCTCGACGTGTCGATCCGTGGCGGCGAGGGCGACAAGAGCGCGCAGGCCAAGAAGGTCGGCGCCCTGGTCGCGGAGCGCGCCAAGGCGGCCGGTGTCGAGGCCGTCGTGTTCGACCGCGGCGGTAACAAGTACGCCGGGCGCGTCGCCGCGCTGGCCGACGCCGCCCGCGAGGCGGGGCTCAAGTTCTGAGCCGGTCCCGTCCGAGCAATCGAGAGAGGTAATTCCCATGGCTGGACCACAGCGCCGCGGTGGCGGCGCCGGTGGCGGCGAGCGGCGGGACCGTAAGGGTCGGGACGGCGGCGCCGCCGCCGAGAAGACCGCGTACGTCGAGCGCGTCGTCGCGATCAACCGCGTCGCCAAGGTTGTGAAGGGTGGTCGTCGCTTCAGCTTCACCGCGCTTGTCGTGGTGGGCGACGGTGACGGCACCGTCGGTGTCGGTTACGGCAAGGCCAAGGAGGTGCCGGCCGCCATCGCCAAGGGTGTGGAGGAGGCCAAGAAGCACTTCTTCAAGGTCCCCCGTATCCAGGGCACCATCCCGCACCCGATCCAGGGTGAGGAGGCGGCGGGCGTCGTGCTGCTGAAGCCGGCCTCCCCCGGTACCGGTGTGATCGCCGGTGGCCCGGTGCGCGCCGTCCTGGAGTGCGCGGGCATCCACGACGTGCTGAGCAAGTCGCTCGGCTCGTCGAACCCGATCAACATCGTGCACGCCACGGTGGCCGCGCTGAAGGGCCTGCAGCGTCCCGAGGAGATCGCGGCCCGCCGCGGTCTGCCGCTCGAGGACGTCGCCCCGGCGGCGCTGCTCCGGGCGCGTGCCGGAGTGGGTGCGTGATGGCGCAGCTGAAGATCACGCAGGTGAAGTCCCGGATCGGGAGCAAGCAGAACCACAGGGAGACGCTGCGCTCGCTCGGGCTGCGGCGTATCAACGACGTGGTCGTCAAGGATGACCGCCCGGAGATCCGCGGCATGGCGAACACCGTGCGGCATCTGGTGACGGTCGAGGAGGTGGACTGAGATGGCGGAGCTCGCCAAGGGAACCCCTGAGAGCGCGGAGAGCGCGCCGCTCAAGCTCCACGACCTGCGTCCGGCCCCGGGCGCCAAGAAGGCCAAGATCCGGGTGGGTCGTGGCGAGGCGTCCAAGGGCAAGACCGCCGGTCGCGGCACCAAGGGCACCAAGGCCCGCTACCAGGTTCGGGTCGGATTCGAGGGTGGCCAGCTGCCGCTGTTGCAGCGCCTGCCCAAGATGAAGGGCTTCAAGAGCATCGCCCACAAGCAGTTCCAGGTGGTCAACCTGGACCGGCTGGCGCTGCTCTACCCGGAGGGTGGCGAGGTCACCGTCGCGGACCTGGTGGCCAAGGGCGCGGTTCGGAAGAACGAACTGGTCAAGGTGCTCGGCACCGGCGAGATCTCCGTGGCGCTGACGGTGACGGTGGATGCCGTCTCCGGCTCCGCCAGGGAGAAGATCACCGCTGCCGGCGGCACCGTCACCGAGCGTTCCTGAACCGGCGTTCGGTAGGTCGGAAACGTGAGTGACCGGGGGTGCCCGCTTCTTGGGCATCCCCGGTCAGTCGTTCCGGCTTGGCGTATCCGCCGGTAAGGTTGCGTCGGTTGCGCCTTTCCGGGGCGTGGCTGTTCCACACGTAGTTGTCCCCTAGTTCTGTCATTCATTGGACTTCAAGACCGAACCTCTCGCGTCGCAGGCGTGGGAGGCGCTGGAGGAGCCGTGCTCACCGCGTTCGCCCGGGCGTTCCAGACGCCGGATCTGCGTAAGAAGCTGCTCTTCACCCTAGGCATCGTCGTGCTGTTCCGGCTTGGACAACATGTGCCGGTGCCGGGCGTCAGCTTCCAGAATGTCGATCAGTGCGTGAAGGAGGCGGACGCCGCGGGGGCGGGCTCCGGCCTGTTCGGTCTGGTCAACGTGTTGAGCGGCGGCGCGCTGCTCCAGTTGACCATCTTCGCCCTGGGGATCATGCCGTACATCACGGCGAGCATCATCCTCCAACTGCTGGTCGTGGTGATCCCGCGGCTCGAGGCCCTGAAGAAGGAGGGCCAGGCAGGCCAGGCGAAGATCACGCAGTACACCCGCTATCTCACCATGGCGCTGGCGGTGCTCCAGGCCACGGGTCTGGTGGCGACCGCCCGCAGTGGCACCCTGTTCCCCCAGTGCACGGTGGCGAACGACATCATCCCGTCCGATTCGATCTTCACCACGCTGGTGATGGTGATCGCCCTCACCTCCGCGACCGCGCTCATCATGTGGATGGGTGAGCTGATCACGGACCGGGGTATCGGTAACGGCATGTCCATGCTGATGTTCGTGTCCATCGCGGCCGGTTTCCCGGGCGCCATGTGGCAGATCAAGCAGCAGGGCAGCCTCGCCGACGGCTGGATCGAGTTCGGTGTCGTCGTGCTCTGCGGTCTGGCCATGGTGGGCCTGGTGCTCTTCGTCGAGCTGGCCCAACGCCGGATCCCCGTGCAGTACGCGAAGCGCATGATCGGTAGGCGCTCGTACGGCGGCACCTCGACCTACATCCCGCTCAAGGTCAACCAGGCCGGTGTGATCCCGGTGATCTTCGCCTCCTCGCTGCTCTACATCCCGCAGCTGCTGGTGCAGTTCGCCGGCTCCGACGCGGGCTGGGCGGACTGGATCAACCGGTACTTCGCCGGTGGCGACCACCCGTACTACATCGTCACGTACTTCCTGCTCATCGTCTTCTTCGCGTTCTTCTACGTGGCCATCACCTTCAACCCCGAAGAGGTGGCCGAAAACATGAAGAAGTATGGTGGTTTTATCCCGGGCATCCGGGCGGGTCGGCCGACGGTCGAGTACCTGAGCTACGTGCTGAACCGCATCACCTGGCCCGGATCGCTCTACCTCGGCCTGATCGCCCTGGTGCCCACCGTGGCGCTGGTGATGTTCGACGCTCAGCAGGACTTCCCCTTCGGTGGCACCTCGATCCTCATCATCGTGGGTGTCGGCCTGGAGACGGTGCGGCAGATCGAGAGCCAGCTCCACCAGCGCAACTACGAAGGGTTCCTCCGCTGATGCGAATCGTCCTCGTCGGTCCGCCGGGCGCGGGCAAGGGCACGCAGGCCGCGCTGCTCGCCCAGCGCCTGGACATTCCGCACATCTCCACCGGTGACCTCTTCCGCGCCAACATCAGCCAGGGCACGGAGCTCGGCCGCCAGGTCGAGTCGATCCTGCGCTCCGGCGGGCTGGTGCCCGACGAGGTCACCATCGCGATGGCCGCGGACCGGATGGCGAAACCGGACGCCGAGGACGGATTCCTGCTGGACGGCTTTCCCCGCAACATCGGCCAGGCCAAGGCCCTGGACGCGTTGCTGGTGGAGCAGGGGCTGCGGCTCGACGCCGTGCTGGACCTGGAGGTCCCCGAGGACGAGGTGGTCAAGCGCATCGCCGGCCGCCGCACCTGCCGCAAGGACAGCAGCCACACCTTCCACGTGGAGTACAAGCAGCCGAAGGCGGAGGGCGTCTGCGACGAGTGCGGCGGCGAGCTGTACCAGCGCGACGACGACCAGGAGGAGACCGTCCGCAAGCGGCTCGCGATCTACCACGAGGAGACCGAGCCGATCATCGACTACTACCGGGAACAGGGTCTGGTCGTCACGATCCCGGCCCTGGCCCCGGTGCCCGAGGTGACCCGGCGGGCGCTGGCCGCCCTCCCCGAGCGCGCGGTCTGACGGGGAGAGGGCACTTCGTACCGATGGTGGAGATCAAGACTCCCGAGCAGATCGCGAAGATGCGGGCCGCCGGCCTGGTCGTCGCGGAGATACACCGCAGGACGGCCGAGGCGGCCGTGCCGGGTGCCAGCACCAAGGACCTCGACGACGTCGCGGCCCAGACCCTGGCGGAGCACGGCGCCAAGCCCAACTTCCTGGGCTACGGCGGCTTTCCCGCGACGATCTGTACCTCGGTCAACGACGTCGTGGTCCACGGCATCCCCGACCGGGAGACGGTCCTGAGCTCCGGCGACGTGATCTCGATCGACGCCGGCGCGATCATCGACGGCTGGCACGCGGACGCCGCGATCACGGTGCTGGTCGGCGAGGGGCACGGCCCCGAGCTCGTCGAGCTCAGCCAGGTGACCGAGGCGTCCCTGTGGGCCGGCATCGCCGCGTTCCGCAAGGGCAACCGCCTGGTGGACGTCTCCAAGGCCGTCGAGAGCTTCATCCGGCGCCAGCCCCGCCCGGCCTCCGGGAAGTACGGCATCGTCGAGGACTACGGCGGCCACGGCATCGGCAGCGAGATGCACATGGACCCGCACCTGCTGAACTACGTGGACCGCAGGCGCGGCCGCGGCCCGCGGTTCGTGCCCGGGTTCTGCCTGGCGATCGAGCCCATGATCACGCTCGGCACCCCCAAGACCCACGTGTTGGCCGACGAGTGGACGGTCAAGACCAACGACGGCACCTGGGCCTCGCACTGGGAGCACTCGGTGGCGCTCACCGAGGCCGGCCCCCTCGTGCTCACCGCCCCGGACGGCGGTCGGGCCAGGCTGGCCGAGCTCGGCGTGACAGCCGCTCCCGATCCGTTGGCCTAGAGGTCGTCGGCTTAAAGATCTTCGTCCGGGGGAAGGTTCCCTGGATAGGTCTGATTGGTCTTTTCGGGTGGGGTGCCGTACCCTGATGAGTCGGTTCTGTGCACCCTCCTTTTTGTGTGCGCGGAGCCATCCAGGTAGCCGATCCCGGAAGGTGAAGCGCTCAAGTATGGCCAAAAAACAAGGGGCCATCGAGATCGAGGGCACGGTCGTCGAATCTCTCCCGAACGCGATGTTCAGGGTGGAGCTTCAGAATGGCCACCAGGTCCTCGCGCACATCAGCGGCAAGATGCGGATGCACTACATCCGTATCCTTCCCGACGACCGGGTCGTGGTGGAGCTCTCTCCCTACGACCTGACGCGCGGGCGGATCGTCTACCGCTACAAGTAGACCGAGACCCGGAGAACCTCAGAAGCCATGAAGGTCAGGCCGAGCGTCAAGAAGATCTGCGACAAGTGCAAGGTGATCCGCCGTCACGGCCGGGTCATGGTGATCTGCGAGAACCTGCGCCACAAGCAGCGCCAGGGCTGATCGCCGACCACCCGCACGCATCGCAGCAAGCTTCGCGCGACGCAATCAGACAAGAGAATCGCAGTCACCCGACCCCTCGCGCCGTGAGTCGCGCGGGGACGACACCCCCGGCGGAGGCCGGGGACCCGGCTCGCCAGGCCGGGAACGGTGCTGCGGCAGACCTCCAACGATCATCAGGAGCCACGCATCATGGCACGCCTCGCAGGCGTCGACCTCCCGCGCGAGAAGCGCGTCGAGGTAGCCCTCACCTACGTCTTCGGCATCGGGCGCACCCTTGCCCAGGAGACGTTGGCCAGCACCGGGGTGAACCCGGACACCCGCGTCCGCGATCTTGGCGAGGAGGACCTCGTCAAGCTCCGCGAGTACGTGGACGCCAACATCAAGACCGAGGGTGACCTCCGTCGCGAGATCCAGGCCGACATTCGTCGCAAGGTCGAGATCGGCTGCTACGAGGGGCTGCGGCACCGCCGTGGCCTGCCCGTCCACGGCCAGCGCACCAAGACCAACGCGCGTACCCGCAAGGGCCCGCGTCGCGCGATCGCCGGCAAGAAGAAGCCGGGCAAGAAGTAGTCCGCACCGGATCACGCTCGTCCAGCGGTCCGGTAAGCAGGACCGACCACCTCCAGGGGAGAAACCAAGCAGATGCCGCCAAAGGGCCGTACTGCCGGCGCCAAGAAGGTGCGCCGCAAGGAAAAGAAGAACGTCGCTCACGGGCACGCCCACATCAAGAGCACGTTCAACAACACCATCGTCTCGATCACCGACCCGTCCGGCAACGTGATCTCCTGGGCCTCGGCCGGCCACGTCGGCTTCAAGGGCTCCCGGAAGTCCACGCCGTTCGCCGCCCAGATGGCCGCGGAGAACGCCGCGCGTCGTGCCCAGGAGCACGGCATGCGCAAGGTGGACGTCTTCGTGAAGGGTCCCGGCTCCGGCCGTGAGACCGCGATCCGTTCCCTCCAGGCCACCGGCCTCGAGGTCGGTTCGATCCAGGACGTCACCCCGACCCCGCACAACGGCTGCCGCCCGCCGAAGCGCCGCCGCGTCTGAGCGAAGTGAAGTAGGAGACAAAGACTATGGCGCGTTACACCGGGGCCGACTGCAAGCGTTGCCGTCGGGAGAAGCAGAAGCTCTTCCTCAAGGGAGCGAAGTGCGAGAGCGCGAAGTGCCCGATCGAGATCCGTCCTTACCCCCCGGGTGAGCACGGGCGCGGGCGCACCAAGGACAGCGAGTACCTGCTGCAGAAGCGTGAGAAGCAGAAGTGCGCGCGGATCTACGGTGTCCTCGAGAAGCAGTTCCGCGGGTACTACAACGAGGCCAACCGGCAGTCCGGCAAGACCGGTGAGAACCTGCTGCGCATCCTCGAGTCCCGTCTGGACAACGTGGTCTACCGGGCCGGCTTCGCCAAGTCCCGCGACCACGCCAGGCAGCTCGTCCGGCACGGCCACATCACGGTCAACGGCCGGAAGCTCGACATCCCGTCCGCGCGGGTGTCGCCGAACGACATCATCGAGGTCCGCGAGTCCTCCCGCACCCTGACCCCCTTCCAGGTGGCCCAGGCGGAGGCCGGCGACAAGACCGTTCCGGCGTGGCTGGAGTCGGTTCCGTCGTCGCTGCGGATCCTCGTCCACTCGCTGCCCGAGCGCCAGGTGATCGACACCCAGGTGCAGGAGCAGCTGATCGTCGAGCTGTACTCGAAGTAACCGAGGTGGGCGGGGTCGGCCGGTTCGGCCGGTCCCGCCCTTACCCTCGAACCATCGCTGTGTCGTCTGGTCCGGCATCAAATAGTGGGTGCCGGAGACTGGAGTCGTAACCCATGCTGATCGCTCAGCGCCCCTCCCTGACCGAAGAGGTCGTCGACGAGTTCCGCTCCCGGTTCGTGATCGAGCCGCTGGAGCCGGGCTTCGGCTACACCCTCGGCAACTCGCTGCGCCGGACCCTGCTGTCCTCCATCCCCGGCGCCGCCGTCACCAGCATCCGCGTCGACGGCGTGCTGCACGAGTTCACCACCGTGCCGGGCGTCAAGGAGGACGTCACCGACCTGATCCTGAACATCAAGCAGCTGGTCGTCTCCTCGGAGCACGACGAGCCGGTCGTGATGTACCTGCGCAAGCAGGGTCCGGGTCTGGTCACCGCGGCGGACATCGCCCCGCCGGCCGGCGTCGAGGTGCACAACCCCGACCTGGTGCTGGCCTCCCTGAACAACAAGGGCAAGCTGGAGATGGAGCTGACCGTCGAGCGCGGTCGCGGCTACGTCTCCGCGGTGCAGAACAAGCAGCTCGGCCAGGAGATTGGCCGGATCCCGGTGGACTCGATCTACAGCCCGGTGCTGAAGGTCACCTACAAGGTGGAGGCCACCCGCGTCGAGCAGCGGACCGACTTCGACAAGCTGATCGTCGACGTCGAGACCAAGGAGGCCATGCGGCCGCGTGACGCCATGGCGTCCGCCGGCAAGACGCTGGTCGAGCTGTTCGGCCTGGCCCGCGAGCTCAACGTCGACGCCGAGGGCATCGACATGGGCCCGTCCCCGACGGACGCGGCGCTCGCCGCCGACCTGGCGCTGCCGATCGAGGAGCTGGAGCTCACGGTCCGCTCCTACAACTGCCTCAAGCGGGAGGGCATCCACTCGGTCGGCGAGCTGGTCGCCCGCTCCGAGGCGGACCTGCTGGACATCCGCAACTTCGGCGCCAAGTCGATCGACGAGGTCAAGGCGAAGCTGGCCGGCATGGGCCTGGCCCTGAAGGACAGCCCGCCCGGATTCGACCCGACCACCGCCGCCGACGCCTTCGGCGCCGACGACGACGGCGACACCGGCTTCGCGGAGACCGAGCAGTACTAGGCCGCACCGGCCCGGGAGCTCCGCTCCCGGGCCCACCGTCACCGGTACCTGGTACGGCCGGTGGCCGGTGTTCGGGATCCACCCGGGCGCCATGACTGACGTCGGTACCTGACACGGCCGGCGCAGATACGACAGGAGAGAGCTATGCCTACGCCCACCAAGGGCCGCAGGCTGGGCGGCAGCCCCGCCCACGAGCGGCTGATGATCGCGAACCTCGCCACGGCGCTGTTCGAGCACGGTCGCATTACCACCACCGTGGCCAAGGCCCGCCGGCTGCGCCCGGTGGCCGAGCGTCTGATCACCAAGGCGAAGAAGGGCGACCTGCACAACCGTCGCCAGGTGATGCAGACGATCACCGACAAGAGCATCGTGCACACGCTCTTCACGGAGATCGGCCCGAAGTTCGCCAACCGTCCGGGCGGCTACACCCGGATCACCAAGATCGGTCCGCGTCGTGGCGACAACGCCCCGATGGCCGTGATCGAGCTGGTCGAGGCCCTGACCGTGCAGCAGGCCGCCGTCGGCGAGGCCGAGGCCGCCACCCGCCGCGCGGTGAAGGAGGCCGACGAGTCGAAGGCCAACGCCGACTTGTCGAAGGCCGACGACGAGACCGAGGTCGTCAACGAGGCCGCCGACGAGGCGGCCGAGGAGACCAAGGGCGAGTCCAAGGACGAGAAGGACGCCTGACACGCGTCGCGGTTCCCGTGCTGCCCGCTTCCCTCACCGTGAGGGGAGCGGGCAGTCGCCGTTGGCGGGGGATCAGCGGGGGATCAGAGGGTTTCGATGAGACAGCGTGAGGCCCCACCCGTTCCACCGTAGCCACGTGCGATGCGGGCATCGCTGGTGACGAGGGGAACGGACAGCGCTTCGGCGAGTGCCGTGTAGGCCGCGTCGTGGACGGAGAGGTCCGACGCGAGCTGGACCATTCGAGGCCAGAGGGTGGGCACCTCGTGGCGTTGCAGCGGCAGTTGCCGGTAGATGTCCATGGCCTTGTCGCGGTCGCGCTGGCTGATCCGGGGTGGGATACCCGAGCCGCTCCTCCTGGCCAACCGCACCAGGGCGGAGAGGATCTCCGTGTCCAGGAGGCTGGGAGCGGCCAGCGCGTCCTCCTGGTCGAGTCGTTCCCGAACAGCCCTGCCCCGATGCCCGGTGTCTGCCAGGGCGTGGACCAACGCCGAACAGTCGACGACGATCAACGCCGTTCCCTGCCGTCGTCGATGACGGCGCTGACATCCGTGTCGGAGAGGTCGGCGCTGGCGACGTCGCGCATGCGGGCCACCAAGTCCTGGAGGGGTGGCGTGGCGGCGTCCCTGGTGACCAGGTCACGGAGGTACGCCTGTAGTGACTTCCCCGAGCGGACGGCCTTGACCTTGAGCGCGGCGAGCGCGTCGTCGGGGACCCCTCGGATCGTTACGGCAGTCATGTCCATCGTTGTGCCATCGATGCATGCAAAGTGCTGCTGTTGACTGCACCTGCGTGGCGTGCCGCGGTCGCCCGGTCGCGTTTCTCAGTCCAGGCCGCGGCGGCCCGGGGCCCAGAAGGGTTTGACGATGACGGACCGGCGGGGCCAGCCGAGGGTCCGGGTGAGGTGCCGGCGTACCGCCTGGCAGGTGTGGGCCTCACCGGCGACGTAGGCCACGCCCGGCTCGGCCGGCAGGTCGAGCGCGTGGACGGCGTCGGCGAGCGGTCGGCCGTAGATCCAGTGGAGCTCGTCGGCGCGCGGCAGCGGCAGGCGGTCCTCGGGGGCGGCCACCCCGATCACGCCGTGGACGCGGGCCGTGGCCGGCAGGGTCTGGAGCATGGGGCGGAACGCGACCGACGCCGTCTCGTCGCCGACGAACAGGTGGTGGGGCGCGTGCCGGTCGAGGACGACGCGCCCCTCGGGGCGGGTGAACGCGACCCGCTGGCCGACCCGGACCCGCCGGGCCCAGCGGACGCCGGGGCCGTCGTCGCCGTGGTCGAGGACGCACAGGTCGAGCGTGCCGGCGCGGGCGTCGTGGTCCCAGACGGAGTAGCTGCGCAGCAGGTCGCGGAAGCCCGTCATCCAGGCCCGTGCCGTGCCGGGGTCGCCGACCAGGACGCGGACGTGCTGGCCGGGCCGCCAGACCAGCTCGCGCGCGCCCGCGCCGCCCACGCCGCCGATCCTGATCCGGCGGGTGCGGGGCGTGAGCGGGGTGACGTCCTCGACGGTTCCACCCAGCAGGAACCGGTCACTGATCGACCGTCGGGTGGCGGGCTCGGGTTTACGCATGCCTTCACCGTGCTGGTTAATGTGCACATGAAGTCAAGTGGCGCGGAAGTCGACATGAGCATCGGCGAGTTGGCCGGCCGGTTCGGTCTCGCGACCCATGTGCTGCGGCACTGGGAGAGCGTCGGTCTGCTCGTCCCCGACCGTGCCCCCGGCGGCCAGCGGCGGTACGGCGTCGAAGAGCTGCGGCGGGTGGCCATGATCCAGATCGGCAAGGAGGCCGGCCTCGGCCTCGGCGACCTGCGGGACCTGCTCGCCGCCGTGAACGACCTGGGGGACCGTCGGTCGCTGCTCCGGCACCACCACGCCCGGCTCGTCGAGCGGATCGCCCGGGCCCAGGCGGCCAAGCGCCTCATCGAGGAGGTGCTGGAGTGCCCGCTGCCCTTCGACGAGTGCCCGCGCGCCAGGGCGACGATCGAGGCGCGCATCCCGCAGGACTGAGCGCGCGGCGGGCAGCGGTTCCGGTGTCCCGCGAGAAGGTTTCTCGGAATTCCCCGTCCGCCGTGTCGATCGGCGGTGCCGTCGTTCGACCTGGGGGTGAGAGGGTCGGAAACGGCGACCCGGAGACGCGAAGTCGAGGAGACGATCGACGATGGCGAAGTACATGCTGATCATGCGCGGCACGGACGAGTCGATGGCCGCGATGATGGAGAAGCCCTTCGAGGAGATGCTGGAGACGATGGGCCGCTTCAACGACGAGTTGATCAAGGCCGGGGTGCTCGTGGCCGCCGAGGGCCTGGACGACCCGTCCCAGGGCGTGGTGGTCGACTTCGGCGGCGAGACGCCGGTGGTCACCGACGGCCCCTACGGCGAGACGAAGGAGCTGTTCGGCGGCTTCTACGTGCTGGACGTGGCGTCCAAGGAGGAGGCCGTCGAGTGGGCGAAGCGGATCCCGGCCGTCCCCGGCTCGAAGTGCGAGATCCGGCGCGTGCCGTCCATCGACGAGTTCCCGCAGGACAACGAGTGGATCGTCAGGGAGCGGGCGTGGCGCGAGCGGACGGGCCAGCTCTGAGCCGCGGGGCGCCCGACGGCGGGCCGGGCGCCGAGCCGGCGCGGCGGGCCGTCGAGGCCGTGTGGCGCATCGAGTCGGCCCGGATCGTCGGCGCGCTGGCCCGCTACACCGGCGACTTCGCGCTCGCCGAGGACGTCGCGCAGGAGGCCGTGGCGGAGGCGCTCGTCTCCTGGGCGCGGGACGGCGAGCCGGCGAACCCGGTCGGCTGGCTGCTCGCGACGGCCCGCCGCCGCGCCATCGACGCGTTCCGCCGCCGGTCCGCGCTGGACGAGCGGTACGCCCTGCTGGCCGGCCAGCTCGCCGAGGGCGAGGCGACCTCCGGGGCGGCGGCGCCCCCGCGGGGTGGCTCGGTCGAGCTGCCGTGGGACCCGGACCGGGTCGAGGACGACGTCCTGGCGCTGGTCTTCGTCGCCTGCCATCCGGTGCTCTCGCCGGAGGCCCGGGTGGCGCTGACGCTGCGCACGGTCGGCGGCCTGTCGAGCGAGGAGATCGCCCGGGCCTTCCTGGTGCCCGTGCCGACGGTCCAGGCCAGGATCACCCGGGCGAAGAAGACGATCGCCGCGGCCGGGGTGCCGTTCGCGCTGCCGCCGGCCGACGAGCGGCGGGCGCGGCTCGGCGGCGTGCTGAGCGTGCTGTACGTGATCTTCACCGAGGCGTCCACGGCCACCGGCGGGGATCGGCTGCTGCGCACGGACCTCGGGTACGAGGCGATCCGGCTGGCGAGGACGCTGGTCGCGCTGCTGCCCGACGAGCCGGAGGCGCACGGGCTGCTCGCGCTCTGCGAACTCACCGCGGCGCGCTTCCCGGCCCGGGTCGGCCCCGACGGTGAGGCGGTGCTGCTGGAGGACCAGGACCGCCGGCTCTGGGACCGGTCGGCGATCCGCCGCGGCCTGGCCGCGCTCGGCCGGGCCGCGGCCGTGGGGCGTGGGCTGGGCCCGTACGGGTTGCAGGCGGCGATCGCGGCCTGCCACGCGTCGGCCGGGTCCGTGGCGGAGACCGACTGGGAGCGGATCGTGCTGCTCTACGAGGCGCTCGGCCGGGTGGCGCCCTCGCCCGTCGTGGAGCTGAACCGGGCGGTCGCCGTGGCCATGGCGAGTGGCCCGGGGCCGGCCCTGGCCCTGGTGGACGAACTGGCCGTCGCGGGCCGCCTCTCGGGGTCGCACCTGCTGCCGAGCGTGCGCGGCGAGCTGCTGGCGCGGCTCGGCCGCGCCGCCGAGGCCCGGGCGGAGCTGGAGTTGGCGGCCAGGCTGTGCGGCAACGTCCGCGAGCGGGCGGTGCTGCTGCGGAAGGCCGCGGCGCTCACGGGGTGAGCGTCGGTGCCCGCCCTCAGGGGAGGGGAGCGGGCACCGACGCGTTCTGGGGGGCGGCTCAGGCCTTCCAGGTCCCGTAGTCGTGGTACTGGAGCCCGTACCCGTTCTTCAACGCGACGGTGAACCGGTAGTAGCGACCCTCGACGAGGTTGTACCCGTTGGACGCGCGGTGGGTCTTGCAGTTCCCGTTTCCGCCGACGCTGAACTCGTCGACGTTGTAGCCGTGCACCGTGTCATAGACCTGCACGTTGACCGCCCACCCGTCGGCCTCGATGTCGCAGATCTGGACGATGTCCCCGTAGGAGGCGAACCGGAGACGTCCGCCCGGGTCCCCGTCGTCCGTGTGCATCTGGTGGTCCCAGTTCACGGCGGAGGCGCTGGGCGAGGCCAGCACCGGCATCAGCAGTGCGGCGAGGGCGATGACGAACACGCGCAGCGCGGTTCTCTTCGATGGCTTACGCACACGACTTCCTTTTCTGCCTTGTTCACCCGTGGTCGGCGGGTTGGCGAGAGCGTAGCCGCAGGGTTTTCGCTTGTAAAGAAAGTGAGTTGAGTGTTTCCGGGAACTTGGGGGTCGGGTGCGTCGCCCTTACCTCAAATCTTCCTCAAGAGCAGGAGGTTTGTCCGTGAAGGCGGTATCTCTGCGGGACTGGGCGATCATCCCCCGTTGCTGAATTGGCTATTCGCGACAGCAAATAGCGCTATTCGATATTGCAGCGTTCAACCAGGTGGGCGCCCCGGCTGTCGGCGGCGCGGCGGGTGGGCCGTCGCCCGCCGCGGGGGCGGCTCGCGACCGCGGAGCGTCACGTTGGAAAAAGTCCCAGTGGCCCGACCCGGCGAAGCGTCCGGATGGCGCCTGGGGGGCGTTCTCCGCGATTTTCGCGGCGATCGAGCAGGGGGGGATCGACCGGCAGGTCGCGCGGTGGCGAGAGGGGCGTCTGTCAGCCTTCTCGCCCGGGGTTCGCGGGTGCCCTTCGGTATTCTGGGAAGCACCCCGTCGCCCTCCCGGCGCCGGGGTCGGCGGGCCCACGGGGGTCCTCTTCGGCCTGCCCGCGACATGTCTTCCGTCCAGCGATCCGACCGCTCTCGCGCCGTGGTGCGCGGAAGCGTGGTTTGCCGTGCCTGAAAAGAGAGTAATGTGACGACTTTCGGCACTCACGCCGTCCCCGAGGGTTCCGGCGCCGAGCGGAACGGCCATGCCGGGCCGCTCGCGTACGACGCCACCGCGATCACCGTCCTGGACGGGCTCGACGCCGTGCGCAGGCGGCCCGGCATGTACATCGGCTCCACGGGCGAGCGGGGGCTGCACCATCTGGTGCAGGAGCTCGTGGACAACTCCGTCGACGAGGTGCTGGCCGGGGTGGCCGACCGGATCGACGTGACGATCCTGGCCGACGGCGGCGTACGGGTGGTCGACAACGGGCGCGGCATCCCGGTGGGCACGCATCCGGTGGAGGGGAAGCCGGCCGTGGAGGTCGTGCTGACGGTGCTGCACGCGGGCGGCAAGTTCGGGGGCGGCGGGTACGCGGTATCCGGCGGTCTGCACGGGGTGGGCCTGTCGGTGGTCAACGCGCTCTCGACCAGGCTGTCGGTGGAGATCCGGGCCGACGGCCACCGGTGGACCCAGGAGTACCGGGACGGCGCGCCGACCGCGCCGCTGGCCCGTCACGAGGCCACCCCGAGGACGGGCACGTCGCTGACGTTCTGGGCGGACGGCGGCATCTTCGAGACCACCGAGTACTCCTTCGAGACGCTGGCCCGACGGTTCCAGGAGATGGCCTTCCTCAACCGGGGGCTGACCCTGACCCTCACCGACGAGCGCGAGTCGGCCCGCGCGACGGCGGGGGCCGACGAAGCCGGTCCCGACACCGCTGAGGGGCAGGCGGCGAAGACGGTCTCCCACCGCTACGACGGCGGTATCACCGACTTCGTCGCCCACCTCACCGCCCGCAAGGGGGAGCCGGTCCACCCCTCCGTCGTCTCCATCGCCGCCGAGGACACCGGGCGGCTGCTGTCGGTGGAGGTCGCGCTGCAGTGGAACAGCCAGTTCGCCGACAGCGTCCACTCCTACGCCAACGCCATCCACACCCACGAGGGCGGCACCCACGAGGAGGGCTTCCGCACGGCGCTGACCACGGTCGTCAACCGGTACGCGCGGGAGAAGAGGCTGCTGCGCGAGAAGGACGACAACCTCACGGGCGAGGACATCCGCGAGGGCCTGACCGCGATCATCTCGGTCAAGCTGGGCGAGCCGCAGTTCGAGGGGCAGACCAAGACCAAGCTGGGCAACAGCGAGGCCAGGACGTTCGTGCAGAAGGTCGTGCACGAGCACCTGACCCACTGGTTCGACAGCAACCCCCACGAGGCGGCCGACATCGTCCGCAAGGCGAACCAGGCGGCCACCGCCCGGCTGGCGGCCCGCAAGGCACGGGACCTGACCCGCCGCAAGGGCCTGCTGGAGTCGGCCGCCCTGCCCGGCAAACTGTCCGACTGCCAGTCCAGCGATCCGGCGAGGAGCGAGATCTTCATCGTCGAGGGCGACTCCGCCGGCGGCTCGGCCAAGTCCGGCCGCAACCCGCGGTACCAGGCGATCCTTCCCATCCGCGGCAAGATCCTCAACGTCGAGAAGGCCCGCATCGACAGGATCCTGCACAACCAGGAGGTCCAGTCGATGATCTCCGCGTTCGGCACGGGCGTGCACGAGGACTTCGACATCGAGAAGCTCCGGTACCACAAGATCATTCTGATGGCGGACGCCGACGTCGACGGCCAGCACATCAACACGCTGCTGCTCACCTTCCTGTTCCGCTTCATGCGGCCGCTGATCGAGCACGGGCACGTCTACCTCTCCCGCCCGCCGCTCTACAAGATCAGGTGGAGCCGGGAGCACGTGGAGTACGCCTACTCCGACCGGGAACGGGACGTGCTCCTGGAACGGGGCCGGCGGGGCGGCCGCCGGGTGCGGGACGACTCGATCCAGCGGTTCAAGGGCCTGGGCGAGATGAACGCCGAGGAACTGCGCACCACGACCATGGACCAGGAGCACCGCGTCCTGGGCCAGGTCACCCTCGACGACGCGGCCGTCGCCGACGCCCTCTTCTCCGTCCTGATGGGCGAGGACGTCGAGGCCCGGCGCTCCTTCATCCAGCGCAACGCCAAGGACGTGCGCTTCCTCGACATCTGAGCCACCTCTGAGTCACCGCCGCGTTCGCACCCCGGGGGGGGCGTGGGGTCGCGGGCACGCTCACGCGGCCAGTCGCGCCGGCTCCCGGGGCTCGGGGGCCGCGGCGGCCCACAGGCGGCGGCCGAGGAGGAGCCACAGGAGCCAGAGCGCGGTGGCCAGGCCGGCCAGGCCGATCGCGGTGCCGGTGACGAGTTCCGGGAGCGGGGTGGGTTCGAGCGTGGCCTTCTCGACCCAGTAGGGGCCGCCCCACGTCCAGTCCATCGGAGCGCCCTCGATCAGGTGGACCCAGGCGGTCCAGCCGACGACACGGCAGGCGCCGTAGACGAAGTAGGCGCGGTACAGGGCCAGCAGGACGCGGTCGGAGAGGCGCAGGCGGCGGCGGAACCAGCCCCAGGCGGGGTCGGACGGGACGACCTCCTCGAAGAAGTAGCGGGCGCGCAGGGCCCGGAAGCCGAGGAGGGCCAGGGTGAGCCAGAACAGGTCCCAGACCAGGCCGAGGCTGCCGTAGTAGGCGGCGGCGTCGCCGTAGCGCCCGGCCTGGGCCGCGTAGGCCCACATGCCGGTGCTGTACTGCTGGGTGGTGAAGGGGAAGAACAGCATCGTGCCGACGCTGTCGAAGATGTCGGTGAGCACGTGCGCCGCCGTGCCGACGGCGAGGCCGAGGGCCCATTCGCGGCTCCGGAAGATCCACAGCACCAGCAGGCCGAGGACGGCGGCGAACAGCAGCGAGTGGGTGAAGCCGGCGCCCGGCCAGCCCCTGTGGTACTCCCAGGGGTTCTCCGGCCTGATCACCAGATTGCCCAACTCGATGCCGTAGACCGGCAGTTTGGTGAGCATGTCGGGGGCGAGGCAGCCGGTGAGGATGGCCAGGAAGGACACCCTGGTCCTGATGTGCTTGTGGAGCAGGTAGGACTCCAGCTCGTGCGCCGCCCAGCTCATGACGGGTCGCTCCGGCGGTCGGCGAGGTGGCCGGCGGTGGCCACGCACAGGACGCAGATCGCCGGGCCGACCAGCCAGTTGAGGACGGGCGTGGTGAACAGGGCCCCGCCGACCACCAGGACCAGCGCGGCCACGGCGTAGCCGATCGCCTCGGGCGGGCCGGTGCGGTGCGGCGGTTCGGCCGGTCGTGGCGGAGCCGGCGATGCCGGCGATGCCGGTGGCTCCGGCAGTGCGAACAGCTGTTCTGGCATAGGGCGCAGCATACCAAGTATGTACTGAGTATCTACCGGGTATGTATGGCGGCAGGCCGCCGGTCTGGGAGGATCGGAGCCGTGAGTGACGAGGTTGCGGCGGGGTTTGTCCGAGTTCGACTCGATCTTTCGTACAACGGGCACGACTTCTCCGGCTGGGCACGGCAGGCCGGCCTGCGCACCGTCCAGGGCGAGCTGGAGGAGGCGCTGCGGATCGTGACCCGGTCGCCGCGCCGGTTCGAACTGACCGTCGCGGGGCGCACGGACGCCGGGGTGCACGCGCGCGGGCAGGTGGCGCACGTGGACCTGCCGGAGGCCGTCTGGCTCGAGCAGCGGGACCGGCTGGTGCGGCGGCTGGCGGGGCGGCTGCCGAGCGATGTCCGGGTGTGGCGCGCGGCCGAGGCGCCGCCGCACTTCAACGCGCGGTTCTCGGCGATCTGGCGGCGCTACGCGTACCGGGTCGGCGACCACCCGGGCGGCGTCGACCCGCTCCAGTACGCCTCGGTGCTCTGGCACAACTGGCCGCTCGACGTGGCGGCGATGAACGAGGCGTCGGAACGGCTGCTCGGCGAACACGACTTCGCGGCCTACTGCAAGAAGCGCGAGGGCGCCACGACGATCCGCACGCTGCGCGCGCTCCGCTGGGAGCGGCGGCCCGACGGCGTGGTCGAGGGCACGGTCGAGGCCGACGCGTTCTGCCACAACATGGTGCGCTCACTCGTCGGCGCCCTGCTGTTCGTCGGGGACGGGCACCGGCCGGCCGACTGGCCGGGCAAGGTGCTGGCCGGCCGGGTGCGGGACTCGGCGGTGCACGTCGTGCGGCCGCACGGGCTGACCCTGGAGCAGGTGGCCTACCCGCGCGACGACCAACTGGAGGCGCGCAACCGGGAGGCGCGGAACGTGCGTTCGCTGCCGAGCGGCGCCGCAGGCACCTGAGGCACCTGAGGCGCCGCCCGGCAGCGAACCCGGGGGTTACCCGTTGTTGCGGTCCTCGACGATCGCCGAGGCGGACGCGGACGCCTGGGCCTCACCGCGCTGGATGATCCGCGAGAAGGCGTGGTCGTTGCCGTCCCGCGCGGCCTGCTGGGCCGGCGTGCCGTCGCCGCTGTCCGGGGAGCCGTCGCTGTTGCCGGCGATCGTGAAGTAGGCGTAGCGCCCCACCTGGTTGTTGGTGGTGCGGCAGCCGCCGCGCTGGCAGAAGGAGGGGGCGTCGCCGCCGACCAGGGCCTGGAGGTTGCCGGCCGCGCTCTCCCGGGCGGCGGCCGCGTCCTCCTCGGTCGGGAACTGCGCGACGCCGACGGTGACGGCCACGCCGTCCGCCGTGTAGGTGGCCCGCAGCAGGGACGCGCAGCCGTGCTCGGTCAGCACCGCGGCCAGCTCGTCGGAGACGGCGCCGGCGCAGCCCTCGGTGGCGTCGGAGGCGACCTGCGCGTACGAGCGGCCCTCTATCTCCATGGCGCCGCCGAAGAAGGAATCGGCCTCGAAGGGCGCGATGTCCTTGTCGGCGTCGGAGATGAACTCCCGGGGCTGGGGGAGCGGCGGCAGGGTCGTCTCGTCGAACGACGCGTCGTCGCTCGCGGTGCCCGTCGGCTCGTCCGGCAGCTCGGTGTTCTGGCCGTCGGACGCGGAGGAGCCGCCGTCCCCGCCCTGGTTGACGATGGCCAGCGCCACCACCGTGCCCACCGCCGCCGCGGCCAGCGCGCTGCCGACGACGACCCACCCGCGTTTACGGGAGCGGTTCCGCTCCGCGTCGGCGGCGAGCGCGCTCCAGTCCGGCGTGTTCGAACCCCCGGGAACCCACTGGGGTCCCCCCTGCCCGTAACTCATGGGCGGCAGTTTACGGGGGGAGCGGCGGATCCGGTCAGCTGATGTTCTGGTATCCGGCACGAAGGGGATCCGGGGCGAAAACCGGTGGGGTGTCGGCGGCCGGGCGCGGCAGACTGCCCTCATGGGACATGTCGAGGTCGCGCACCTGGAGTACCGGCTACCGGACGGGCGGGTGCTGCTCGACGACGCGTCGTTCCGGGTGGGCGAGGGCGAGGCCGCCGCGCTGGTCGGGGCCAACGGCGCCGGCAAGACGACGCTGCTGAGGCTCGTCGCCGGGGAGCTGCGGCCGGCCGGCGGCACCGTCACCGTCAGCGGCGGGCTCGGCGTGATGCCGCAGTTCGTCGGCTCGGTGCGGGACGACCGCACCGTCCGCGACCTGCTGGTGTCCGTCGCGCCCCCCGAGCTGCGGCGGATCGCGACCGCCGTGGACGAGGCCGAGCTGGCCGTGATGGAGCGGGACGACGAGGCGGCGCAGCTCGCCTACGCGCAGGCCCTCGCCGACTGGGCCGAGGCCCGCGGCTACGAGGCCGAGACCGTCTGGGACATGTGCACGGTGGCCGCGCTCGGCACGCCGTACGAGAAGGCCCAGTGGCGGCGGGTGCGCACCCTCTCGGGCGGCGAACAGAAGCGGCTGGTCCTGGAGGCGCTGCTGCGCGGCGGCGACGAGGTGCTGCTGCTCGACGAGCCGGACAACTACCTCGACGTGCCCGGCAAGCGGTGGCTCGAGGAGCGGCTGCTGGAGACCAGGAAGACGGTGCTGTTCGTCTCCCACGACCGCGAGCTGCTGGCCCGCGCCGCGCGCAAGATCGTCAGCGTCGAGCCGGGCGTCGAGAACTCGGACGTCTGGACGCACGGCGGCGGCTTCGGCACCTACCACGAGGCGCGGGAACGGCGGTTCGAGCGGTTCGAGGAGCTGCTGCGGCGCTGGGAGGAGAAGCGGGCCCAGCTGAAGCGGCTGGTGCTCGACATGCGGCAGTACGCGGCGAACAGCGACGTGATGGCGTCCCGCTACAAGGCCGCGCAGACCAGGCTGCGGAAGTTCGAGGAGGCGGGCCCGCCACAGCGGCCGCCGCGCCGGCAGGACATCAGGATGCGGCTGCGCGGCGGCCGTACCGGGCTGCGCGCGGTGACCTGCGAGCGTCTGGAGCTGACCGGCCTGATGCGCCCCTTCGACCTGGAGGTCTTCTACGGGGAGCGGGTCGCGGTGCTCGGCTCGAACGGCTCGGGCAAGTCGCACTTCCTGCGGCTGCTCGCCGGCGACGGCGACGTGGCGCACACCGGCGCCTGGAAGCTGGGCGCCCGCGTGGTGCCCGGGCACTTCGCCCAGACCCACGCCCACCCCGAGCTGCTCGGCAGGACGCTGCTCGACATCCTGTGGACCGAGCACGCGAAGGACCGGGGCGCCGCCACCTCGGCGCTGCGCCGCTACGAGCTCGACCGGCAGGCCGAGCAGCCCTTCGACCGGCTCTCCGGTGGGCAGCAGGCCCGCTTCCAGATCCTGCTGCTGGAGCTCGACGGCTCCACCGCGCTGCTGCTGGACGAGCCGACGGACAACCTGGACCTGGAGAGCGCGGAGGCGCTGCAGGACGGGCTCGAGGCGTTCGAGGGCACGGTGCTCGCGGTGACGCACGACCGCTGGTTCGCGCGCTCCTTCGACCGGTTCCTGGTGTTCGGCGAGGACGGCGTGGTGCGCGAGACGTCCGAGCCCGTCTGGGACGAGCGGCGGGTCGCGCGGGAGCGTGGCTGAGGGGGCTGGGCC
>NZ_SMKI01000290.1 GCF_004348415.1 Streptomyces hainanensis
TCTCCCCCGGCCGGCTGGCCCGGCTGTTCACCCGGGGGATGGGGGTGCCGCCCAGGGCCTACCTGGCGCGGCTGCGGGCGGAACGCGCGGCGGCGCTGCGCGAACAGGCCGCCCGACTGCACCGCCACGCGTCCGGTGACCCGGGCCTCGATGCCACGGCTGTCGGATACTCACTCGCCATGTCTCGGGCCCAGCTTGATCACCGAGCGGTGGTGCTCGGTACCGACCGGGCCGAGTTGCTGGCGGGCCTGGACGCGCTGTCCGGGAACGAACCCGCCGACAGTGTGGTCTCCGGGTCGGGGCGTGGTGGTGGTCGTGTGGTGGGGATGTTCCCGGGCCAGGGCTCGCAGTGGGCCGGGATGGGACGTGAACTGTATGACCACTTCCCGGTCTTCGCACAGGCGTTGGACGAGATCTGCGCCGAACTCGACCCCCACCTGGACCAGCCACTGCGTGAGGTGATGTTCGCCCGGCCAGGAACGACGGCCGCCGACCTACTCGACCAGACCGCCTACACCCAGTGCGGCCTGTTCACCCTGGAAGTAGCCCTGTTCCGACTCCTGGAGTCCCTCGGCATCCACCCCGACGTCCTCATCGGACACTCCGTGGGCGAACTCGCCGCCGCACACATCGCCGGCGTCATGACCCTCCCCGACGCCTGCACACTCGTCGCCGCACGAGGACGACTCATGCAAGCCCTGCCCACCGGCGGAGCCATGATCTCCCTCCAAGCCACCCCCGACGAAGTCACCCCACTACTCACCGGCCGAGAACACCAACTCTCCATAGCCGCCATCAACGGCCCCACGGCAACAGTGATCTCCGGCGACGAGAACGCCGCACTCCAACTCGCCGACACCTTCCAAAACCAAGGCCGCAAAGTCCGACGCCTCCGCGTCAGCCACGCCTTCCACTCCCCCCACATCGAACCCATACTGACCCAGCTCCACCACGTGGCCGAATCAGTGACCCTCACCGCACCACGCATCCCGATCATCTCCAACCTCACCGGCCACCCCCTCACCCCACAACAAGCAACCAACCCCGAGTACTGGGTGAACCACGCCCGCCAACCCGTCCACTTCGCCCACGGCATCAACCAACTCACCCACCACGACACCACCCCACTCTTCATCGAAATCGGCCCAGGCGCCGTCCTCACAGCCATGACCGCCGACAGCCTCACCGAAGCAGTCACGGTGCCAACGCAGCGTCGGGACCAACCCGAGGTCCTCGGTGTCCTCACCGCAGCGGCTCGGGCCTTCGCGCACGGCGTGCCCGTCCAGTGGTCGGCGCTGTTCGCCGACACCGGCGCGCAGCGGGTCGAACTGCCCACCTACGCCTTCCAGCGCCAGCGCTACTGGCTCGCGCCGGCCGCCGACACCGGCGATCCGACGGCCTGGGGACAGTTGGCGGTCGAGCATCCGATACTGGCGGCGGCGGTGGAGACCGCCGACGGTGGCGTGGTGTTCACCGGCCGGCTGTCCCTGCAGACACAACCCTGGCTCGCCGACCACACCGTGGCCGACGTCGCCCTCCTGCCCGGCACCGCCTTCGTCGAACTGGCCATCCGCGCCGGCGACGAAGTCGGCTGCGACCACATCGAAGAACTCACCCTCCAAACCCCCCTCGCCCTCCCCGACAAGGGCACCGTCGCCATCCAGGTCCGCCTCGACACCCCCGACCAGACCGGCCACCGCACCCTCACCATCCACTCCCGCACCGACAACAACACCGCCGAATGGACCCAACACGCCACCGGCACCCTGACCACCAGCACACCCACCGGCACGACCGACCTCATCACCTGGCCGCCACCAGGAGCCGAGCCCATCGACCTCGACGCCCTGTACGAGCAGTTCTCCGATGCCGGGGTGAGCTACGGCCCGGCGTTCCAGGGCCTGCGGGCCGCCTGGCGCCGAGGCGACGAGATCTTCACCGAGGTCAGCCTGCCCGAGAACGTCGATTCCGAGCGTTTTGGTCTGCATCCGGCGCTGCTGGACGCGACGCTGCACCCGATCGCGACATCGGAAGTGGCCGAAGCCGGTGGGGAGTCCGGTCGGGTCGGTCTGCCGTTCGCCTGGGCCGGCGTCTCGTTGCGTGTCGTCGGCACGACGAGTCTGCGGGTCCGGTTGGCGCCGGGCCGCGACAGCGGTCTGTCCCTGGAGCTGGCGGACGCCGAGGGGCGGAGCGTCGGCTCGGTCGAGTCCCTCACGATACGGCCGATCAGCCACGAGGGGCTCGCCGCCGTCCGGGGCGCTCTGCACCAGGCGCTGTTCCACGTCGAGTGGAATCCGCTCGCCGCCACGAGCGATGCCGCGGAACCGGCCACCCCGTGGGTGAGCCTCGGCCAGGACCTGGCCGGACCATGGACCGGTTTCGCCGACCTGGCCGCGCTGCGTACGGCCATCGAGACCGGCACTTCGGTGCCCGAGACGGTGCTCCTGCCCTGCATCCCCCGAGCAGCGGCAAGCATCGACCCGCCCACTGCGGCCCGGGCCGCAGTGGGCGGGGCCCTCGACCTCGTACAGGAGTGGTTGGCCGACGACGGTTTCGGGTCGTCGGGTCTGGTCATCGTGACTCGCGGAGCGGTCGACGTGGCCACCGACGGTCCGGTGACGGCACCCGATCTTGCCGGCTCGGCGCTGTGGGGGCTGATGCGTTCGGCCCAATCCGAACACCCCGACCGGTTCGTCCTCGTCGACCTCGACGACGACGAGGCGTCGCTGCGGGCGCTGCCGGCGGCACTTCGGAGTGGTGAACCGCAGCTCGCGATCCGCGGCGGGACCGTCCATGTTCCCCGGCTGGCCCGTATCCCCGCCGCGCAGGCCGACGCCGACGCGTCCGTCGATCTGGATCCCGACGGGACGGTCCTCGTCACCGGGGGCACCGGCGCCCTCGGCAGCGTGGTGGCTCGTCACCTGGTGTCCCGCCACGGGGCCCGGCATGTCCTGCTGGCCAGCCGGCGCGGCCCCGACGCGCCAGGCGCCGACGCCCTGGCCGCGGAGCTGAGCGACCTGGGCGCGCTCGTCACGATCAGCGCGTGCGACGTCGGCGACCGGTCCGCGGTAAAGGAGCTGCTGGCCTCGGTCCCTGCCGAGCACCCGTTGACGGCGGTGATCCACACCGCGGGCGTCCTGGACGACGGGGTGCTCGCCTCGCTCACACCGGACCGGTGTGACCGGGTGTTCCGTCCGAAGCTGGACGCAGCCTGGCATCTGCACGAGCTGACCGCGGATCTCGACCTGTCGGCGTTCGTGCTGTTCTCCTCGGCCGCCGGCACCTTCGGCGGCCCGGGCCAGGCCAACTACAGTGCGGCCAACGCCTTCCTGGACCGGCTGGCCGGCGTCCGCCGCGCCACCGGCCGCCCCGCCGTGTCCCTGGCCTGGGGCCTGTGGGCCGCCCAGGGCGAGGGCATGACCGGTCACCTCGACGACGCCGACCGCGCCCGGATGGTGCGTGGCGGACTCGAACCGATCGCCGTGGACGAGGGCCTGGCGCTGCTCGACGCGTCGCTCACGCTTCCGGGGCCGGTCGTCATGCCTGCCAGGCTCGATCTGGGTTCGGTGCGCGCCGCCGCTCGCGCCGGAGTGACTCCCGCGCTGCTGCGCGGCCTGCTGCGGACCTCGTCTCGTCAACCACGGGCCACTCAGGCGTCCCCCTCGTCAGGGCTGGAGCGACGTCTGGTCGGTCTGCCGGAGGAGGAGCAGGACCGGTTGGTGCTGGAGTTGCTCCGCACCGAGATGGGCACCGTGTTGGGTTACCGGTCGGCGGAGGACATCGACACGGGGCGAGGGTTCTTCGAGCTCGGCTTCGACTCGCTGATGGCGGTCGAGCTGCGCAACCGGCTCAACGCGGCCACCGGTCTACGCCTGCCGGCCACCGCGCTGTTCGACCACCCCACGCCGGTGGCGCTGACCCGGCACCTCCGCGAGCGGATGGCGGGCGTCCGGACCACGCCGACAGCAGTCCCGTCGGTCATCGCGGTCGACGCGGTCGACGCGGAGGAGCCGATCGCGATCGTCGGCATGGCCTGTCGGTACCCCGGCGGCGTCACCTCCCCCGAGGCCCTGTGGCGGCTCGTCGCGGACGGCGTCGACGCGATCAGCGAGTTCCCCACCGGACGCGGCTGGGACGTCGACGCGCTCTACGACCCGGATCCGGACAGCCGCGGCAAGAGCTACGTCCGCGAGGGCGGGTTCGTCCATGACGCCGACCACTTCGACCCCGCGTTCTTCGGGATCAGCCCCCGAGAGGCTCTCGCCATCGATCCTCAGCAGCGGCTTCTGCTGGAGACCGCGTGGGAGGCGTTCGAACACGCGGGCATCGACCCCGAGACGCTGCGCGGCACGGCGACCGGGGTGTTCGCGGGCGTCATGTACAACGACTACCTGTCCCGGCTGACCAAAGCCCCGGAGGACTTCGAGGGCTACCTCGGCACCGGCAGCGCGGGCAGCGTGGCCTCCGGTCGGTTGGCCTACACGTTCGGTCTTGAGGGGCCGGCGGTGACGGTGGACACGGCGTGCTCCTCGTCCCTGGTGGCTCTCCACCTGGCGGCGCAGGCGCTGCGGCAGGGTGAGTGCACCATGGCGCTTGCGGGCGGCGTCGCGGTGATGTCCACGCCGTCGACCTTCGTGGAGTTCAGCCGGCAGCGCGGCCTGGCGGCCGACGGCCGGTGCAAGCCGTTCGCCGCGGCCGCGGACGGAACCGGGTGGGGCGAGGGCGTCGGTCTCCTCCTGGTGGAGCGTCTTTCCGACGCGCGGCGCAACGGGCACCGGGTGCTCGCCGTGGTCCGCGGATCGTCCGTCAACCAGGACGGCACGAGCAGCCAACTCACCGCGCCGAACGGTCCCTCGCAGCAGCGGGTGATCCGCCAGGCCCTGGCCAACGCCGGCCTGTCCGCGTCCGATGTCGACGTCGTGGAGGCGCACGGGACCGGCACCACTCTCGGCGACCCCATCGAAGCCCAGGCGCTGCTGGCGACCTACGGACAGGACAGGCCCGAGGACCGCCCGTTGTGGCTCGGCTCGGTCAAGTCCAACATCGCGCACACCCAGGCCGCCGCGGGCGCCGCCGGCGTCATCAAGATGGTCATGGCCATGCGACACGGTCTCCTGCCCAAGACGTTGCACGTGGACGAGCCCTCGCCGCACGTCGACTGGTCCGTGGGAGCCGTGGAGCTCCTGACCGAGGCCCGGGAATGGCCCGAGACCGAGCACCGACGCCGGGCGGCCGTCTCCTCCTTCGGCATCAGCGGCACCAACGCCCACGTCATCCTCGAATCCGTCCCCGACAGCGTGCCGTCCGAGCCGGTCGAGCCAACCGAGCCGGAAGAGCCCCGGCAGAGGGTGCTCCCCCTGCCGATCTCGGCGCGGTCCACGGAGGCGCTGCGCGGCCAAGCGGCGCGGCTCCATCGGCATCTGTCGGAGCACACCGACCTCGATCCAGCGGACGTGGGCTACTCACTGGCCACTACGCGCGCGAACATGCCGCACCGCGCGGTGGCGCTGATCGACGGTCGCGAAAGTCTGGCGCGGGCTCTTCGGGGGCTGGCGTCGGGTGAGTCGGTGGGTGACGTGGTGGTGGGCCGTGCCGGGGGCGAGGCCAGGCCGGTGTTCGTCTTCCCGGGCCAGGGTTCGCAGTGGGTCGGGATGGCACTGGAACTCCTCGATACCGCACCGGTGTTCGCCGAGCACCTGCACGCCTGCGCCCGAGCTCTGGCACCGCATGTGGAGTGGGACCTGCTTGAGGTGCTGCGCGAGCCGGACGGCACCTCGCTGGAACGCGTCGACATCGTCCAGCCGGTGTTGTTCTCGATGATGGTGTCACTGGCGCAACTGTGGCGCAGCCACGGCGTGGAGCCGGCCGCCGTCGTCGGCCACTCACAAGGCGAGATCGCCGCCGCCCACATCGCCGGCGCACTCACCCTGGAAGACGCCGCGAAAGTCGTCGCGTTGCGCAGCCGAGCCCTGGCCGGTCTCACCGGCGGTAGCGGCATGGCATCCATCGCACTTCCCACCGACGAAGTCGGCAAGCGACTTGCCGCCTGGGACGGTCAGGTCGCCATCGCGGCGATGAACGGACCCACCTCCACCGTGATCTCCGGCGACGACACCGCACTCAGCCAGATCCTCGCGGCGTGCGAAACCGACGGCATCCGCACCCGACGCATCCCCGTCGACTACGCCTCACACTCACCACAGGTCGAACGAATCCACGACCAGCTGATCGAAGCACTGGCCGGAATCAGCCCACAGCCATCACGCGTGCCCTTCTACTCCACCGTGACCGCCAAGGCGATCGACACCACCAGCCTCAACGCCGACTACTGGTTCAGAAACCTCCGCCAACCGGTGCGCTTCGAGGAGACGACCCGACTCCTCCTCAAACAGGGCCACCGGCTGTTCGTAGAAGCCAGCCCCCACCCCGTCCTCACCATCGGCCTCCAAGAAACCATCGACACCACCGAAACCAAAGCAACGACCATCGGCACCCTCCGCCGCGACGAAGGCGGCCCACACCGCTTCACCACCGCCCTCGCCGAAGCCTTCGTCCACGGCGCACCCGTCCAATGGCCAGCCCACTTCACCAACACCAACGCCCGACAGGCGGAACTGCCCACCTACGCCTTCCAACGGCAGCGCTACTGGCTGACGTCGTCCGGCAACGCGGGCGATCCGACGGCCTGGGGGCAGGAGGCGGTGGAGCATCCCCTGCTGGCGGCGGCGGTGGGATCAGCCGATGGCGGTGTGGTGTTCACCGGTCGGCTGTCGCTACAGACACAGCCCTGGCTAGCGGACCACGCCGTGGCGAACGTCGTACTCCTCCCCGGCACCGGGTTCCTCGAACTGGCCATCCGGGCGGGTGACGAAGTCGGCTGCGACCACATCGAGGAGCTGACCCTGGAGGTTCCGCTGGTCCTGCCCGAGAAGGGTGGGGTCGCGATCCACGTGCGGGTCGGCGCGGCCGATGACGCCGGTCGCCGTGCCCTCAGCGTGCACTCCCGCTCCGACGACGACGGCGTCGGCATCACCGAGTGGACGCAGCACGCCAGCGGCACCCTCGCTTCCAGCAACAACGGCGCGCCGACGACGGGCGTCGACCTGAGCGCATGGCCACCACGCGAGGCTGAGCCGATCGATCTGGACGGCTTCTACCCGGGAATGGCCGAGGCTGGCTACGGCTACGGACCGACCTTCCAGGGACTGCGGGCCGCCTGGCGCCGAGACGACGAGATCTTCGCCGAGGTCGCACTCCCCCAACAAGCCCACGAACAGGCCACCCAGTTCGGCATCCACCCCGCACTCCTCGACGCCACCCTGCACGCCATCGGACTCGGGGACTTCTTCGACACCCCCGGCCAGGTACGACTCCCCTTCGCCTGGAACGGCCTCTCACTCACCGCAACCGGAGCAACCCACGCCCGCGTACGACTGGCCGCAGTTGGCCCGGACACGGTGTCGGTGGACGTCGCCGACGGTGCGGGCCGCCCGTTGGTGCGGGCCGATTCGTTGGTTGTGCCTCCCGTGACGTTGGAACAGTTGGAGCAGATCCGCAGCGCGGATCGTCACTCGCTGCTGCGACTGAACTGGATCGCGCTGCCGGCGGGGGCGCAGCGGGCCACGGGTCGGTGGTGGGTGGTCGGCGCTGACCCGCTGGGTCTTCAGGAAGGTCTGGAGGAGACCGGACTGAGGGTGGCCTCCTGGCCGGACCTGCCCGGCATGGACGACGACGCCACGGCTCCGGACGTGCTCGTGCTCCCTTCCGTCAGCGGTCCCGACATCACGCCAGAGGCCGAGGGCGTCCGCGCTGCCGTCACACAAGCACTGTCGTCGGTACAACGGTGGCTGGCCGACGAGCGGTTCGCCTCCACCCGGCTGGTCGTCGTCACGCGGGGAGCGGTCGCCGCCGGACCCGACGAGGCCGTCTCGGACCTGGCCCAGGCCGGCGTCTGGGGCCTGCTCCGCTCCGCACAGTCCGAGCACCCCGACCGCATCGCGCTCGTCGACCTCGACGCCGAACCGGCCTCGGTCCAGACGCTGCCCGCCGCGATCGAGAGCGGCGAACCACAGTCCGCGATCCGCCGGGGGACCATCCTCGCGCCGCGGCTGGCCCGGCCAGGGGCGGAGTCGCTGGTGCCTCCGGTGGGGGTGCCGTGGCGACTGGACGTGAAGGACAGCGGCACGTTCGACGGGCTGAGGTTGGTGCCCTCCCCGGAGGTGGAGGCACCGCTGGAGCCCGGCCAGGTTCGAATCGCCCTCCGCGCCGCCGGCCTCAACTTCCGCGATGTTCTCCTGGCCCTGGGACTGATCCCTCAGCAGGTGTTCGTCGGCGGTGAGGCGTCGGGGGTGGTCACCGAGGTGGGTCCCGAGGTGTCCGGGCTCGCGGTGGGTGACCGGGTGATGGGCTTCGTGCCGCAGGCGTTCGGGCCGATGGCGGTGGCGGATCACCGTCTTGTGGCGCGGTTCCCGGACGACTGGTCGTTCGAGCAGGCGGCTTCCGTGCCCGTGGTCTTCCTGACCGCCTACTACGGTCTCGTCGACCTCGGTGGGCTCAAGGCCGGCGAGTCCGTGTTGATCCACGCCGCTGCCGGCGGCGTCGGCATGGCGGCCGTCCAACTCGCCCAACACCTCGGCGCCCACGTCTTCGCCACCGCCAGCCCACCGAAGTGGCCAGCGGTACGCGAACTCGGCGTGGACCCCGACCGCATCGCCTCCTCGCGAACCCTCGACTTCGAGCAACACTTCCTCCAGGCCACCGGCGGCGCCGGCGTAGACGTGGTGCTCAACTCCCTCGCCAACGAGTTCATGGACGCCTCCGCACGCCTGCTGCCACGCGGCGGCCGCTTCCTCGAAATGGGCAAGACCGACATCCGCGACGCGGACGAGGTGGCGACGCAGCACACCGGGGTGGCCTATCAGGCGTTCGACCTGATGCAGGCCGGGCCCGAGCGCATCCAGCGGATGCTCTCCACGATCGTCGCCCTGTTCGACGCGGGCGCGTTGCGACCGCTTCCCCTCACCACCTGGGACGTCCGCCAGGCACGCACCGCGTTCCGGCACCTCAGCCAGGCCCGGCACATCGGCAAGGTCGTCCTCACCATCCCGCCCGCGCTCGACCGCGACGGAACGGTGCTCGTCACGGGTGGTACGGGGACGTTGGGTGGTCTGGTGGCCCGGCATCTGGTCACGGCACACGGGGTGCGGCATCTGCTGCTGACCAGCCGACGCGGACCGGAAGCGGACGGCGCGGCGGCGCTACACGACGAACTGACCGAACTCGGCGCCCAGGTGACGATCACCGCCTGCGACACCGCCGACCGACCCGCCGTGACAAAGCTACTGGCCACGATCCCGGCCGAGCACCCACTCACCGGGGTGATCCACGCCGCCGGTGTCCTCGACGACGCACTCATCGAGACACTGACCGCCGAACAGGTGGAAACAGTCCTGCGACCCAAGGTCGACGCAGCCCTCCACCTCCACGAACTCACCCAGGACCTGGACCTGACGGCGTTCGTCCTCTTCTCCTCAGCCGCCGGCGTACTCGGCGCACCAGGACAAGCCAACTACGCCGCCGCCAACGCCTTCCTCGACGCACTCGCCACCCACCGCCACACCCACCGGCTGCCCGCCACCTCCATCGCCTGGGGACTCTGGGCCCAAGCCAGCGGCATGACCGGACAACTCAACCAACACGACATCGCCCGCATGTCCCGATCAGGACTCACCCCCCTCACCACAGAACAAGCCCTCACACTCCTCGACACCGCACTCACCACCACCGACCCACTGGTCGTCGCAACCCGAGTGGACAGCGGCCGACTGCGGGCCCAGGCCGGCGCGGGCATGCTGCCGGCCCTGCTGGGGGGCCTGGTACGCGCGCCTTCACGCCGCACCGCGGCGTCGGCGGCAGACACCTCCGCACTGCAACGCCAACTCGCCACAGCCAACGAGACAGAACAACAACGCATCCTCACCGACCTCGTCCGCACCCACGTCGCCACCGTCCTCGGACACACCACCCCCGACAACATCACCACCGACCAAGCATTCAAAGAACTCGGCTTCGACTCACTCACCGCCGTCGAACTCCGCAACCGCCTCACCACCACCACCGGACAACGCCTCCCCGCCACCCTCATCTTCGACCACCCCACACCC
>NZ_SMKI01000291.1 GCF_004348415.1 Streptomyces hainanensis
GGTGGGGAGAACCACCGGGCGGGCCTACGCCTCGGCGAGGACGTGAACGTCCCAGGGGCCGAGGCGGAGCGACTCGCCCGCGCCCAGGTCCTCGCCGGTCAGGACGTCGCGCGCGGCGACCGGCACCGGGAACTCGGTCGGGAGCCACGACCAGTTGTGGACGAACCTGAGCCGGGTGCCGTCCTGGGCCGTGGCGCCCGTGACGGTCTGGCTGGGTGCCGCCGGGCGCCAGCCGTCGTCCGGTTCGGGGGCGCACCAGCGCAGGACGGCTGCGGCCAGCGCCGGGTCCGGCACGGTGCCGACGTAGGTGACCCGGCCGTCGCCGTGGGCGCGGGTGGTGACGGCGGGCCAGCGGGCGAAGTGCGGGTGGACGTACGACGCCAACCACTCGCCGCCGGCGAGCTGGAGGCCGTCGGCCCAGCGGGTCGCCCTCGCGTTCTCCGGGAGTTCGAGCGGCGAGTCGTCGGCGGCGACCACCGGCAGCGGGCCGTCGAGGGTGGAGAACTCGTCGTACCAGACGCCGGCCGCCTCGGTGAGGAAGGCCGGCTTGCGCTCCAGTCGGGCGCGGGCCTCCTCGTCCTCGTAGCCGGTGCGGATGCCGAGCACCAGGTGGCCGCCGGCCGCCGCGTACCGCTCCAGCCAGCGCAGTTCGTCGTCGGTGGCGATCAGCAGCGCCGCGGCGACCAGCAGCGGGTGGCGGGCGGCGTACTCGGCCGGGTCCTGCCCGAAGAGCTGCGAGGGGTGGGTGATCCTGGCCTGGAGGCCGGCCTCGAAGGCGCCGCGGTAGAAGGCGTTGAAGACGGCCTCGTAGGAGCCGCGGTCCGGGCCACGGTTCGCGTCCGGCAGCATGGGCGTCTCCTGGAGCGCCCACTTGGTGTCGGTGGAGTAGACGAGGACGACGTCCGCGTCCGGGGTGAGGCGGCCGACCAGTTCGCCGGCCTTCTCGAAGTCGGCTCCCAACTCGGCCAGTTGGTGGTAGACCCGGCCCGGCTCCTGGCTGTGCGGGAGGATGCCGCCCCAGTAGGTCTCGGTGCCGTAGTGCAGGGTGTGCCAGTGCCAGTACTCGATCATGGTGGCGCCACGGGAGACCAGGGCCCAGCCGGCTTGCCGCCACTGGCCGTCGTAGGCCGGTTCGTTGATCCAGGGGGCGCCGATGGCCTGGGCGTTGGTCTCGGTGACCAGGTAGGGCTCCTGACGGGAGGAGTACATCCGGTCCGCCGACTGGTAGAGCGCCCAGGTGCCGTCGGTGGTCCATCCCTGGTCGGTGTCGCGCGCGTAGGGGAGCGCGAGCGAGTCCTGCATCCGGTAGTAGGGGTTGCCGGCGGTGATGTCGAGGCGGCGGGTGAGGGCCTCGTCGTTCGCGGTGGGGCGCGGGTAGGAGACGCAGGTGGTGACGAACTGGTCGTCGCGGGCGTACTCGCGGACGATGTCGGCCTGCCAGCCGATGAAGTCGGTGGTGAGCGTCCCCTGGAAGCGGCGCCAGGCCAGGTCGTACTGGGGTTGGGCGTTGCCGTCGGGCGTCCACAGGTCGGCCCAGGTGGACAGCCGGTGGGACCAGTAGGTGAGGCCCCACGCCTCGTTGAGCTCCTCGACCGAGCCGTAGGTGTGCCTGAGATGGTCGACGAAGCGTTGGAAGACGCCCCGGTTGTGGAAGATCTCGTTGCCCGGCTCGTTGTCCACCTGGTAGCCGATGACGGCGGGGTGGTCGGCGTAGCGGGCGATGATCCTCCGGATGATCCGCTCGGCGTGGAAGAGGAACGCGGGGTGGCTGTAGTCGATCTCCTGGCGGCCGCCCCAGCCCATCGGCTGGCCGGTGCGGCGCTCCACGTTGATCTCGGGGTAGGCGCGGGCGAGCCAGGGCGGCGCCGCGTAGGTGGGGGTGCCCAGGATCACCCGGATGCCGCGCTCGTGGGCGCCGTCCAACACCGGCTGGAGCCAGTCGAGTGCGAAGACGCCGTTCTCCGGCTCCCAGGTGGACCAGACGGACTCGCCGACCCGGATCACCGTGAAGTGGGCCTGCCGCATGAGGTCGAGGTCCGTCTCGAGACGGGGCGTCGGCTGGTACTCGTGGTAGTAGGCGGCACCGAACAGTACCCGGTCGGGGAGCTTGGGCATGGTGGTTCTTCTCTCCTTGCGCGAGGTGACGGGACGGGGGTCAGCCCTTGACGGCGCCGGCGGACAGGCCCTCCAGCAGTTGCTTGCGGAGCAGCAGGAAGACCAGGATCGTCGGCACGGAGGCGAGTACGGCGCCCGGCAGCACCAGGTCGAACTGCCGCGCCTCCGCCTTGAAGAGGATGTTGAGGCCGAGCGGGAGGGTGTAGTTCTCGGTGTTGGAGATCAACACCAGTGGCCACATGAAGCTGTTGTAGCTCTGGAGGAACTGCCAGACGGCGAGGGCGCCCAACGAGGGCCGCAGCAGCGGCAGTACGACCCGCAGGAAGATGCCGAACTCGCTGGCGCCGTCCATCCTGGCGGACTCCAGGATCTCGTCCGGGATGGACTGGATGATGTACTGCTGCATCATGAAGATGCCGAAGGCCGGCGCCACCCAGGGCACGGTGAGCGCGAACCAGGGGTTCGACAGTCCGGACTTGACCACCAGGACGAAGAGCGGCACCAGGATCACGGCGAACGGCACCGAGAGCGAGCTGAACATCACGGAGAACAGCAGCCGCTTCCCGGCGAACCGGTACTTGGCGAAGGCGAATCCGGCGAGCGCGCAGACGAACACGGCGACGGCGGTGGCCGCGGCGGCCGTGAGCACACTGATCGCGAACCAGCTCCAGAACGGCTGGCTGTCCAGCAGGTTGCGGTAGTTGTCGAGGGTGGCCGGGGACGGGATCAGGTTCGGCGGGTACTCGAAGAGGTCGCCGCGCGGCTTGAAGCTGCCGCTGAGCGCCCACAGCATCGGCGCGACGAAGACCAGCAGCAGCGCGCTGAGCGTCACGTAGAGCAGGATCCGGCCGGTGCGGGAGTAGCGCCGCCTGGGGCGGTTGCCGGTGGCGGGCGGCGGGGTGGCGGCTCCCGGAAGACGGTCTCGCGCGGTGGCGACGGCGCTCATGAGATCCTCCCGATGGAGAGCACCCGGTTCAGGATCTGGCTGACCCCGAAGACGATGACGAAGAGGACGAGTCCGGCCGCGGCCGCGTAGCCGAACTGCTGGCGTTCGAAGGCCGCCCGGTAGACGAACATGGCGACCGTCACCGTCTCCTCGCCGGGTCCGCCGCCGGTGATCAGGTAGACCTCGTCGAAGAGTTGGGCGGAGCCGATGAACGAGGTGACGACGACGAACGCGGTCACCGGCCGGATGGCGGGCAGCGTGACGGCGGTGAAGGTCCTGATCAGTCCCGCGCCGTCGAGCTCGGCGGCCTCGTAGCGTTCGCGGGGCACCGCCTGGAGGGCGGCGAGGAAGAAGATGGTGAGATACCCGACCCAGCGCCACAGCAGCACGAAGCCGATGGAGACCTTGACCATCGTGGGGTCGCCGAGCCAGTCGGTGTTCCCGGCGCCGAACAGGGCCCGCAGCACCGAGTTGAGCAGGCCGTACTGCCGGTCGAAGACCAGGGTGTAGACCAGGGCGATCACGATCGGCGAGATCACCATGGGCAGGAAGAACGTGACCCGGAACAGGTCCCGGGCCCGCAGCCCCCTGGTGTTGAGCGCCTGGGCGATGAGCAGCGCGGCCGGCACCACGATCAGGACGCTCACGAACACGAAGACCAGCGAGTTGCCGAGTGCCTTGTGGAAGCTGGTGTCGCCGGCCAGGTCGGCGAAGTTCCGCAGGCCGACGAACTCGGGTGTGCCGAGGCCGACCCACTCGGTCAGCGACAGGTAGACCGCGGCGCCGATCGGCACCACCATGAACAGCGCGTACAGCACGTAGAAGGGCGCGATGAAGGCGTAGGGCGCGAGCTGCCGACGCCTACGCGGCGGGGCGTCCTGGAGTGTGGTCATCGGGCACCTCAATCGTGGTCGCGGGTCTGGCCGCGGAAGTCCTCGGCCGCGTCGCGCAGCGCCTGGGCCGGGGTGGAGTCGCCGTGGTAGGCGCGGAGCAGATGGCCGCTGAGCACGGTGTCGAGGATCGGCCGGTCGGCGCTGAGGTAGAACACCGGCGCCTCGTCGATCAGGTCGCGGTAGACCTCGACCATGCGCTGTCCGCCGCAGTACTCGTCCTCGATCCGCAGGAGTTCCGGCGCGTCGAAGACGGAACGCCTGGTGGGCAGGTAGCCCAGGTCGACGTAGCGGCGGATCTGCTCGGCCGGGGTGAGGAAGGCCGCCTTGACGAGTTCGACGCCCGCGAGGGTGTTCCGCTTCGCGCGCAGCGCCGCGAAGCCGGTGCCGCCGGTGAACGAGGTGCGGGAGCCGCCGTCGGGGAAGACCGGCAGCGGGCGGATCCGCCACTGCCCCGACTGCTCGGGCACGTTGGGCATCAGGCCGTAGATCTTGTACCAGGTGGCCATCCACTGGCCGATCAGCTGGCCGGACTTGAGGGCGGCCTGCATGGCCGGGCCGTAGAAGTCGGAGACCGTGGTGAGGAAACCTTCCTGCACGCCGCGTGCCAGGAAGGCGAGGGCCTGTTCGGCCTCCGGGGTCTCGATGGTGAGGGTGCCGTCCTCGTCGAAGAACCGGCCGCCGCGCTGCATCAGCAGCATGTCGAAGATCTGGGTGATCTGGGTGAGGTCGCTGCCGACCGCCACGGCGCCGATGGCCACGTCGTGCCGCTCGTGGGCCCGGCGGCCGGCCTCGGCCAGCTCGTCCCAGGTGGCGAGGTCGGTGGGCAGGGAGGCCCTGGCGAACTCGGGCTCCCGGTAGTAGTAGACGACCAGCGGCGCGTCGGAGTCGAGCGCGTAGAGGTGCCCGTCCTTGCTGAACGGCGCCGTGCGGACGGTCAGCAGGTCGTCGCGGACGTCCGCGTCGAGGTGGCCCTCCAGCGGTTCGAGCAGTTCGGTGGCTATCTCGCCGCGGAGCATCCGGGTGAAGTTGTTGATCTCCAGGCCCGCGACGTCCGGGGTGCCGCGGCCCGCGATGGCCTGGGCGATGGTCTTGGTCACCACGTCCTGGGCGCCGGCCCTGGTGGGGTTCAGCCGCCAACGGAACGGGGCGTCGCCGGCCGCCTCCGCGTTCCGGGCCGCCGTGGCGAAGAAGTCGACGTAGGCCTGGTCGTGGGTCCAGAACGACAGGTCCACGGTGCCCGAGGTGACCGGGTCCGCCTCGGCGGCGCGGCCGCAGCCGCTGAGCGCGCCGCCCAGCACGGCCGCCGCGCCGACGCCCCCGCCGAGGCGCAGCAGTCCGCGCCGCGACATGGCGGGACCGCGGCTCCGGGGAGGTGGTGGGGTGCCTGGGATCATCGTCGTCCCCCGTCCTCGGGCAACGCTGCCCGTCGGGTCGCTGATGGTGCGGGTGGTACTGCTGGTGCCGGCGGTCGTGCTGACGGTCGTGCTGGCGGTGGTACGTGCGGTGGTGGTGCGGTGCTCTCCCGGACCACGAAGGTGCCGGGGATCAGCACGTCCTGGGCGGGCTCGTCGAGCGGGCCCTCCTCGCTCACGGCGGCGACCAGACGCCGCATGCCCTGCTCGGCCATCGCCGTGAAGTCCTGCCGGACGGTGGTCAGCGGCACGGAGAGGTAGGCGGCCTCCGGGATGTCGTCGAAGCCGACGACGCTCACGTCCTCCGGGATCCGGCGGCCCGAGCGCCGCACGGCGTACATCGCGCCGATGGCCATCTGGTCGTTGGCGACGAACAGCGCGGTCACGCCCGGCTCCCGCAGCAGTTCGCCCGCCATCCGGCAGCCGGCGGCGGCGCTCCAGTCGCCGTGCCGGAACGCCGGCTCGGGGGCGCCGGCGGCGCGCAGCGCGGCCCGCCAGCCGCTGATCCGACGGCCGGTCACCGTCCAGGCGGGCGGCCCCGCGATGTGGTGCACGGTGCGGTGGCCGAGGGCCAGCAGGTGGGCGGTCGCCTCCCGGGCGGCGTCGACGTCGTCGCTGCCGACCCGGATCACGCCCGGCTCGGGCGGGCCCGCCGGGTACTCCATGCGCAGCAGCGGGACGCCGGCCGGCACCCCCGCCAGCAGGTCGAAGGGCCAGGCCACGGGCGCGGAGACGGCGACGGCCTCCACGCCCTGGCTGACCAGGTGCCGGACCGAGCGGGTGGTCTCGGCCGCGTCGTGTTCGTCGGCGTGCACGACGCCGACGAAGTAGCCGGCGCCTCGGGCGGCGCGCTCCAGGCCGCGCAGCACGGAGGACGGCCCGAAGTAGCCGGTGTCGGTGGTGATGACGCCGATCCGCCGGGAGCGGCGGGTGACCAGGGCGCGGGCGTTGGCGTCCGGGAGGTAGCCGAGCAGCGTGATCTCTCGCTGGACGCGCTCGCGCAGCGCCTCGCTGACGTGCGGCTCGCCGTTGACGACCCGCGAGACCGTCTTCTGGGAGACGCCGGCACGCCTGGCTATCTCCCGCATCGAGACCCGTCCTGGCACGACCAGCTCCTTTGCCGGCACATGTGGCTGACTACGCAGTCAACCGGGTGATGCGACACGTTAAGGAGCAGTTTCCGGCCACGTCAAGGGATCGGTTCGAGATTCTGCAACGCGTTCGAAGTGCCGAACGTGACGCGGCGGTCGGCGTACCGCCGCGTCTCGCGAGCTAGCCGGAGCAGACCCCGCTGAGCGCGGAGATCGCGTCGCCGAGGGGTGCCAGGTCCACCTGGATCTCGCCGCCGCCCTCGCCACCGCCGGACGCCCGGATGCTGTCCACCGCCGCCGCCACCGAGTCGCCGGCCTGCTCCGCGTCCGCGTCGTCGACGCCGTGCAGCTCCTCCACGTTCTGGTCGAGGTCGTTCAGCGCGGTCTCGAAGGCGTCGCCGTCGCCCGCGTCGACGGCCTGCTGGAGGTCGTTGAGGTTGCCGGTCAGGTCGACGGCTATCCGCGCGCAGTCCACCGCCTGCTGCACGTCGCATCCCGCGGTCAGGCCGGTGATGCCGGTCGTCGCGATCACCGCGACGGCGGCCACCGCTGTCGCTCGCATTCGGTTCTTCACGCCCACGTCCTACCCCTCGGCGAGCGCGGCACGCTGCGCGGCGTCGAGTCGGGAGCAGCCGGCCACCGCCAGGTCGAGCAGCGCGTCGAGCTCGGCGCGGTCGAACGGCTTGCCCTCGGCGGTGCCCTGCACCTCGACGAACCGGCCGTCCCCGGTGCAGACCACGTTCATGTCGGTCTCGGCGCGGACGTCCTCCTCGTAGGCCAGGTCCAGCATCGGGACCCCGCCCACGATGCCCACGCTGACCGCGGACACCGCGCCGGTCAGGGGCTGCGACCTGGCCTTGACCAGCTTCTCGCGCTGCGCCCAGGCCACCGCGTCGGCCAGCGCCACGTAGGCGCCGGTGATCGCGGCCGTCCTGGTGCCGCCGTCCGCCTGGAGCACGTCGCAGTCGAGCACGAAGGTGTTCTCGCCCAGGGCCCTGAAGTCGATGACGGCGCGCAGCGAACGGCCGATCAGCCGGGAGATCTCGTGGGTGCGACCGCCGATCCTGCCGCGCACCGACTCCCGGTCGCCGCGGGTGTTGGTGGCCCGCGGCAGCATGGCGTACTCGCTGGTCACCCAGCCCTCGCCGCTCCCCCGACGCCAGCGCGGCACGCCCTCGGTGACGCTTGCGGTGCACAGCACCCTGGTGTCCCCGAACGAGACGAGGACGGAGCCCTCGGCGTGCTTGCTCCACCCCCGCTCGATCCGGACGGGACGGAGCTCATCGGCCGCGCGGCCGTCGATTCGTGACATGCCGCGAGCCTACGGCGTTTCACACCTCGTAGACCGCGCCGGGTCGGGCCAGCTCCACGGGGCCGTCGAACACGGCCTTGGCGTCGCACAGGTTGACCTGGGCGTCCGTCCACGGCGGGATGTGGGTGAGCACCAGGCGCTCGGCGCCGGCCCGCTCCGCGCACTCCCCCGCCTGCCGGCCGTTGAGGTGTACCTCCGGCAGGTTCTCCTTGCCGTAGGTGAACGACGCCTCGCACAGGAACAGGTCGGCGTCGGCGGCCAGTTGGGCGAGCGAGTCGCAGCGGCCGCTGTCTCCCGAGTAGCAGAACACGCGTCCCGCGTGCTCGACCCGGAAGCCGAAGGTCTCCACCGGATGGGTGACCCGCCCCGCCGTGACCGTGAACGGGCCGAGCCTGAAGGTGTCGCCCGAGATCAGGGTGTGGAAGTCGAAGACCTCGCTCATCGACTTCTCGGTCGGGGTGTCGTCGTAGGCGGTGGTGAGCCGGTGCTCGGTGCCCTCGGGCCCGTACACGGGCACCGGGTCGCAGCGGCCGCCCTCGTGCCGGTAGTAACGGGCCACGAAGTAGCCGCACATGTCGATGCAGTGGTCGGGGTGCAGATGGCTGAGCGCGATCGCGTCGATGTCGTAGAGGCCGACGTACTTCTGTAGCTCGCCGAGGGCGCCATTGCCCATGTCTAGGAGCAGCCGGTAGCCCTCGGCCTCGATGAGGTAACAGGAACAGGCCGAGTCCGCGGACGGGAATGACCCCGAGCAGCCGACGACGGTGAGCTTCATGAAAAGGGGAACCTCCATAGTGGGGTTCGAACGACTCTAAGTCGCATCTGACCGGACCGCGCCTTGTGCGTGCCGCGGTGTGGGCGGAATCACCAGCGCGGGGTACCGTCGCACACGTGGACGGAGTGTGGTGGCTGGCGCTCGCCGGAGTGGCCCTGCTCGGGCTGGTGGCGGCGGTGATCGACGGCACCGGTCGCCTCGGCGGACGCGGTCGTCGGCGGGGCCGTGGGCGGGGGAAACGACCGCGTTGAGCCGAGCGGCGGAGCTCAGTTCAGGCGGGTGCGCGAGCGCACGTGAATGGCGAGCAACAACCCCACGGCGCTCCAGATCGCGAACATCGACGAGCCGCCGTACGACAGGAACGGCAGCGGCAGCCCCGTCACCGGCATGATGCCCAGCGCCATCCCCATGTTCTGGAAGGTCTGGAACGCGATCCAGGTGACGATCCCCACCGCCACGATCGTCCCGTACATGTCCGGGGCCTGCATCGCGATCCGACAGCCGCGCCAGAGCACCGCGCCGAGCAGCACGATGACGAGGCCGGCCCCGACGAAGCCGAGTTCCTCGCCGGCCACCGTGAAGATGAAGTCGGTGTGCTGCTCGGGCACGAACTGACCGGTGGTCTGGCTGCCGTGGAACAGCCCCTGCCCGGTGAGGCCACCGGAACCGATCGCGATCCTGGCCTGGTTGGTGTTGTAGCCGACGCCCGCCGGATCGAGCGCGGGGTTCGCGAACGCGGCGAACCGGTTGATCTGGTACTCGTCGAGCAACCCCGCCTGCCACACCGCCAGCGCGGCCAACAGGCCGAGGCCGAGCAGACCGAGGATCCACCGACGACCGGTCCCGGAGGCGAGCAGCGCGCCGAGCGCGATCGCGGCGAGCACCATCGTCTGGCCGACGTCCGGCGTCAGCAGGATCAACACGGCGGGCACCGCGACGATCCCCAGCGCCTGGAGCACGGCCCGGGTGTCGGGGCGCGGCCGCGAGTCGTTCTCGAGCGACGCGGCGAGCACCATGGCCATCGCCAGGATGACCCCCACCTTGACCAGCTCGGACGGCTGGAACGCGAACCCGCCGGGCAGCTGGATCCAGCTGCGGGAGCCGTTCACGGTGGAGCCGAGCGGCGAGAGCACGGCCAACGACAGCACGACGGACGCGGCGTACAGGACGGGCGCGGCGCTGCGCAGCCGGACATGGCCGAGCCACACCATGGCGGCGGCGAGGCCGGCGCCGATGGCGAGGTTGAGGATGTGGCGGAGCAGGAAGAACTGGGGATCGCCGTTGTTGAGGTCGGTCCGCCCCCGGGTGGCGGAGTACACCAGCAACGTCCCGATGAGGGACAGGATCCCGGCGGCCCCGGCCAGCGTCCAGTCCAGCCGGCGCGCGAGCGAGTCGCGTCGCGTGAGCCGGCTCCACACGGTGGGCTCGGTGGCGGGCTGGAGGGAGGAGTAGCTGCGTACGGTCACGGGACCGACACTAAGCGTTTCCGTAGGAACCGGTGAAGGTCCAGATGCGGGAGGCCGGGTTGGCCACCCACATGCGCCGGTTCTCCGGCACGTTGAAGCCCTCCCCGCGCATGCCGCGGGCGATCGCCGCCACGGTGGTCACGGGCT
>NZ_SMKI01000292.1 GCF_004348415.1 Streptomyces hainanensis
CGGTGAGGGCGGTGAGGGCGGGGAAGCCGGTGGCGCTTGACGTCCGGTATGTGGTGGATTATCGTAGAAAGTGCCTGTGGGGCGAGCGAGGGAGTTCGAACCGGAGAGACTCGAGCAGGATGAGGATCGAAGGAACGGACTGAGAGGCCGAAGGCCGAGAACGAGGACCGGAGGCGACCTCCAACCACCTGAACCGGGTAATGCCGGCGCAGGGAGCCCACCTCGCAGGCCCAGGACGTGGTCCGGTGGCGGTGAAAGCCGTCACCGGGCCTTTTTTCGTGCCCTGACGGGCGGGTGGCGTCAGCCCCGGCGCAGGAAGCCGTCGAGGCGGGGCCCGAGCCGCACGCCGTCGCGCTCGGTCCAGTGGCGGCGCAGCACCCGCACCCCCACGCACGTGTCGACCTCGGTGATGCCGGGCGAGGCGCCCAGGTCGCTGGTGATGAAGTGCGCCAGATCCTCCTCGTCCCGGTAGACCCCGTAGTGGATCATCGACGAGGAGCCGGCCACCATCGAGACGTAGCGGGCCGACGGGTGGCCGCCCAGGGTGTCGAGCAGCCGCGGGATGGCCTGCGGCAGCACCGTCAGCGACATCAGGGCGTTCAGCGGGTAGCCGAGCAGCGTCGGCTCGATCTCCACCCTCGGCCAGAGCGCGCCGCACTCCAGCAGGTGCTGCGAGGTGCGGTAGGCCGTCGAGCGGCTGACGCCCAGCTCGCGCGCGATGTCGGCCGCGGAGATCCGGCCGTTGGCCGCCATCAGCTCCAGCGCGCTGCGCTCCAGCTCCGACAGCTGCTCGGGCGAGGTGAGCCGCTCCCCGGTGACCCGCACCGCGTGCTCGCCGAGCCGCGCCGCCTGCTCGGCGCCGAGCCGCCGCAGCCGCCAGCTCTGGCCCATGGTGTGGGCGCGGAGCACCAGTTGGGACTCGGTCGAGACGATGCCCGGGATGCCGGGCAGGCGGTTGGTGAGCAGGTCGAAGATGTCGGTGCCGAGCAGCGGGTAGACCGTGCAGTAGATGTCCGCCTTGCCCGTGGTCAGCAACAGCGTCTGCACCTCGGCCAGTTCGAGGATGTGGCGCGCCACCTCGGCCGACCGTCCCGGCACGCAGTTGATCCACACCTGGCGCGGGTTCTCCGTGGTGATCAACGGCCAGTCGAGGCGGCCGACGACGCGGAGCAGCCGCTCCGCGCGCAGCCGGCCGAGGCGGCGCGCGATGGTGCTCGGCGAGCTGTCCAGCACCTCGGCGAGGGTGTTGACCGGGGTGCGGGGCGCGATCTGGAGCGCCGCGACCAGATCGAGGTCGACGTCATCGAGCAACCGCTCCTCCGGGCGCTTCGATGACCGCCGGGTGGTGACGGTGGCCGTTGGCATGCCGTCGATCCTAGTCGGCGGCGGCCCTGGCCGGGCCATCGTCCAGAAGTTACGCGGCAGAAACAGCCGCTCGATGCGCATCTATTGACACATTCAACCGCTATGGCTTCTCATGTTGGCGCAATACGCCACTCCAGCCGTGCGCCGTGCGGAAACGTGGTTGAACAACGGACGAGAGAGGGACCGAGGTGGACACCAGGACTGCGGTCGACCGTCCCACGGGCTCGGTGGCGATCACCCTGCGCGTGCTCGGCGTCATCGAACGGGCGGGCAACCGACTGCCCCATCCCTTCTGGCTCTTCGTGATACTCAGCGGCTTCCTGCTCGTGCTGAGCTGGGCGCTCACCGCCGCCGACGTCTCCGCCGAGTCGCCCACGGACGGCGCCACCGTCGCCGTCCGGAGCCTGATCTCGGACGACGGCGTCACGATGATGCTCGACGACCTGATCGAGAACTACGCGGCCTTCCCACCGCTCGGCGTCGTCCTCGTCGTGATGCTCGGCGTCTCGGTCGCCGACAAGGCCGGGCTGCTCACCGCCATGCTGCGCGCCGCGCTCGCCCGGGTGCCGGTCCGGGCCGTCACGTTCATGATCGCCCTCACCGGCATGATCGCCCACGTCGCGTCCGACGCGGCGTTCGTCGTCATGATCCCGCTGGGCGCCATCGCCTACCGCTCCATCGGCCGCAGCCCCGTGCTCGGCGCGGTGGTCGCCTTCGTCTCGGTCTCCGGCGGGCACGCGGCGAGCCCGCTCGTCACCCCGTCCGACGCCACGCTGGCCGCCCTCACCACGGCCGCGGCCGGCACCATCGACCCCGACTACGCCGTCACCCCGGTCGCCAACTACTTCTTCTCGCTCGCCTCCTCCGTCGTCCTGGCCCTCGTCGTCACCCTGGTCGCCGAGACGCTGCTCAGCCGTCGGGTCGCGCAGATGGCGGCCGACGACGAGGCGGCGGGCCACGACGAGGCGCAGGGCCACGACGACGCCGAGGAGGAGCTGCCCGACCTCTCGCTCGGCGCCGACGAGCGCCGCGGCCTGCGCGCCGCCGGCTACACGGCGCTCGCCCTCGTCCTCGCCATCGCGGCCGCCGCGCTGCCGGCCGGCTCCCCGCTGCGCGGCGAGCACGGCGCCGTCATCGACTCGCCGCTGGTGCACAACGTCGCCGTCTTCCTCTCGCTCCTCTTCCTCGCCACCGGTGTCGCCTACGGGCGGGCGGTCGGCGCGGTGCGCGAACCCAGGGACGTCCCCGACCTGATGGCCCAGGGGCTGCGCGAACTGGCCCCGATCCTGGTGCTGTTCTTCGCGATCTCGCAGTTCCTCGCCTACTTCAAGTGGACCGGCATCGGCGAGGTCATGGCCATCAGCGGCGCCCGGCTGCTGGACTCGTCAGGCGTCCCGCTCACCCTGGTCTTCGTCGGCGTGATCCTCGTCGTCAGCGTCATGAACCTGGTGCTGACCAGCGGTTCCGCCATGTGGGCGCTGATCGGGCCGGTGTTCGTGCCGATGCTGATGCTGCTCGACGTCGCGCCCGAGACCACCTGGGCGCTGTTCCGGATCGCCGACTCCTGCACCAACGCCATCACGCCGATGAGCCCGTACTTCGTCCTCTGCCTCGGCTTCGTCCGGCGCTACCGACCGCGGGCGGGGATCGGCACGTTGATGTCGCTGACGCTGCCGGTGTCCGTCTCGATGCTGGCGGTCTGGACGGTGCTCTTCCTCGGCTGGTACGCGCTCGGCATCCCGTTCGGGCCCGGCGCGCCGACCCCCTGACCTCGTCGCACGAGGAACGCACGACGCACACGAGTACCGCGCCCAACCCGAGCAATCCGGCCAACTCGGCCAACTCGGCCAACTCGGCCAACTCGGCCAACCCGCACGTCACGAACCACCGGAGAGTCGAAACACCATGCCAGCACCCGCCGCCGACCCCGCCCTGTCCCGCGTCGCCGACTGGTGCCGCGACCCGCGGCGCCTCGACGACCAGCTCGCCGACCTGCGGCGGCTCGTCGAGGCCGAGTCGCCGAGCGAGGACAAGGCCCTCCTCGACGCCGCCGCCGACCTGCTGACCGAACTGCTCCACGACCGGCTCGGCCGCCCCGACCACCTGGTCAGGCACCGCGAGCCGGAACTCGGCGACGTACTGGAGGCCGAGTACGCGGGGGACCCGGGCGCCGGCGTCGTCACCGTCGTCGGCCACTACGACACCGTGTGGCCGGCCGGCACGGCCGCCGCCTGGCCGTTCGCCGTCGCCGACGGGCGGGCCTCGGGACCCGGTGTCTTCGACATGAAGGCCGGCCTGGCGCAGGGGATCTGGGCGCTGCGGGCGCTGCGCGAGCTCGAACTGCCCAGGCCCACCGTCCGGTTCGTCTTCAACGGGGACGAGGAGACCGGCAGCGTGGTCTCCCGGCCGCGCATCGAGCGGGCGACGGACGAGGCCCTGGCCACGTTGGTCCTCGAACCGGGCGGCGAGTGGGGCGTCAAGGCCGGGCGCAAGGGCGTCGGCATCTTCACCCTCACGACGACGGGGGTCGAGGCGCACGCCGGCCTCGACCCGACCAGGGGCGCGAGCGCGGTCCACGGCATGGCGGAGGTCATCCGGCGGCTGGTGGCGGCGGCCGACCCGGAGCGCGGGACGACGGTCAACGTCGGCCAGATCAGCGGCGGCACGGCGCGCAACGTGATCGCGGGCGAGGCGAACTGCCTGGTGGACGTGCGGGTGGGCAGCGAGGAGGAGAGCACGCGCATCGACGGCGTGCTGGCGGCACTCGCGGCGCCCGACCCGCGGGTCACGCTCACCGTCGGCGGCGGCTGGAACCGCCCGGTGATGCGCCCGGGTCCGGCCGGTCGCCGGCTGTTCGCGGTGGCCGACGAGGTCGCGACCACCCTCCGGGGGCCGTTGGCCGAACTGTTCGTCGGCGGCGGCAGCGACGCCAACTTCGTGGCGGCGCTCGGCCGTCCGGTGCTGTGCGGCATGGGCGCGACGGGCGACGGCGCCCACGCCAGGCACGAGTACGTGCGGGTCTCCGACATCCCCGACCGCACGGCCCTGACGGCGGGCACCCTGCTGCGGCTCGCCGAGCGGGCGGCGTGACGCTCCGGCTCGCCGCGGCGGGGTCCGACCCCGCCGCGGCGGGGTCAGCGGCCGGGGGAGACAGCGGCGGAGGCGAAGGGGGCGCCGTTCGCGTCGCGGGCGGTGACCCGGGCCGTCCGGTCCGTGCCGAGACCGGTGGCGTCGAGACCGGTGGCGTCGAGGAGGAACACCCCCCAGCCGGGGTTGCCCGGCAGGGCGAGCACGGTGGCGTCGTACTCCCGGTCGCCCAGCTCGACGACCACGCGGTCGGGTGGGTTCTCCGAGCGCCAGAAGCCGTGGTAGAGGCTCCGCTCGCGCACGGTCCAGTGCGCGACCGAGAGCGTCAGCCGGGGCGCCGCCCCTGAGCCGAAGCCGCTCTCTCCGCCCCACGGCGGCGCCGGGGTGTAGTCGGCGACCGTGAGCTCGTAGTCCTCGTCCGACGACAGCGAGATCGACACCTGGTCGGCCACCTCCACCGACTCGCCGGGCCCCACCACCCGCAGCCCGTCCGGCGGGACCTCCGCGGGGGAGGGGGCCGGCGCGATCGGAGGCGGGGGATCCGGCGGCGTCGCGCCGTCGGGTGCCATGACCAGCACGGCCGTCAGGCAGACGCCGACCGTGGCCAGGCTCGCCGCGCCGGCCGCGAGCCGGCGCCGCAGCCGGGCGCGGCGGCCGCGCCCGAGGATCTCGTCCAGCGGCGCGGGCCCCGCCACCAGGGCGTCGGCGGCGGCCCGCAGCCGCCCACCGATCACCCCGGCGTCGGAGTCCACGTCCGCGCCCGCGCCCTCACGCTCGTCCGGGACCACCATCGGCGACCACCTCCGTCCTCTCCCCGTCGACCGCGTCGACCCCGCTGCCCCCACCGGCCACCGAGGACCGCATCCCCCGCACGCCCCGGTCCTCCCGCAGCTTCGCCAGGCCGCGGGCGGCCTGGCTCCGCACCGTGCCCACCCGGGTGCCGAGCAGCCGGGCCGCCTCGGTCTCCGAGCGGTCCTCGACGTACCGCAGCACCACCGCCGCGCGCTGCCGCGGCGGCAGCCGCCGCAGCGCGCGGACGAGGGCGTCGCGGTCGACGATCTCCTCGGCCGGGTCCGGGCCGCCGTCGTCCCCGCCGGCGAACCCCTCCGCCGTCGGCCGCAACGACAGCGGCCACTCCCGCAGCCTGAGCCGCCGCGCCCGGTCCCGGTGCGCGTTGATCAGCATCCGCCACGCGTACGCGTCGGGGTCGGCCGCCCTCCGCACCCGGTCCCACTTCACGTAGACCTTCGCGAGCACGGCCTGCACCAGGTCCTCGGCATCGTGATGGCTGCCGGTGAGCAGGTAGGCCGTTCTGAGCAGCCGTGGCCAGCGGCTGGTCGTGAACTCCGTGAACTCGACCTCAGCGCGGGTGTCCAAGAGCCATCCGGGGGTTCGGTGGTCGATCAGGGGGACGGGGGCGGCCGCACCGCTCAGGGCCAGGGCGTGATCTCGATCTCGTCGAACACCTCGTGGTTCTCGTCGTACGCGACGACGGTGAACCGCTCGGGCAGGTCGCCCCCGAAGGTTTCGGCGGACGCGTAGTAGGCGCCCCAGCCCGGCTCGTCCTCAAGGGTCACCGGCTGGGCGGCGAAGCCCCAGTCCGTCACGCCCTCGGGCACGATGACGATCTCGGACGGCTTCTCGTCGAGCCGCCAGGCGCCGTAGACGAGGGTCGTCTCGCCGTCGACGGACTCCACTCCGGCGCTGATGCTGTTCCGCCGGATGTCGTCGCCCACCAGCTGCCTGGCCTGCTCGACGGCCTCGTCGAAGCCGTCCGGGTGGGAGATCACGTAGTTCTGCCGGCCCTCCGGCAGCAGGCCGATGACGTGCTCCTCGTCGATGGTGACGGCCTCGTAGGCCGCCACCTCCAGCACGCCGTTGCCGCCGGCCGACGCCGTGCCGGGCATGGCCAGCACGGCGGCCGAGGCGACGCAGGCGGCCGCGACGAGGGACCGCCGTGCGGGGGAGAAGCGGGTCGAGCCGGTCATGAGGTCTCCGTTCGTGGATGAGCCTGTCACGAGTACAGACGGCGGCCCGGTCCGGAATCGATGCACGCGCGTAGCATCCAGTCATGGGCCTGGGGAGCGGGAACGTGGGCGGTGGTCGACGCGGCGGGCAGTGGTTCCCGCCCGAGTGGCCGGAGCGGATCCGGGCGTTGGCCCGGGGCGAGTTGACGCCGGTGGAGCCGCGGCGGGCGGCCACCGTGCTGCTGCTGCGGGACGGCGAGGCCGGGCTCGAGGTGTTCCTGCTGCGCCGGCGCGCGTCGATGGCGTTCGCGGGCGGGGCCTACGCCTACCCGGGCGGGTCGGCGGATCCGACGGACGAGTCCGTCCGCCACACGGCGGCCCGCGAGCTGTTCGAGGAGACGGGCGTCCTGCTCGCCGCGCCGGCCGCCGAGCCGGGGCGGCTCGTCGCGGCCGGGGACGACCTGGGCCGGCGGCCGCCGTTCGGCGAGCTGCTGGCCCGGCGTGGCCTGGTGGCGCGCGTCGACCTGCTGGGGGCGTGGGCGCGGTGGATCACGCCCGAGTTCGAGGCGCGGCGCTACGACACCTGGTTCTTCGTGGCGGCGCTCCCGCCCGGGCAGCACACCCGCAACGCCTCGACCGAGGCGGACCGCACCGAGTGGCTGCCGCCGGCGGCGGCCGTCACCCGCTACGAGCGCGGCGAACTGCTGATGATGCCGCCGACCGTGGCCACCCTGCGACAGCTGCTGCCGTACCGCACGGCCGCCGCCGCGCTGGCCGCCGCCGGCGCGCGGCCGGAGCCCGAGCCGGTGCTGGCGCGGGCGCGGCTGGTGGGTGACGAGGTGGTGCTGAGCTGGCCGGGGTATGAGGAGTTCGAGAAGCGGCTGCCCTGGCAACCGTCGCCGGGCGGCGAACGGAGTGAGGAGGAGCGGAGGACATGACCGACGCGTCCGAGCTGCCGGGCCGGCCCGACGAGGCGGTGCGCGAGGGGCCCGTCACCGCGCGGTCCTTCCGACTGCTGGCACCCAACCCGTCGCCCATGACGCTGGACGGCACCAACACCTGGATCCTGGCCGAGCCGGGCGCCGCCGAGGCCGTGGTCGTCGACCCGGGGCCGGCGGACGAGGCCCATCTGCGGCGGGTCGCCGAGGCCGTGGAGCACGCCGGCCGCCGGGTGGCGGTCACGCTGCTCACGCACGGCCACGCCGACCACAGCGGGGGAGCCGCCCGCTTCGCCGAGCTGACCGGCGGCAGCCCGGTGCGGGCGCTCGATCCGCGGCTGCGGCTGGGCGGCGAGGGGCTGGCCGCGGGCGACGTCGTCCGGGTGGCCGGCCTGGAGGTCGAGGTGGTGGGCACGCCGGGGCACACGTCGGACTCGCTGTCGTTCCACCTGCCGGCCGACGACGCCCTGCTCACCGGGGACACCGTGCTCGGCCGGGGCACCACGATCATCGCCCACCCGGACGGGCGACTCGGCGAGTACCTCGACACACTGCGCGGGCTGCGCGAGCTCGCCGAACGGACGGGGCTGACGGCCGTGCTGCCCGGCCACGGCCCGACGCTGCGCGATCCGGGCGGCGCGATCGACTACTACCTGGTGCACCGGGCCAAGCGGCTGGCCGAGGTGGAGACGGCGTACCAGGCCGGCCACCGCACCGCGCCGGAGATCGTGGCCCACGTCTACGCGGACGTGGACCGCGCGCTGTGGCCGGCGGCCGAGCTGTCGGTGCTCGCCCAGCTCGACTACCTCCGCGAGCACGGCCTGGTCTGACCGGCCCGAGCCGGAACCACCGGGCCCACCGGGCCCACCGGGCCCACCGGGCCCGCCGGAACCGCTCAGCGCGAGCGGCGGGCCAGCCGCTCGATGTCCAGCAGGATCACGGCACGGGCCTCCAGCCGCAGCCAGCCGCGGGCCGCGAAGTCGGCCAGCGCCTTGTTGACGGTCTCGCGGGAGGCGCCCACCAGCTGGGCCAGCTCCTCCTGGGTGAGGTCGTGCACCACGTGGATGCCCTCCTCCGACTGCACGCCGAAGCGGCGCGAGAGGTCGAGCAGCGCGCGCGCCACCCGGCCGGGCACGTCGGAGAAGACCAGGTCGGACATCTGGTCGTTGGTCTTGCGCAGCCGGCGGGCCACGGCGCGGAGCAGCGCCGAGGCGACCTCGGGGCGGACGCTGAGCCAGGGCTGGAGGTCGCTGTGACCGAGGCCGAGGAGCCGCACCTCGGTGACCGCGGTGGCGGTGGCGGTGCGCGGGCCGGGGTCGAAGAGGGAGAGCTCGCCGATCAGCTCGCCGGGGCCGAGCACGGCCAGCATGTTCTCCCGCCCGTCGGGCGAGGTGCGGTGCAGCTTGACCTTGCCGTCCGTGACCACGTAGAGCCGGTCGCCCGGGTCTCCTTCGTGGAAGAGGGTGTCGCCGCGGGCCAGCGTCACCTCGGTCATGGAAGCGCGCAGCTCAGCGGCCTGCTCGTCATCGAGCGCCGCGAAGAGCGGGGCGCGCCGCAGAACGTCGTCCACGAGTTCCTCTCCTTATCGGCCGGGGTGCGCCGGGCGGTGGGGCGCGATCACGCCCTTCATCATGCCGGACGCTCCGGCAGTGCTATCAGTCACAAGTCTGACCTACCGGAACGCCTTCTCCTACGCCAGGGCCCCGTTCGAGCAGTGATTCGGTGGAGGTCGGCGCGAATGTCGGTGCCGCCGTTTACGCTGGCCGGGTGCCCAACGGCCGGGGAACGGCCGTGCGGTGGCACCGTGAGCGAGACGTGAGGGAATCACGAGGAAAGGAGCCGGGCGGGTGAACGCAACCCAGGATTCCGCCGAGAGCGAACGCGCTGCTCCGCGCGGGCGACCGGGGGCCGCCCGTGGGGTCGGAGCGGGGCGGCCGGAGAGCCGGGTCGCCATGGTGCGCCGGGCCAGGAAGACCAACCGGGTGCTGGCCGAGGTCTTCTCCTACGCCCACCCCGAGCTCGACTTCGAGAACCCGTTCGAGCTGCTGGTGGCCACGGTCCTCTCGGCGCAGACCACCGACCTCCGGGTGAACCAGACCACCCCCCGGCTCTTCGCCGCCTACCCGACCCCCGAGGACCTGGCGGCGGCCGATCCGGCGGCGGTCGAGGAGATCATCAGGCCCACCGGTTTCTTCCGCTCCAAGACGAAGTCGCTGATCGGCCTCTCCGCGGCCCTGCGGGACGACTTCGGCGGCGAGGTCCCCGGTCGCCTCGACGACCTGGTGCGGCTGCCGGGCGTGGGCCGCAAGACCGCCCACGTGGTGTTGGGGAACGCGTTCGGCAGGCCCGGGATCACCGTCGACACCCACTTCCAGCGGCTCGTCCGCCGCTGGAAGTGGACGGAGGAGACGGAGCCGGAGAAGATCGAGGCCGCGGTCGGCGAGATCTTCCCCAAGAAGGAGTGGACGATGCTGTCGCACCGCGTCATATTCCACGGCCGCCGCATCTGCCACAGCCGTAAGCCCGCGTGCGGCGCCTGCCCCGTCGCGCATCTGTGCCCCTCGTACGGCGAGGGGGAGACGGACCCCGAGAAGGCGAAGCGGCTGCTCAAGTACGAGCTGGCGGGCCAGCCGGGGCAGCGGCTGCGGCCCCCGGCCGACTTCCCCGGCAAACCGGCGCCGGCCGCCGCCCCCTGAGCCGGCGGCTTGGCGCCGCCCCGCC
>NZ_SMKI01000293.1 GCF_004348415.1 Streptomyces hainanensis
CCCCTGGCCCCCGGCGCCGGCACCGAGATGCACCCACAGTCCATCGAGGAGTACACCCATGACGGCTGAGCCGGCGCTGCTCGAGGTCGAGGGCGTCGACAAGAGCTTCCCCGGCGTCCGGGCGCTGCGCGCCATGCGCCTCGAACTGCGCCCGGGTGAGGTGCTGGCGCTGGTCGGCGAGAACGGCGCCGGGAAGTCCACCCTCATGAAGCTGCTGTCCGGCATCCACACCGCCGACGCCGGCCACTTCCGGCTCGACGGCCACCCCTACCTCCCGACCAGCCCGCGGCACGCGCTCGAACTGGGCATCAGCATCATCCACCAGGAGTTCAACCTCGTCCCCGATCTGACCGTCGCCCAGAACATCTTCATCGGCCGCGAACCGCGCCGCGGCCGGCTGCTGCTCGACGACCGCAGGCTCAACGACGACGCGGCCGCGCTGCTCGAACGGCTCGACCTGCCCCTCGACCCGCGCGCCGTGGTCGGTGAACTCACCGTCGCCAACCAGCAGATGGTGGAGATCGCCAAGGCCCTCTCGTACCAGCCGCGCGTGCTGATCATGGACGAGCCCACGGCCGCGCTCAACGACGCCGAGGTCGCCACCCTCCACGAGCTGATCCGCCGCTTCACCCGACCCGACACCGGCGTCATCTACATCTCCCACCGGATGGGGGAGATCAAGCGGATCGCCGACCGGGTCACGGTGATCCGCGACGGCGAGTACGTCGACACCCTCGACGTCGCCACCGCCACCACCCCCGACATCATCGCGCTGATGGTGGGCCGGGCCATCACCGCCGACAGCGGCCCCGAGGGCGTCCGCGCCGACCGCGACACGGTGCTCGGCGTGCGGGGGCTCGGTACCAGGTCCCTGCTCGACGACGTCTCCTTCGACCTCCGGCGCGGCGAGATCCTGGGCTTCGCCGGCCTCATGGGCTCGGGGCGGACCGAGGTCGCCAGGGCACTGGTCGGCGCCGACGCGCGCTCGTCGGGCCGGATCACCCTGCGCGGCACGGAGGTCCGCATCGGCAACCCGGCGGACGCCGCCCGGCTCGGCATCGGCTATCTCAGCGAGGACCGCAAGCGGTTCGGGCTGCTGCTGGAGCAGGACGTCAAGGCCAACATCGCGCTCAGCGCGCTGCGCGACCGGTTCACCAGGGCCGGGTTCGTCCGCGACGGGGCGCTCCGGACCAGGGCCGAGCAGCTCATCGGATCGCTCCGCATCAGGACGCCGTCCGCCCACCAGACCACCAAGCACCTGTCCGGCGGCAACCAGCAGAAGGTCGTCATCGCGAAGTGGCTCGTGAAGGACTGCGACGTCCTCATCTTCGACGAGCCGACCCGCGGCATCGACGTGGGCGCCAAGGACGAGATCTACCAGTTGCTCAACCAACTCGCGGCACAGGGGAAGTCGATCATCATGATCTCCTCCGAGCTGCCGGAGATCCTGCGCCTCTCGCACCGCGTCGTGGTGATGAGCGAGGGGCGGGTGACCGGCGTGCTCGACGCCGCCGAGGCGACTCAGGAGAACATCATGCGCTACGCGACGCTGCGGCCGGGCGAGACCGCCGAGGCCCCGGACAGGACGGCGGGACGGCCATGACGACGGCCAAGGCGCCGGCGGTCGGACCACGACCGCGGAGCGGGACGGCGGCGGCGATCAGGGGCCGCCTCCAACAACTGCTGGCCTTCGCCAGCCTCATCGTGATCTACACGTTCTTCGCGATCGCCAGCCCCTACTTCTTCACCTACGACAACTTCATCTCGATCCTCTTCTCCACCGTGGTGATCGGAACACTGGCGGTCGGCACCACGTTCGTCATCATCTCCGCCGGCATCGACCTGTCGATCGGCACCGGCATGGCGCTGTGCGCCGTGATGTCCGGCGTCTTCCTGGTCAACGCCGGCCTGCCGCTGGCGGTCGGCGTGCTGGCGACCATCCTGTTCGGCGGCTTCATGGGGCTCGTCAACGGCGTCAACGTGGCCGTGCTGCGGATCCCGCCGTTCATCGCGACGCTGGCCATGATGCTGGTCGCCGAAGGGCTCGCCCTGGTCGTCTCGGACAGCACCCCCATCTACTTCACCGACGTGTCGGGCTACGGCGACATCTCGACCGGACACCTCGTCCCCGGCGTCGACATCCCGAACGCCGTGCTCGTCCTCCTGGCGGTCGCCGCCGTCGCCGGCGTGCTGCTCACCAAGAGCGTGCTCGGCCGCTACACCTACTCGATCGGCAGCAACGAGGAGGCCACCGCCCTCTCCGGGATCGACGTCCGGCGCTGGAAGATCGTCATCTACACGTTCGCGGGGCTCTTCACCGGGCTCGCCGGTGTGCTGATCTCCGCCCGACTCGGCTCGGCGCAGCCCGCCACCGGCATGGGGTACGAACTGCAGGCGATCGCCGCCGTCGTCATCGGCGGCACGTCGCTCTCCGGCGGCAAGGGCTCGATCGTCGGCACCCTGATCGGGGCGCTGATCATCTCCGTGCTGAACAACGGACTGCAGATCATGTCGATCCCCCAGGAGTGGCAGAACGTCATCCTCGGCTGCGTGATCCTCCTCGCCGTCTACACCGACCGGGTGCGCCGGCGCGAGACGTCATGAGCACGTCCCCGACCAGAACGAGGGAGATCTGGTGATGATGAAGACGACAAGGCGCCTCGCCGCGGCCCTGTGCGTGGCCCTGGCGATGCTGGCGACGGCCTGCGCCGAGGACGGTACGGGCGGGGGCGGCGGCGGAGGGGGCGACGGGCCGCTCATCTCCATCGTCTCCAAGGGGTTCCAGCACCAGTTCTGGCAGTCCGTCAAGGAGGGCGCCGAGGCGGAGGCGGAGGCCCGGGGCGCCCGCGTCACCTTCGTCGGGCCGCCCACCGAGGCGGACGTGGAGGAGCAGGTCAACCTGCTCACCAACGAGCTGGCCAGGTCGCCCGACGCCATCGGGTTCGCCGCCCTCGACTCGCAGGCCGCCGAGCCGCTGCTCCAGCAGGCCAGGTCGCAGGAGATCCCGGTGGTGGCGTTCGACTCGGGAGTGGAGAGCGACGTCCCGGTGACCACGGTGGCCACCGACAACCGGGCGGCCGCCGCCGAGGCCGCCGAGCACCTGGCGGAGGCGGTCGGCGGCGAGGGCACGGTCGCCCTGGTGGTGCACGACCAGACCAGTCTCTCCGGCCGGGACCGCAGGGACGGCTTCCTGGAGTGGATGGCGGCGAACGCGCCGGGCATCACGGTGCTCGACCCGCAGTACGGCGGCGGCGACCAGCTGGCCTCCGCCGACATCACCCGGTCGATCATCCAGGGCAACCCCGACCTCGCCGGGATCTACGCGGCGAACGAGGGCTCCGCGATCGGCGTGATCAACGGGGTCAGGGAGAGCGGCCGGGACGACATCGCGGTCGTCGGCTTCGACTCGGGCCAGGCCCAGATCGACGCCGTCGGCAGCGGCGAGATGACCGGCGCCGTCACCCAGGACCCGGTCGACATGGGCCGGCAACTGGTCGACGCCGCGCTGCGGGCGATCGACGGCGAGGAGCTGCCGGAGCGGATCGACACCGCGTTCCACTGGTACGACCAGGGCAACATCGACGACCCGACGATCCGGGCCGCGCTCTACGAGTAGCCGGACCGACGTCGCGGGGCGGCGCCCGGGAGGTGACTCCCGGGCGCCGCCCCACGTCGTGCTACTCGCCGAAGGCCCGGCGCTGCCAGTCGCCGATCTCCTCCGGTCCCAGCAGGCCGGCGATGACCGCCATCCGGTCGACGGCCCCGACGAGCCGCTGGCCGCCGTTCTGGTCGGCGCCGAACCGCAGTTCGCGGCTGGCGCAGCCGTTGATCCCGGTGCTCGGCACCTGGGCCGTCGCGGCCTCCCGCCCGTCCAGGTACACGGTCAGCCGGCCGCCGTCGCTCATGGTGACCACCAGGTCCACGAACCGGCCGGTCGGCACGGTGGCCGAGGTGGTGACGCCCGCTCCCGAACCGATGAAGCGCACCGCGTTCGACGGGGTCAGGTCGATCAGGACGCCGTCCCGGCCGTCGTCGCCGCTCGGCTGCCAGTCGAACAGCCGCCGGTAGCCGCCCGTGCCGTCCACCCTGACCTCCGCCGCGAACGTCGCCACCCGCAGGAAGCCGAGCGTCGTCGGCGCCGTCCGCAGGAACGAGCCGCCGTCCAGGACGAGCGCGCTGCCGGTCGGCCCCGCCTCCTGGTAGCCGGCGACGCCCTCCACCGCGGCGTCCCTCCCCTGCCCCGAGGCGTCCACGACCGTGGCGCCGGAACGGGGGTCCCACGCCACGAGCGTCAGCCCGTCCCGCGGCACCGGGCAGGGCGGCCCGACCTCGGCCGTCACCAGGGCGGCGGCGGTGGTCCGCCAGCCGTCGCCGACCAGCACCGCCCGCAGTCGGTGGTCGGGACGCTCGCCAGCCCGTGGCGTGACCTCGAAGGCGACCGTGTGGGACCGCCCGTCCCCGACGGCCGGTACCGCGTGCCGGGCCGGGCCGGCCGACCAGCCGGCGGGCAGGTCGAGGGTCAACGCGCCGGCCGGCACCGTCCGGCCGTGCGCCGACACGGTGACCTCGGCGGTGAACGGCGTGTCGGTCGCCACCTGTTCGGGGACCGCGAGCGCCATGCTCACCTGGGAGGTCGCCACATAGGCCCGGCCGGCCCTGGCCCGCAGGGTGATCTCCTCGCCGTCCCGCGCGACGTCGACCCGGCGGCCGCCCGCCAGCTCGGTGACCAGGAACAGGCCGCCGAACATGCCGCCGCGCACGGTCAGTTCACCGGAGACGCCGGGCCGCAGCACGGCCCTGGTCGGGGTGGCGCCGCGCCACTCCAGGTCCACCGTGACGTCGCCGCGGGCCCGCAGGCCGGTGACCGAGCCGCGCGCCCAGAAGGCCGGCACCGCCGGCAGCAGGTCGATCACCCCCTGGTGGCTCTGCAGCAGCATCTCGGCGACACCCGCCGTGGCCCCGAAGTTGCCGTCGATCTGGAACGGCGGGTGGGTGTCCCACAGGTTCGCCAGGGTGCTGTAGCGGAGCTGCTCCGACAGCATGAGATGCGCGTGGTCGCCGTCGAGCAGCCGCGCCCAGAAGTTGACCTTCCACGCCTTGCTCCAGCCGGTGCCGCCGTCGCCACGCGCCCGCAGCGACACCTCGGCCGCCGCGGCGTGCTCGGCGTCCTCGCGCACCGACAGCTGCCGGCCCGGGTGGAGCGCGAAGAGGTGGGAGACGTGCCGGTGGGTGTTGCCCGGCTCGTCCCAGTCCTCCTTCCACTCCTGCAACTGGCCCCACGAACCGACCCGCAGCCCCGGGTCGAGCCTGGCGAGGGTGTCGGTCAGCTCGGTGACGAAGCCGCTCCGGTCGCCGACGAGCCCGGCGGCCGCCACGGTGTTGGTCAGCAGGTCCCACACGATCTGCTGCGACATCGAGGCGCCGGCGGAGAAGTCGCCCTGCTCGGGCGAGAAGCTCGGCGACACCACGAGCGCGCCGTCCCTCGGGTCGGCGACCAGCGCGTCGATCCAGAACCTGGAGAGCGACCTCAGCATCGGGTAGGCGCGCTCCCGCAGGAACCGCTCGTCCCGGGTGAACAGGTAGTGCTCGTAGTAGTGCTGGGCCAGCCAGGCGCCGGCCTCCGGGAACCAGAACGACGCCGCGTAGTCGTGGACGCCGGTGAAGCCGTACGGGGTCGTCTCGTTGTGCACCACCCAGCCGTCGGCTCCGTACAGCTCGCGCGCCGTCACCTCGCCCGGCGGCACCAGCGCGTCGACGTAGTCGAACAACGGCCCGGTGGTCTCCGACAGGTTGGTGGTCTCGGCGGGCCAGTAGTTCATCTGGAGATTGATGTTGACGTGGTAGTCCGCGCTCCACGGCGGGCTCGTCGAGTGGTTCCACACGCCCTGGAGGTTGGCCGGCAGCGAGCCGGCCCGGGACGAGGAGATCAGCAGGTACCTGCCGTACTGGAAGTACAGCGTCTCCAACGCCCGGCGCGCCGCCGCGTCGAGGGAGCCGTCCTGGTAGGCGCGCAGCGCCTCGTCGGTGGGGACGCCGGCCTCCACGGCGTCGAGGTCCAGCCGAACCCGGTCGAACAGGGCGCGGTAGTCGGCCACATGGGCGGCCAGCAGCCGGTCGAACCCCTTCCCGGCCGCGCGGTCCACCCGCTCGGTCACCGGGCCGTGCGGGTCGACGCCCGAGCGGTACCGCGGGTAGCGGGCGGCGTAGTCCGTGCCGGCCGCCAGCACCAGCACCACGGCGTCCGCGCCGGCCACGGTCACCGAGCCGTCGGCGTTGTCGGTCCTGGTGCCGCCCTGGTTGAGGACCTGGAGGCGCGACGCGTAGCGCAGGCCGTTGTCGTTCAGCGCCCCGGCGAGCGTGATCCGGCCGCCGCTCGCGGTGACGCTCCGCGAGCGGTTGGTCGCGGTGGTGACCGACACGGTGAGGCCGACCGCGCCCGGCCGGTCCGCCGTGAGCCGGGCGACGATCACCCCGTCGGGGGCGGAGGCGAAGTACTCACGGGTGTGGGTCACGCCGCCCGACACGTAGCGGACGCCGGCGACGGCCTGGCCGATGTCGAGATGGCGCCGGTAGTCGCTGACGTCGGCGGGCTCCGACGCCATGGCTATCCAGACGTCGCCGAAGGGCTGGTAGGAGCCGAAGTGCGTCTTGGGCTGGCCGAGTCGGTCCGCGACCCACTCCGGGTCGACCCGGAGTTCGGCGTCGATCCGCTCCCGCACCTCCTCGACGGCGCCCGGACGGGGCGAGCGCCAGTTCCCGAAGTCGTAGCCCGGCGCGCCGGGTCCGCCGAGCCAGAGCGTCTTCTCGTTGAACTGCAGCCGCTCCGTGCCGATCCCGCCGAAGACGCACAGGCCGAGTGCTCCGTTGCCGAGCGGCAGGGACTGGGACTCCCAGTCGGTCGCCGGCTCGTCGTACCACAGGGTCGGGCCGGCGGCCGCCGGCCGTCGCTCCCCGGTTGCGTCGTCGCCGGTGCCGCCGGCCGCCGCCGCGGGTGCCACCAGGGGCAGCCCGAGACCCGCGGCCGCGCCCGAGAGACCGGCCATGAAGATACGTCTGGGGACGCCTTGTTCGACCATCGCGTTACCTCGCCCGTGCTCGTTGAATCCTTGGCAGCGCCGTGACAACGATCGCTGTCGTGCCGAGCCCCCCGGCCTTCGATACATCCGAGCTCTGCCCGGAGTTCATCACGGGAAAACGCGAAACTTCCGCTGTGCGCGGTCACTTGACAGGTGATACATCCGATGTATGGAGGCGGTCGGTCGGCAGATGGCCGAGCCGGAACGGCGCGTCCGCCACGTCGTCATCCGCCGCGGGCGGTGGGTGGCAGGGTCTGCTCGGTCCAGATGACCTTGCCGGTGCTCGTGTAGCGGGTGCCCCAGCTCGTCACCAGCTGCGCGACCAGGAACAGGCCGCGCCCGCCCTCGTCGCTGCTGGCCGCGCTCCGCAGATGCGGGGCGATGGTGCTGCCGTCGGCGACCTCGCAGATCAGCGAGCGGTTGCGGAGCAGGCGCAGCTGGATCGGCCCCGAGGCGTGCCGGATGGCGTTGCCGAGCAGCTCGCTGACGACCAGCTCGGTCGTGAAGGCCAGCTCCCCGAGGTTCCACTGCGCCAACTGCTCGGTCACCGAGGCCCGCATCCCCGCGCAGACCGACGGGTCGGCCTCCAGGTCCCAACGGACGACGTGCCGCGCGTCGAGGGCGTTGGTCCGCGCGACGAGCAGCGCGATGTCGTCCTTGGGGCGCTCGGGCAGCAGCGCGTCCGTCACCGCCTGGCAGGTCTCCTCCGGCGTCCGACCCGGGTGGGCCAGCGCCGTGCCCAGCCGGTCGAGACCCGCCGTGATCTCGCGGTCGCGGTCCTCGACGAGGCCGTCGGTGTACAGGACGAGGCTGCTGCCCTCGGGGAGCTCGATGTCCGCGGTCTCGAACGGGAGGCCGCCGAGCCCCAGCGGCGGGCCGGCCGGCAGCGGGGGGAACTCCACGGAGCCGTCGGGCCGGACGAGGGCCGGCAGCGGATGGCCGGCGCGGGCCAGGACACAGCGGCGGGAGACCGGATCGTAGATCGCGTACAGACAGGTGGCCCCGATGATCCCGTCCCCGCCGTTCGAGGCCGCCGCGTCCCGGTCGAGCCGGATCACCAGCTCGTCCAGGTGCGCCAGCAGGTCGTCGGGCGGCAGGTCGAGCGCCGAGAAGTTCTGCACCGCCGTGCGCAGCCGGCCCATGGTGGCGGCCGCGCGCAGGCCCTGCCCGACGACGTCGCCGACGACCAGCGCGACGCGCGCGCTGGACAGCGGGATGACGTCGTACCAGTCCCCGCCCACCCCGGTGACCGCGGGCAGGTACCGGAACGCGGCGTCGACCGCGGTCTGCTCCGGCAGGTCGCGGGGCAGCAGGCTCTGCTGGAGGTCGAGGGCCCTGGCGTGCTCCCCGGTGAACCGGCGGCCGTTCTCGACGCACGCGGCGAGGTGACTCGCCAGGTCATGCGCCAGCGACTGCTCGTCGTCGTCGAACGGGGGCGTGTCGTCCGTCCGCCAGAAGCCCACCTGGCCGAGGACGACGCGGCCCACCCGCAGCGGCACCGTGAGCAGCGAGTGGATCCCGTACTCCGGGTAGGGCGCGTGGCTGACGGCCGCGCGCCCGTCGGCGCCGTCGCCGCGTCGCACCGCCTCGTCGAACCCGACCCGCTCGCCGACCCTGGCCAGCGGGGCGTCCTCCCGGCCGCCGGCGCGCGCCACGCGCCGCATGCGCGGGTCGGTGTCCCTGGGCTCGTCGCCCGCCAGCACGGACTCCAGCAGGTCCACGGTGACGATGTCGGCGAAGCGCGGGACCGCCACCTGCGCCAGCTCCTGCGCCGTGCGGCGCATGTCGAGCGAGGTGCCGACCGCGACGCTCGCGTCGTACAGCAGCCTGAGCCGCTGGCGTGCCACGTCCGCCCGGTCGGCCAGCGCACGCAGCTCCGTGGTGTCGCGCAGCGTGGCGACGGCGCCCATCGGGCGTCCGCGCCGCTCGGCCGGACGCTGGTTGACGGCGAGCAGGCGGTCGCTCACCTCGATGACCTCGTCGTTGGCGACCCGTCGGGTGGACAGCAGCTCGCCGACCTCCGGCCCGAGGCCGACCTCGGTCACGTGCCTGCCCTGGGTGTTCTCGGCGAGGTCGAGCAGCCGCCGCGCCTCGTCGTTGACCAGCAGCAGCCGACCGTCGTCGTCGGTGATGACGATGCCCTCCCTGACGGAGTGGAGCACCGCGTCCTGGTGCTCGTACATCCGGGTGAGCTCGGCGGTGCCGAGGCCGTGGGTCTGCCGCCGCAGCCGCCTGGTCACCAGCGCCACGGCGCCGGCGCTCAGCAGCAGGGCCGCCCCGGTGATGCCGAGGATGAGGGGCATTCCGCGGTCGATGTCGTGGGTGGCGTTGGGAATGGTGACGCCGGTGTTGACGATGCCGATCACCCGGCCGGCACTGTCCTTCACGGGTACCGCGGCGCGGATCGACGCGGCGGAGATGGTCTGGCCCGGCACCCTGTCGGTGAACGCCCGGCCCTCGGTGGCGGGGGAGAGGGACTGTTCGACCTTCTTGCCGATCTCCTCGGGGTTCGGGTGGGTGAACCGGACGCCGTTCGGCGCGGTGATCACGACGTAGTCGACGTCGGCGTGCCGCCGGACGCTCTGGGCCAGCGGCTGCAGGGGCGTGGACGGATCGTCGGACTCCAGGGCGCGCCGTACCTCGGGGGTGTGGGCGAGGGCCTCGGAGACGGCGAGCGCCCGCCCCCTGGCCTGGTCCTCGCTGCTGCGCTTGGCCTGCGCCACCAGGGTCACCGCGCCGGCGATCACGAAGAACAGCATGATCGCCGTCACCAGGGCGAACACCTGTGCGGCAATGCTGCGCGGTGCCAGCGCGGAGAGGGCGCGCCGCCCGGCGGAGAACCGGTCGGTCCACTTCCCCGACCGGGACCATTTCATATCAATTGTGTATATAGAGACGGTTGGGGCCGCAACCGGTCGGTCGCCGGCGGGGCCGCCGGGGCCGGGCGGCGGGGACGGACGATCAGGTGATCCGTCGGGCCAGCTCCGGGTCGGGT
>NZ_SMKI01000294.1 GCF_004348415.1 Streptomyces hainanensis
GGAGCGGTCCACGGGGATGGGGACAATGGGGGGATGACCGAGACCTCCGTCTGTTTGGCCGACCCCCATCTCCGCTACGCGACGCAGCCCCCGCCCGACGGGCCGCGGGAGGTGGTGGTGCTCGGGTCGACCGGGTCCATCGGCACCCAGGCCGTCGACGTGGTGCTGCGCAACCCGGAGCGGTTCCGGGTCACGGCGCTCTCCGCCGGCGGCGGGAACGTCGCGTTGCTCGCCGAACAGGCGCACCGGTTGGGCGTGCGCGCCGTGGGCGTGGCGCGCGAGGAGAGCGCGGGCGCCCTGCGCGAGGCACTCCGCGAGCGCTACGGCGCGGGCGCGGCGCTGCCGGAGATCCTGGCCGGTCCCGACGCGGCGACCACGCTGGCGGGCGGTCCGTGCCACACGGTGCTCAACGGCATCACCGGCTCCATCGGTCTCGCCCCCACGCTGGCGGCGCTGGAGGCCGGCCACGTGCTGGCGCTGGCCAACAAGGAGTCGCTGATCGTCGGCGGCCCGCTGGTCACCGGCCTGGCGAAGCCGGGGCAGATCGTGCCGGTGGACTCGGAGCACTCGGCGCTCTTCCAGGCGCTGCTCGGCGGCACCCGCGCCGAGGTGGCCAGGCTGGTGGTCACGGCCAGCGGCGGGCCGTTCCGCGGGAGGAAGCGGAGCGAACTGGCCGGGGTCACGCCGGCGGACGCGCTGGCGCACCCCACCTGGGCGATGGGCCCGGTGATCACCGTCAACTCGGCGACGCTGGTCAACAAGGGGCTCGAGGTCATCGAGGCGCACCTGCTCTACGGGATCCCGTTCGACCGCATCGAGGTCGTCGTCCACCCCCAGTCGTACATCCACTCCATGGTGGAGTTCGTCGACGGCTCCACGCTCGCCCAGGCGAGTCCGCCGGACATGCGCATGCCCATCGCGCTGGGTCTCGGTTGGCCGGAGCGCGTGCCGGGGGCGTCCGCGCCCGTCGACTGGACGCGGGCACACACCTGGGAGTTCCTGCCCCTGGACACCGATGCCTTCCCCTCGGTGCCGCTCGCCTGCCGGGTGGGTAGCCTCGGCGGTACCGCGCCCGCGGTGTTCAACGCGGCCAACGAGGAGTGCGTCGACGCCTTCCTCGCCGGCCGGCTGCCGTTCACCGGGATCGTGGACACGGTCGCTCAGGTGGTCGAGGAACTGGGGACGGCCGGTTCCGGAACCTCCCTGACCCTGCCGGACGTCCTCGAAGCGGAGACCAGGGCGCGCGCCCGCGCCCGCGAGCTGGCCGGGACCGCCGGCCGGACGACGACGGAGGCGACCACGGCATGACCGCGCTGATGTTCTTGCTCGGGATACTCGTTTTCGTCCTCGGGCTGTTGTTCTCCATCGCCTGGCACGAGCTCGGCCACTACTCACTGGCCCGGCTGTTCGGCGTCCGGGTGCCGCAGTTCATGGTGGGCTTCGGTCCCACCCTCTGGTCGCGGCACGGCAAGGAGACCGAGGTCGGGATCAAGGCCATCCCGTTCGGCGGGTACATCCGGATGATCGGCATGTTCCCGCCCGGCGACGACGGCAAGGTCCGCCAGCGTTCCACCTCGCCGTTCCGCGGCATGATCGAGGACGCCAGGGCCGCCGCCTTCGAGGAGCTGCGGCCGGGGGACGAGAAGCGCCTCTTCTACACCCGCAAGCCCTGGAAGCGGTTCCTCGTGATGTTCGCCGGTCCCGGGATGAACCTGGTCCTGGCCGTGGGCATCTTCCTCGGCGTGCTGATGGGCTTCGGCGTCAACACCCAGACCACCGCCGTCGCCTCCGTCTCCGAGTGCGTGATCGCGCAGAGCGAGGAGCCCCGCGACTGCCAGGCCGGCGACACCCCGGCCCCGGCCGCCGCGGCCGGGCTGCTCGCCGGTGACGTGATCACCGCCTTCGACGGCCAGCCGGTCGGCGACTGGGGCACCCTCCAGCAGCGCATCCGCGACACCACGGGGCCCGCCACCATCACCGTCGACCGCGACGGGCAGAGCATGGAGCTCACCGCCGACCTCATCGAGAACCAGGTCGCCAGGACCGACGGCTCCGGCGGCTACGTCGAGGGCGAGTTCGTCACCGCCGGCTTCCTCGGCTTCTCGCCGGCCAGCGGCATCGTCCAGCAGGACTTCGGCCAGGCCGTCGACCGGATGGGCGACATGATGACCACCGGCGTCGAGGCCATGATCGACATCCCGTCCAAGATCCCGGGCCTGTGGGACGCGGCCTTCGGCGGCGGCGAGCGCGAGCCCGACTCCCCGATGGGCGTGGTCGGCGCGGCCCGCGTCGGCGGCGACATCTTCACCCTCGACATCCCGGCCAGCCAGCAGGTCGCCACCGCGCTCTTCCTGATCGCCGGCTTCAACCTGTCGCTCTTCCTGTTCAACATGCTGCCGCTGCTCCCGCTGGACGGCGGTCACATGGCGGGCGCCCTGTGGGAGTCGGGCCGGCGCGCCTTCGCCAAGGTGACCAGGCGCCCCGACCCCGGCCCGTTCGACGTCGCCAAGCTGATGCCCGTCGCCTACGTGGTGGCCGGCGTGTTCATCTGCTTCACGCTCCTGGTGTTGGCCGCCGATATCATCAACCCCGTGCGGCTGACCGGGTGAGGTGCCGTAGGCTCAAGGCCTGAGCCCGGGCCTCGAGCCCGCCCGTCCGTACCGTGGGGTTGCACGAAGCCATGACAGCCATCTCGCTGGGCATTCCGTCCGTTCCGACCCGGCTGGCCGAGCGCCGGGCCAGCCGGCAGATCCAGGTCGGATCCGTCGCCGTGGGGGGTGACGCGCCGGTCTCCGTCCAGTCGATGACGACCACACGCACCTCCGACATCGGCGCCACCCTGCAGCAGATCGCGGAGCTGACCGCCTCCGGCTGCCAGATCGTGCGGGTGGCCGTCCCCACCCAGGACGACGCGGACGCGCTGCCGGTGATCGCCCGCAAGTCCCAGATCCCGGTCATCGCGGACATCCACTTCCAGCCCAAGTACGTGTTCGCCGCCATCGACGCCGGCTGCGCCGCCGTCCGTGTGAACCCGGGCAACATCAAGAAGTTCGACGACCAGGTCAGGGAGATCGCCAAGGCCGCGGGCGACGCCGGCACCCCGATCCGGATCGGCGTCAACGCGGGCTCCCTGGACAGGCGGCTGCTCGCCAAGTACGGCAAGGCCACCCCCGAGGCGCTGGTGGAGTCCGCGCTGTGGGAGTGCTCGCTCTTCGAGGAGCACGGCTTCCGCGACATCAAGATCTCGGTCAAGCACAACGACCCGGTCGTCATGGTCAACGCCTACCGGCAGCTCGCCGCCCAGTGCGAGTACCCGCTGCACCTCGGCGTCACCGAGGCCGGGCCGGCGTTCCAGGGCACCATCAAGTCGGCCGTGGCCTTCGGCGCGCTGCTCGCCGAGGGCATCGGCGACACCATCCGGGTCTCGCTGTCCGCGCCGCCCGCGGAGGAGGTCAAGGTCGGCATCCAGATCCTGGAGTCCCTCAACCTCCGCCAGCGGCGGCTGGAGATCGTCTCCTGCCCGTCCTGCGGCCGCGCCCAGGTCGACGTCTACAAGCTGGCCGACGAGGTGACGGCCGGGCTCGACGGCATGGAGGTCCCGCTGCGGGTGGCCGTCATGGGCTGCGTCGTCAACGGCCCCGGCGAGGCCAGGGAAGCCGACCTCGGCGTCGCCTCCGGCAACGGCAAGGGCCAGATCTTCGTGAAGGGCGAGGTCATCAAGACCGTGCCCGAGTCGAAGATCGTGGAGACCCTGATCGACGAGGCCATGAAGATCGCCGAGCAGATGGAGAAGGACGGCATCGCCTCCGGGCAGCCCGAGGTCTCCGTCAGCTGAACCACTCCTGCCACCCCGCGGTCACCGCACGGGGGTGACGGACGCGGGCGCCGGTAGCATGCCAGCACCGCTCACGTCCCTCGAACCCAAGGCGCCCTCCCCCGTGCTGACCACGTCCACCACCCGGGTCCTGGAACCCGCGGATCTCAGCGGCGCGCTCGCCGTGCTCGACCAGGAACCGGTGGCGAACGCCTTCGTCACCGCCCGGGTGCTCGACTCCGGCCTCGAACCGCCCCAGCTGGGCGGCGAGATGTGGGGGTACTACCGCAGGGGCCGGCTGGTCTCGCTCTGCTACGCCGGCGCCAACCTGGTGCCCGTCGGCGCCGGCCCGGCCGCCGTCCGCGCCTTCGCCGACCGGGCGCTGCGCCAGGGCCGGCGCTGCTCCTCCATCGTCGGCCCGCTCGCGCCGACCGCCCGACTCTGGACACATCTGGAGCCCTACTGGGGCCCCGCCAGGGAGGTCCGCGGCCGGCAGCCCCTGATGGCCACCGAGCGCGCCGCCGACGTCACCCCCGACCCGCTGGTGCGGCGGATGCGCAAGGACGAGATGGACCTCGTGCTGCCGGCCGCCGTCGCCATGTTCACCGAGGAGGTCGGGGTCTCCCCGCTGGAGGCACCCGACGGCGGCCTGGCCTACCAGTCCCGGGTCGCCGAGACGGTCGGCACCGGCCGCTGCTTCGGCCGGGTCGAGGACGGACGGGTGGTCTTCAAGGCCGAGATCGGCGCCGTCACCCCGCACGCCTGCCAGCTCCAGGGCGTCTGGACGGCCCCCGAGTACCGCGGCCACGGCCTGGCCACCGCCGGCCTCGCCGCCGTGCTGCGGCACGCGCTGGCCGAGGTCGCCCCCGTCGTCAGCCTCTACGTCAACGACTTCAACGCCCCGGCGCTGGCCGTCTACCGGCGGCTCGGCTTCGTCGAGGCGGGGGCCCTGATGAGCGTGCTGTTCTGACCACGAAGCGGCGGGGGAGCGGCGCATCCGGCCTTCTCGACCGCCATTCCGGGCACCGGACGCGACTTCGACCGGTCAGCGCGTTAGCCTCCCCGCATGACACCATCTGCCGGGGAGGCCGCCCCCGACGCCCGGGACATCGACGTGGCACCGCTCGACCTGGCGGCCCGGGTGGACGAGGCGTTGGCCGTGCAGGCGCAGGCGTTCGGCCTGAGCGACGAGGAGGTGGCGGTGCGCCGCCACATCGTCCAGCGCCACCTGGCCAGCCCCGGCGCCCGCGCCCTGGGCGCCACCACCCGCGGCGGGCGGCTCGTCGGCTTCGTCTACGGGATGCCCAACGACCGGGCGCAGTGGTGGTCCACCGTGGTCGAGCCCTACCTGCGGCGGGTCGGCAACGAGGACTGGCTCACCGACTCGTTCACCATCACCGAACTGCACGTGCTGCCGGGCTACCAGCGGCACGGCATAGGCCGCCGGCTGATCACCATGCTGACCGACGCGGCCACCGAGCCCCGGACGATCCTCTCCGCCGTGGACACCGAGAGCCCGGCCCGGGCTCTCTACCGCAAGCTCGGCTACCACGATCTGGCGCGCCGGGTGCTGTTCCCCTCCGCGCCCTGCCCCTACGCCGTGATGGGCGCGTACCTGCCGCTCCTGCGCGGGTGATCCCGACCGCTACAGCCAGGCCGCGAACTCCAGCAGCGCCTCCGCCTCGGCGGGGCGCCCCGCCGACCAGGCGCGCCCCGCGGACTCCACCGCGCGGAACAGCGCCCAGCCGCGCAGCCGCTCCGCCGGCAGCTCCACCGAGTCGGCCAGCCTGGTGAGCCGGCGACGGGTGATCGCGGCGGCCCCCGGCGAGGCCACCAGGTCGTGCAGCCGGTCCCTGACCAGCCTGGCCAGGTCGTAGGAGCGCTCGCCCACCACCGGCTCGGGGCCGACCGCCAGCCAGGGCGCCCGTTCGGCGTCCGAGGCGAGCACCGCGCCCTGCCGGAAGTCCCCGTGCAGCAGCAGCCGTTCCGGCTCGTCGGCCAGCAGCGCGTCACGCAGCGCCAGCGCCTCCGCCACCAGGGGTTCGGCCTCCGCCGCGGCCAGCTCGCCGTCCCGCAGCCGTGCCGCCCGCTCCGCCGTCCACTCCTCGACCGTGGGGAACGGGTGCTCCCCGCCTCCGGTCCCGCCCGGGGGCCCGCCCGGCTCGACCCACAGCCGGCGCACCACCGAGACCGCCTCCAGCAGCGCCTTCGCCTCCGGCAGCGAGCGCAGCGACGTCTCGCCGCGCAGCCGTTCGAGCAGCAGCGCGCCGGCCGCCGGGTCGCAGCGCAGCGCCCGCACCGCGCCCAGGCCGTCCCAGCGCCGCAGCGCCGCCTCCTCCCGGGCGGCGGGGTGCCAGGGCGCGCATATCTTCAGCGCGGCCCGGCCGCCGTCCGCGCGCCGCACCAGCACCGTCATGCTGGCGCGGCCGCCCGGCGCGGCCACCCGCTCGGGCGTCAGCTCCCAGCGGTCCAGCGTCGCGGCCACCAGCCCGGGCAGCCCGGCCAGCCAGTCCGCGGCCTCGGCCCGCCCGGCCTCGGTCAGCCGGGCCGGCGGTGCCAGCTCCCTCGTCAACGACTTCCCTCCGACTCGTCCTCGGTCAGCCCGGGGAACGGCGTGCCGGCACCGCTCCAGCGGGCGGCGCGCACCGCGACCTCGCGGAGCGCGGCGGCCGCCTCGCGGCGCGCGTCGCCCTCGGTGGCGCCCACCAGGGCGACGTACGCACCGGCCAGCCTGGACTCCAGTTCGGCGGCCAGCCGCACCGCGGCCGCGCCGTCCGGCACCTCGAAGGGCAGCGCGTAGGCGGCGGCCGAGGCCACCGGGGTGCCGCCGAGGTCGCGCACCGTCCGGTGCAGCGCGTCGCGCCGCGCGCGGTGCGAGGCGTACGCCTCGTCGGCTTCGCGCGAGCGGTCGTCCCCGATCAGGGCGCCCACCACCCCGTATCCGTAGACGGCGGCGTGCTCGGCGGCCAACGCGGCCTGGGTGGCGTCGAGTTCCGGCGGGCTGTCGTCCATGCGGCGGCTCGTGATCTGGCTCATGGCGGGTCCTGTCACCTGGCCTCGTGGAGGAGGTACGCCTGGGCTGAGCCGGCGGCGGCCAGTGAGGCCAGCAGCCGGGCGAGGTCCGGGGACGCCTCGGCCACGGCGCGCTGCCGCGCGTCCGCGACCTCGCGCTCGGCGTCGGCGAGCGCGGTGAGCGCCCGGTTCCGGTCGGCGGGCACCTCGGGCGGTCCGCCGGACGGCCCCGGCGGTGTCTCGTCCCCCTCGTTGAGCGCCGCCAGATGCGCCGCGACGGCGTCGCGGAACGGCCCGAGCGTGCCGGCGAGCGCCGGATGGGCCTCCGCGGTCGTGTCGTAGCGGGCCAGCAGGTCCTCGCTGTCCCGGGCGGCCCGGCGGCGCAGCCCCCGGACCGTGGTGGCGGAGACGGCCCGCCCCGCCGATCCGGATCCGCCCCCTTCCGAGGACGTGCATCCCGCCAGCGAACCGGCGGAGCCAACCATCAGGCCGCCGAACAGCACGGCCCTTCTGGGCGGGCGAGAGGGCATGGCTTCCCCGCACTTCCCGTCGTCGATGGAGTGGGTCGAAAGAGTGACGTGGCTGAGTGGATACGCTGAGGCGATAGAAAGATCACCGCCCGGTGAGCGTACCCGCGCGGTCCGCGGATCCCGGTGCCACCCCGTCTCCCGGCGTGCCAGGTCCGGGGGCGGAAGTCGGTCGGCGTACCGTGCCGCACGGGATAGGCTGTTGCGCGAGAGTGCCCGTGACGCGAGCTGGCGAGACGCGTCCACCGACAACAGCACACGCGGCCGAGGAGTCACCCGGATGAGCACCACCCAGATCGACAGGCTGCGGGAGCTACTGGAGCCGCTGGCCGCCGAGCGGGGGATGGACCTGGAAGAGGTCAGGCTCACCCCGGCGGGGCGTCGGCGGGTGCTCCGGGTGGCGGTGGACACCGACGGTGGCGTCGGTCTCGACGCCTGCGCCGAGCTGAGCCGCGAGGTCTCGGCCGCGCTCGACGCGTCGGACGTGATGGGCGCCGCTCCCTACGTGCTCGAGGTGACCTCGCCGGGCGCCGAGCGCCCGCTCACCGAACCCCGCCACTACCGGCGCTCCGTCGGCCGGCTCATCCGGGTCCAGCCGCACGAGGGCGCCGAGGTGGTCGCGCGGATCACCGCGGTGGACGAGGCCGGTCTCGACCTGGAGGTGCCGGGGGAGAAGGGCCGCAGGGCCACGGCGCGCCGGATGGAGTTCGCGGAGGTCGCGCGGGCACGGGTGGAAGTCGAGTTCAGTCGCCAAGATCGCGAACGCGCTGTCGCCGGCGACGAGAGCACCGAAGGCTGAAGGAGGCGTAGTCGTGGACATCGACATGAGTGCCCTGCGGGGGCTTGTCCGTGAGAAGGAGATCTCCTTCGACCTGCTGGTGGAGGCGATCGAGTCGGCCCTCCTGATCGCCTACCACCGCACCGACGGCAGCCGCCGGCAGGCCCGGGTGGTGCTCGACCGCAAGACGGGCCACGTCACGGTGTGGGCGAAGGAGGAGCCGGACGAGGCGGGCGAGGACGCCGAGCCCCGGGAGTTCGACGACACCCCGCAGGGGTTCGGCCGGATCGCCGCCACCACCGCCAAGCAGGTGATCCTGCAGCGGCTGCGCGACGCCGAGGAGGACATCACCTTCGGCGAGTACGCCGGCCGCGAGGGCGACGTGGTGGCCGGCGTGGTGCAGCAGGGCAGGGACCCGAAGAGCGTGCTGGTGGACATCGGCAAGCTGGAGGCCATCCTGCCGCCGCAGGAACAGGTGCCGGGCGAGGACTACGCGCACGGCGCGCGGCTCCGCTCGTACGTGGTGCGGGTGGTCAAGGGCGCCCGTGGCCCCTCCGTCACCCTCTCCCGCACCCACCCCAACCTGGTGAGGAAGCTCTTCGAGCTCGAGGTGCCGGAGATCGCCGACGGCACCGTGGAGATCGCCGCCATCGCCCGCGAGGCCGGGCACCGCACCAAGATCGCGGTCCGCTCGCTGCGCTCCGGGCTCAACGCCAAGGGCGCCTGCATCGGCCCGATGGGCGGCCGGGTGCGGAGCGTGATGGCGGAGTTGCACGGCGAGAAGATCGACATCGTCGACTGGTCGGACGACCCGGCCGAGCTGGTCGCCAACGCCCTCTCGCCGGCCCGCGTCACCCGGGTCGACGTGGTGGACCAGGCGGCGCGCTCGGCCCGGGTGACGGTGCCGGACTACCAGCTGTCGTTGGCCATCGGCAAGGAGGGCCAGAACGCCCGCCTCGCCGCCCGGCTGACCGGCTGGCGGATCGACATCAGGCCGGACACCGACCAGGCCGCCGAACGCGAGTGACCTGCCGGTTTCCGGGCCCCGGCGGCGGGGCACGGGCGCCGGGGCGGGAATGCCGCCGGCCGGAGCCGGCGTTGTGAGAGGCAGGACCGGGCCCGGCCACCGGGCCGGTCGCGCGGGGAGGTAGAATTCGATTGTCTGGCCGGACGCGGGCGAAAGCCTGCCCGGAACGCACCTGCGTCGGATGCCGACAGCGCTCAGCCCGTAACGGCCTGCTGCGTGTGGTGATGATGGGGGATCGCTGTGTCCCCGATCTTCGCGGTACGCTGCCCGGTCGGGGTGCGTATGTGCATCCCACGACGAGCTGTCTCGAGCTGGCGGTCCGCCGTCGCGCGTTCTCCAGGGCCTTCCGGGCCCAGGGGCCGCTCGACACCGGGCAGCTGCAACAGTGGGTCGGCCGGACTGCGTCGTCGGAAGTGTAGGAAAAGCAAGAAGCCGCGTGGGTGGTCCACGTGGCAGTACCTCGCGAGTTGGAAGTAGGTCGAGATTGCGATGAGCACTCGATGAGTACGCGATGAGTACGCCCGTGAAGTAGCGAAGGTCCGGCGGACGACCGACCCCGGACCGTAGAAGGAGCGAAGTGGCTAAGGTCCGGGTATACGAGCTCGCCAAGGAGCTTGGAGTCGAGAGCAAGGTCGTCATGGCCAAGCTCCAAGAACTTGGAGAATTCGTCCGTTCGGCGTCCTCGACGATCGAGGCGCCCGTAGTACGCAAGCTGACCGACGCGTTCAGCGGCGGCGGCAACAACCGCAAGGCACCGCGGCCCGGTGCGCCCAGGCCGGGCGCCCCCAAGCCGGGTGCCGCGGCCCCACGCCCCGGCCCCGCGCCGCGGCACCCGGCTTGGG
>NZ_SMKI01000295.1 GCF_004348415.1 Streptomyces hainanensis
GTGGGTGGGTGGGGAAACCCCCGTCACACCGCCCGGCGCGGCGCCGCCCCGGTCGCGCGCGACACGATCGCCTCGTAGACCTCGGGCGACGTCGTGTGATCGCCGAGCCGGCACGGCTTTCGTTCGCCGTGGTAGTCGCTCGACCCGGTGGTGAGGAGCGACAGGTCCGTGGCCAGGGAGTGCAGCCGCAGGCGGGTGTCGAGGTCGTGGTCCATGTGGTCGACCTCGACGCCGTCGAGGCCGGCCGCCGCGAGGCGGGCGATGGCGTCGTCCGAGACGACCCGGCCGCGGCTGGCGGCCAGCGGGTGGGCGAAGACGGCGACGCCGCCGGCCGCCTGGATGAGGCGGATCGCCTCGACGGCGTCGAGCTCGTGCTTGCCGACGTAGCCGCGCCCGCCGTCGCCGATCCACTCGGCGGTGAACGCGGCGGAGACGTCCTCGACGACCCCGGCCTCCACCATGGCCGCCGCGATGTGCGGGCGGCCGATCGAGCCCTCGGCGAGTTCCCGTACCCGTTCCCAGGTGATCGGGACGCCCAGGTCGCGCAGGCGGGCCACCATGCCCTGGGCCCTCGGCACCCGGTCGTCGCGCAGCAGGTCGCGTTCCGTGGCGAAGGCCGGCTCCTCGGGGTCGAAGAGGTAGCCGAGCATGTGCAGGCTGATGCCGTCCAGCTGGCAGGAGATCTCCGCGCCGGTCACCAGTGTCAGCCCGGGCGGCAGCGCGGCCGCTGCCGCGGCGTGGCCGCCGACGGTGTCGTGGTCGGTGAGCGCCACCACGTCGAGCCCGGCGGCCGCCGCGTCGCGGACCAGCTTCGCCGGGGAGTCCGTGCCGTCAGAGGCCGTCGAGTGGGCGTGCAGATCGATGCGCATCCGACCAGGGTAGGGGGCGTGGTCAGGCGGTCCGGGCGGGTGTCCGGAGGGTGCGGACGGCGGCCACCAGCGGGGCGAGCTCGGGGCGGGCCTCGGCGAGGTCGAGCGCCTCGCGCAGGGCGGTCTCGTTGGTGGGGCGGGCCTCGGCCAGCAGTCGGCGGCCGGCGTCGGTGACGTCCGTGTAGATGCCGCGGCGGTCGGTCGGGCAGAGGTAGCGGGTGAGCAGGCCGCGGTCCTCCAGGCGGTTGACCAGCCGGGTGGTGGCGCTCTGGCTGAGGACGACGGCGTCGGCGAGCTCGGTCATCCGGACGTGGCCGCCGTCGCCGTCGTGCTGCTGGCTGAGCACGTCGAGGACGGAGTACTCGCGGACGCTGAGCCCGTGGGCGGCCTGGAGGGCGCGTTCGATGTGCGCCTCGATGCGGTCGTGCAGCGCGGACAGGGCGCACCACCCCTGGGCCAGGCCCGGTTCGGGACGCGGCATCGCGGTCCTCCCCGTCGTCGTGTGGTGGGGCTGGGAGTACCCACCATACCCGTTCTCCGAAATTGTCGGCGCTTGCAAGTATCTGCGTGTGCAATTAATGTCTGAGCGGGTAACCAGCTTCCACAACGAGAAGGGTCCGCTCATGCCCATCGCGCTCCTCGCGCTGGCCATCGGGGCTTTCGGGATCGGAACCACCGAGTTCGTGGTGACGGGACTGCTGCCCGAGTTCGAGGCCGAGTACGGCGTCTCCACGCCCGTCGCGGGCTTCACCGCGTCCGGCTACGCGCTCGGCGTCGTGGTCGGCGCGCCGCTGATGGCGATCCTCGGCGGGAGGACGGCGCGCAAGCGGCTGCTGATGCTGATGATGGTGCTGTTCACGGTCGGCAACGCGCTCTCCGCCGTCGCCCCGGAGTTCTGGGTGCTGCTGGCCGGCCGGGTGGTCTCCTCGCTGGCGCACGGCGCGTTCTTCGGCGTCGGTTCGGTCGTGGCGGCCCAGCTCGTGGGGCCGACCCGGCGGGCGAGCGCGATCGCGCTGATGTTCACCGGGCTGACGGTCGCCAACGTGGTCGGTGTGCCGGCCGGCACCCTGCTCGGGCAACAGGTCGACTGGCGGCTGACGTTCGCGGTCGTCGCCGGGATCGGCGTGCTGGCGCTGGCCGGCATCGCGGCCCTGGTGCCGGCCGGCGCCGGGGACGCGCCCGCGGCCGGCCGGGCGACGGGCGGTGGCGTCCGGCGCGAGCTGGCCGCGTTCCGTGAGCCCCAGGTGCTGCTGGCCATGGCCATGACCGTGCTGGGCTTCGGCGGTGTGTTCGCGGCGATCACCTACATCGCGCCCATGATGACGGACGCGGCGGGCTACGCCGAGTCCAGCGTGACCTGGCTGCTCGCGCTGTTCGGCGTGGGCCTGGTGGTCGGCAACCTGGTCGGCGGCAGGTACGCGGACCGGGCGCTGATGCCGATGCTCTACGTGTCGTTGACCGCGCTGGCCGTCGCGCTCGCGCTGTTCACCCTCACCGCGGGCGACAAGGTCGGCGCGGCCGTGACGCTGCCACTGATCGGCGCCTTCGGCTTCGCCACCGTGCCGCCGCTGCAGAAGCGGATCCTGGACAACGCGGCCGACGCGCCGACCCTCGCCTCGGCGGTCAACATCGGCGCGTTCAACCTCGGCAACGCGCTGGCCGCCTGGCTCGGCGGCCTGGTCCTGTCCGCCGGCGGCGGGCCCACCACGCCGAACCTGGTGGGCGCCGCGATGGCCGCCGGCGCGCTGGTGCTCGCCGTGCTCGGGGCCACCCTCGAACGCCGTCGGCGGCTCGGCCGCCCCGCCGCGCCCGAGCCCACCAGGGCGACCGCTAGGACATGAGGCGGGGCGACAGCGCGCCGCAGGGCACGAGTTCGAGCTCGGAGCCGGCGTCCCGCAGGTCGGTCAGCACCATCTCGTCGTACATCAGGATCCCGGCCTGCTCGGGCCAGATCACCGCCCACAGCCAGAGCCCCATCGCCTCGCCGGCGAAGACCGCGCGGTCCTCGGGGGCGTCCGCGACCTGCCAGAGCGGGGTGGGCCGGCCGGCGGCCAGGACCTTGATCTGCGGCGGGGCGTCCACCCGGAGCCGGGGCCCGGGGTCGGGACCGGCGACGCCGGCGTAGCGGGCGCCGAGGCCGACGCCGAGCTCCTCGGCGATCAGCAGCATCTCGCCCGGGCCGCCGAGCGGCCCGGGGCCCGAACAGGCCACCACCGTGGCGCGGCCGCCCGAGCGGTCGTCGCCGGCGCAGGCCACCCCGGTGAACAGCCAGCCGACCGGCAGCGGCCAGGGCATCCAGACGGGGACCCGGGTGCGGTTCACCACGACCGTGAGGGCGTTGACGCTCGGCGGCACGACGGGCTGCACGGGCTGCACGGCGCCGTGCTCCGCGCAGCGCCACGAGTCGGCGAAGAGGCCCGGGGCCCGGACCCGCCCGCCGCATTTCGGGCAACTGGGTTCGCCCCTCATAGGGAACAACAGTCCCGCTGCCCCGGCCCATCCGTCAAGGCGTGTTACCCCGTCGGTGGCGTACCGGCGCGGCGCGGGTCGAGGAGGTCGACACCCTGCTCCCGCCAGCGCTCGACGAGGGCCGACGCGCCTCTGGCCCGCTTCCAGGCGGCCTCGTTCGGCGTCATCGGCAGCACTGGCAGGAAGTGGACAGGATCGCGCGGCGCGGGCAGTGCCAGCTCCGGCACGGTGCCGTCGGGCTCGCCGAGGAGCACCGAGGTGAAGGGCGCGCCCGGCCACAGCGGCCGGCCCAGGTCGAGCGAGCCGCCCGGGGCGGCGACCACCCCCTCCACCTGGGGGCTCGCGGCCACCGTGGCCAGCGCGCGCGGCACCCCGTCGACCGCCGGGTGGCCGGCGCGCACGGTGAGCAGCAGCTCGGCGCGCGGCCCGCGCTCCGGGTCGGCGACCACGGCCGTGGGGTCGGCCATCGGGGCGGCCGACATGCCGAGCGTCAGGTAGCGCACCAGGCCGTTGGCCGGGTCGGGGACGCGCAGCACCTCGATCCGCTCGGCGCCGAGGAACGTCACCGCGGCCCGGCCGTCCGGCTCCCCGAGGGACGCCCGCAGCCGCTCCTCGACGAGGGCCAGCACGTCGGCGCTCACCGGCGCTCCCCGCGGATCACCAGGGCCAGGCCGGCCAGGATCACGACCAGCGCCGGATACGCGGCGACCGGCGGCAGCTGGCCGAGGGCGAGGGCGGCGATCAGCACCGCGCCGGGCGTCTCCAGCAGCAGCGAGGTGGACGTGACGGAGGGACCGAGGCCCCGCACCACCCGGTTCAGCAGCGAGTGGCCGAGGAGTTGGGCGACGACGGTGATGGCGAGCAGCTGGAGCCAGGTCTCGCCCGGGTAGCCGCCGAGCGCGGCGCCGGCGAGCAGGCAGACGGGCAGCAGCAGCGCCGTGGCCGCGCCGTAGCAGAGCAGGGTGTAGGACGTGGTGCTCGTGGTGCGCCGCACCTCGGCGCCGAGCAGCACGTAGACCGCGCCCGCGATGCCGCCGCCCAGCGCCAGGGCGTCGCCGAGCAGGGCCTCGGTGGAGACGGCGAGGTCGACGCCGGTCAGCAGGACCACGCCGGCGAAGGCGACGGCCGAGCCGAGCCAGACGGCGGCCGGCCGGCGGTGGCCGAGGAGCCGCAGCGCCAGGACCGTCCACAGCGGGGTGGTGGTGGCCAGGGCGACCGAGGAGGCGACGGAGGTGAGCCGGAGGCTCGGCAGCCAGAGCGCGAAGTGGGCGGCGAGCGCCGTGCCGGCGGCGAGCGAGAGGAGCAGGGTGCGGCGGTCGACTCCGGCCAGCTCGGCCCGGAGCGCGGGCCGCCTGAGCAGGGTGGGGAGGAGCGCGGCGACGGCGAGCGCGTTGCGCCAGAAGGCGATGGCCAGGGCCGGGGCCGCGGTGGCGGCGGTCAGCGGGCCGGAGGCCGAGACGGCGACGACGGCCACCGCGAGCAGCACCCAGTCGGGCGAGACGAGGCCGAGGCGGGGGAGTGGGCCGTGGCCGGCGACGCCCGCCGGCGCGCCGGCCGGGGTGGCGCGGAGCCGTGGGCTGGTCACCTCGGTCCTCCCCTTCGCGCCGCGGCCGGGGCCGGCCGCCGCTCTCCGCGTCTCCTACGGCGGGCGCCGGCCCCGCGGCCACGTGGCCCGAGGGCCCGGCGCCCTCAGAGGGTGCCGAAGCCCACCCGACGGGCGGCCGACTCGCCGATCTCCACATAGGCGATCCGGCTCGCCGGCACCAGCACCTTGCGGCCACGCTCGTCGACCAGCGACAGCAGCTTGTTCTCGGCGGCCAGGGCCTCGGCGACGGCCCGCTCCACCTCCTCGGCAGACTGCCCGCTCTCGAGAACGATCTCGCGCGGCGTGTGCTGAACGCCGATCTTGATCTCCACGGTTGTCCCTCCGCTGATCCGTTAGCTCGTCACAGGTTATCCGCGCCCGGCGGCGGCCCGGACGCGGCCGGCCACGCCGAGAGCGAACACCGTGTCAGAGCGGGGATCGCGGTTCGGGCCCGCGCTCAGTTCTGCTTGGGGAAGCCGGCGATGCCCCGCCAGGCCAGGGAGGCCGTGAGGTTCTTCGCCGTCTCGCGCGGGATGCCGCTCCCCGAGCTGAGCCAGTGGCGTGCCGTGATCTGCGCCAGTCCGCACAGGCTGACGGCCAGCAGCATCGACTGGTCCTCGGGCAGGTCGGTGTCCTCCGAGATCAGCGGGCTGACCAGCTTCGCGCAGTCGAGCGAGACCTGGTCGACACGCTCCCGCACCGACGGCTCGTTGGTCAGGTCGGACTCGAAGACCAGCCGGAACGCGCCGCCCTCCTGCTCCACGTAGGAGAAGTAGGCGTCCATGGTGGCGGCGATGCGCTGCTTGTTGTCGGGGGTGGCGGCCAGCGCCCGGCGCACGGCCTGCACCAGCGCCTCGCAGTGCTGGTCGAGCAGTGCCAGGTAGAGTTCGAGCTTGCCGGGGAAGTGCTGGTAGAGCACCGGCTTGCTGACCCCGGCGCGGACGGCGATGTCGTCCATCGCGGCCGCGTGGTAGCCCTGGGCGACGAAGACCTCCTGGGCGGCGCCCAGCAGCTGGTTGCGCCGGGCCCGGCGCGGCAGGCGGGTGCCGCGGGGGCGCGCCTCGGTCTGCTCTGTGGCTGTCACGCCGCCTCCCGGTGGTCGTGTGTCCGTGTCGTGCCGGTCGTGCTGGTGGTGCCGGTGGTGCTTCTCGGGCCGCTCACGGCGCGCTCCGTGCTCCGCGCCGGCCTCTTCCCCATGCCGTTCCGTCGTCATCGTACGGTCGTGTGGTCGCGCAGCGTGCATCGTGAGGGCAGGATTTCACTCTGCGGACACCGCCCGGGCCCGCCGCTCAGCGCTCGTCCTCGCGGTAGTCGTCGTCCCCGGGATCGACGACCCGGGCCTGCTCCGCCGCGTCCGCCGGGTCGGCCTCGGTCTCGCCACGCTCCGCGAGCGGCGTGTCACGCAGTCGCAGCAGGTCGAGGCGCTGCTCGGCGACGTCGCCCTCGGCGGCCTCGTCGTCGAGCTCCTCCTCGTAGTCCGCTGACTCCTGGTACTCGTCGGGGAACTCCGGCTCTGTCGGCTCCTGCCGCATCGCTCACCACCTCCGGGTCCTCGGTGGGCACCTCCCACCCTAGGCGCGCGCGACGGGAGAGGCGAACCGGCGATGTGACGCCGGACACAGAACCGAGGTCCCATGGGTGCGTGTGTACGAGCGTGACGGGCTCGTAATATTGCGCCCATGCCAACCACCGAAGAGTCGCGAGCTGAGGCGGAGCTCGCCTCGGCGGAAGGCTGGCCCGGGGTGCGGGACGGGGAGACCATGCGTTTCACCGACCTGCCCGGGATGACGCTCGCGGTGCGCCGCCGCGCCGCCGCCGTCGACCGCCTCGAACCGGCCCTCTTCGTGCACGGGCTCGGCGGCTCGTCGCGCAACTGGTCCGCGTTGATGGAGCAGTTGGCCTTCGACGTCGAGTGCGAGGCGATCGACCTGCCGGGCTTCGGCGCCTCGCCGCCACCCACCAGCGGCGACTACTCGGTCTACGGCCACACGCGCGCCGTCATCCGCCTGTTGGACGCCGGGCGGCGCGGGCCGGTGCACCTCCTCGGCAACTCGCTCGGCGGCTCCATCGCCACCCGCGTCGCCGCGCTCCGCCCCGACCTGGTCCGCACCCTCACCCTGATCGCCCCCGCGCTGCCCGAGCGGCTGCCGCGGCCGGGCGCCATCCCCACCGGCATGCTGGGCGTCCCCGGGGTGACCCGGCTGCTGCGCCGGGCGACGCGCGGCCAGCCGCCGAGCCAGCGCGCCCGTGAGGTGCTGCGGCTCTGCTACGGGGACCCGGCGCGGATAACTCCCCAGGAGTTCAGCGCGGCCGAGGCCGAGTTGGAGCGGCGGCAGCGGCTGCCGTACTTCTGGGAGTCGCTCGGGCGCACCACCCGCGGCCTGCTCAACGCCTACACGTTGGGCGGCCAGCACTCGCTGTGGCGGCAGGCCGAGCGGGTGTTGGCGCCGACGCTGCTGCTCTACGGCGGTCGCGACCGGCTGCTCGGGGTCGGCAGCGCCCGGCGGGCCAGCCGGGCATTCGGGTGCTCACGGCTCGTCGTGCTGCCCGAAGCGGGTCACGTGGCGATGATGGAGTTCCCGGCCGAGGTGGCCGGCGCGTTCCGCGAGTTCCTCACCGGGGCGACCGCGAACGCGGGCCACGGAGGGGTGGCCGATGGACGCTCGTGACGCCGCCGAGCCCCGCCTGGGGCCGGAGGCCGGACCCCGGCAGGAGTACCTCGATGCCTTCGACACCGCCGACGCCCCCCGAGCCGGGGGGCACATCCCAGGGCAGCGTTCGGCGGCGTCACGAGGAAGCAGGCGAGTGGGGTTGGCAACCGAGGCCGGGCAGGGGAGCGGGTCCGTCGGGCTCGACGCACACGACCGGAGCGACCGTGGTGACCGGAGCGACGGGAGCGACCGTGGTGACCGGAGTGACGGGCACGGTGGGCGCGACGGGCACGACGGGCTCGGGGAACCGAGGCAGGCGGAGCCGGCGCGGCGCTCGTCGTCCGGGCGGCACGGCAAGCCGCGGGAACGGCGGCGGGTGCTCGGGGATAGCCGGGCCGAGCGCCGCGGGGGCTGGGGTCGCACGCTGACCGGCGTCGCCGCCGCGGCCGTGGTGACCGTGCTGACCGTCGTCGTCGGGGGCAACATCACCGACCGGGACGGCCAGGACCGGGCGCGCGCCGACGAGGGCGCGCCCGACGTCGGCGCGGGCGCCCCGGAGTCGGAGGAGGGCGGGGGCGGCGCCCAGGACGACGCGGCAGATCCCGACCCGCTGGGCCAGTCGCCCTCGGGCTCCGTCGACGAGCCGGAGGCCGAGCCGACCTTCGACGAGCTGATGACCACCACCTTCCGGCTCGACCCGGAGCTGACCGCGTCCGGCGAGCTGGTGCCGGTGGGCGGCAGCGACCCGGCGGCCGACCCGACGGCGGCCACCCAGCTCCGCTACCGGGTGGACGTGGAGGAGGGCATGGGCCTCGACGCCGAGTTCTTCGCCCAGGTGGTGCACCGGACCCTCAACGACCCGCGCAGCTGGGGGAACAACGGGGAACGCTCGTTCGCCCGGGTGTCGGCCGGCGAGTACAACTTCGTGATCACGCTGGCCAGCCCCGGCACCGCCGCCGACTGGTGCGCCCGCTCCGGCCTCGACATCACCCAGGACAACGTCTCCTGCGACTCCTCCAACACCGAGCGCGTGATCATCAACGCCTGGCGCTGGGCGCAGGGTTCCGAGACCTACGGCGACGACATCTCGGGCTACCGGCAGATGCTGATCAACCACGAGGTGGGGCACCGGCTCGGCCTCGGCCACGCGGTCTGCCCGGCCGAGGGGGCGCTGGCGCCGGTGATGCTCCAGCAGACCAAGTACCTCACGACCAACGGCCTGACCTGCGCGCCCAACCCCTGGCCGAACCCGGAGCGCTGAGCATTTCCGCAGGCTGCGGCGGTGACCGTGCCGCCGTTGCGGTGTAACGACGTAACTCACGCCGAAGTCACGAATCTTCACCCCTTCTGATGGTGCGGCGGACATCCGTCCGTCGTCGGGTGCACAAGTAGACATACCGTCTCTTCGTCATGGGAGCCACGGGAGAAGGGGATGCGCCGGTGTACGTCGCGTCGATCACTCAGCGTCGCCGGCCGAACGCGTGCGGTCCGCTCGCGCGGCGGGGGCCAGGCGGACCGTTTCAGCACCCCCGTCCCCCCCGTCCCGCCAAGATCTGTTCACACGCAAGGAGCACAGACCGATGAGAGTGCTGCTTCTCGGCGCGGGAGGGTATTTGGGCCGGTTCGTCGCCGACCGCCTGCTCGCCGATCCCGCCGTGCAGCTGACCGCACTGGGGCGCGGCGACGACGCGGACGTCCGCTTCGACCTGTCGACCGGCAGTCCGGGCGCCCTGACCCGGTTCCTGGACGCCGTGCACCCCGGGGTCGTGATCAACTGCGCCGGCGCGATCCGCGGCACCGCGAGCGAGCTGACCAGGCACAACACGGTCGCCACCGCCACCCTCTGCGAGTCGCTGCGGCGCAGCGGCTGCCGGGCGCGGCTGGTGCACATCGGCTGCGCCGCCGAGTACGGGCCCTCGCAGAGCGGCTCGTCCATCGCCGAGGACGCGGTCGCCCGCCCCGGCGGCCCCTACGGCGTCAGCAAGCTGGCCGCCACCGAGCTGGTGCTCGGCTCCGGGCTCGACGCGATCGTGCTGCGCGTGTTCTCGCCGACCGGCCCCGGCACCCCGGCCGGCTCGCCGCTCGGCCGGCTCGCCGACTCGCTGCGGCGCGCCATGCAGCACGGCGACAGCGAGCTCAAGCTGGGCGGTCTCGCCGTCCAGCGGGACTTCGTCGACGTCCGCGACGTGGCGCGCGCCGTGCACGCGGCCACCCTCTCGGCCGCCCAGGGGGTGGTCAACATCGGCACCGGGCACGCCGTCCGGCTGCGCGAGGCCGCGGCGGCGCTGGCCAGGATCTCCGGCTACGCGGGCACCCTGCACGAACTGGAGGGCCCGCCCCCGCCGCGCCAGTCACCCGAGGGCGTCGGCGGCCACCACCCGCTGCC
>NZ_SMKI01000296.1 GCF_004348415.1 Streptomyces hainanensis
GGCGGGGGGCGGGCGGCGCGGCCGCTTCGGCGGCGGGCCACCGGCCCTCGACAGAACCCTCCGCCGCCCACGCGACACCGCCGAAGAAGGAAAAGGCCCGCGCGGCCGTCGGCCCGACGCGGATAACCTCCGCTGATGAAGCGGATTCAACGGACCGCTGGCGCGGTCGTCGGTTCGGCGGTGGGCGACGCTCTGGGCGGCCCCTTCGAGTTCGGTGCCCCGGGAGCGTTCTCCGCGCGGTTTCCCGCACCAGGTGCCGGTGGCGAGATGAGCGGAGGCGGTGGCTGGGACCCCGGCGAGGGCACCGACGACACACAGATGGCCGTCCTGGTGGCGGAGTCCCTGCTGGAACGGGGCGGACTCGACCTGCCGGACATCTTCGCCCGCTTCCAGCGGTGGGCGGCATCAGCCCCGAAGGACATCGGCCTGCAGACCGAGGACGTCCTGACCAACGGCAGGCCCTGGGACCTCGCCGCCGCGAGCCACTTCCAGGTCAACCGGCGAGCGGCGGGAAACGGCTCGTTGATGCGGGCATCCACCTCCGCGGTCCACTTCGCGGCCGCCGGCCAGGAAGCCACCATGGACGCGGCGCGCCGTATCGCGGCCCTCACCCACGGGGACCGCGCGGCCTGGGAGGGCACCGCGATCTTCCACGAACTCGTCCGCGTCACGCTGGAGGGCACCGACCCCCTCACCGCGCTCCCCCACGTCCTGACTCTTGTCCACCCCGACCACCGCGACCGCTACGCCACGGTCCTCGCGCCCGACTGGCACCCCGATCGGGCGACCGAGGTCAACGGTGCCGTCTGGCCGTGTCTGGGCTCCGCCGTGTGGGCCCTGCGCACCACCACCACCTTCGAGGAGGCGATACGCGCGGCGATCGACCTCGGCGGTGACACGGACACCGTCGCCGCGGTGACCGGAGGCCTCGCCGGGGCGTATCACGGGCTGGACGCGATCCCCGCCCGCTGGACCCGGCCGCTGCACGTCCCCCTCCCGGGGTTCGACGGACGGGTGCTGCGCCTGCCGGACCTGGTCCACCTCGCGGACCGCCTCGGAGCGGGGCCGTCGACGGGGCAGGCGTGACGGGCCGGTGGTCAGCCGTCGAAGCGGCGGCGGGACGACTCGATGTCGGCGAAGTACCGGTGGGTCCACTCGCACATCGCGTCGACCGTCTTCCGCAGGCCCTGGCCCGACACGGTGAGGGTGTACTCGACCCGCGGCGGCACGGTCGGGTAGACGGTGCGGTCGACCAGGCCGTTGCGCTCCAGCATCCGCAGGTTCTGGGTGAGCATCTTGTGGCTGACGCCCTCGACCTCGTTCCGCAGCTCGCTGAAGCGCAGGGTGCGCTCGCCGAGCGTCTCGATGATCAGGAGGGCCCACTTGTTGGCGACGTCCGAGAAGATCTCCCGTGCCAGGGAGTCCGCCCGCCGCAGATCCGCCTCGTCGACCGCCGTGCCCTTGAACTGCTTGGTCACCATCGGGTTCCCCAGTCACTGAAAAGTGCGTTCTTCCACGTCAACGCACACTCTCCTATGGTTTCCCAGGAACCACAAGAGAGCGCGAGCTCATGACGAGGAGACGAACGACATGGCCATCACCCTGTTGAACCCGGACGGACTGCCGAAGATCGACATCTACCGGCAGGTGTCGGTCGCGACCGGCTCGAAGATGGTCTTCGTCTCCGGGCAGGTGTCCTGGGACGAGAACCAGGCGCCGGTCGCCGAGGGCGACCTGGTCGGCCAGGTCGAGCGGTGCTACCTGAACGTCGGCACCGCGCTCGCCGCGGCCGGCGCGACCTTCGACGACGTGGCGAAGCTGAACGTCTACGTGGTCGACCTGACCCCCGACAAGCTGCCGCAGTTCCTGGAGGGGGCGGCGCGGGCCGCGGCGAAGCTCGGGGTCACGCCGGTGCCGCCGATCACGGTGGTCGGCGTCACGGCGCTCGACGTGCCCGAGCACCTGGTCGAGATCGAGGCCACCGCGTTTCTCGACTGAACGGGCGGCGCGGATCAGTTCCAGTCGAAGGTGTCCGGGTTGCCGCCGAAGCGGGTGCCCCGGTCCAGGGCGGCGATCGCGGCCAGGTCGTCGGCGTCGAGCGCGAAGTCGAAGACGTCGATGTTCTCCGCGATCCGCGACGGCGTCACGGACTTGGGGATCACCACGTTGCCGACCTGGAGGTGCCAGCGGAGCACGGCCTGGGCCGGGGTCCGGCCGTGCTTCGCGGCGATCCGCCCCAGCGTCGCGTCGTCGAGCAGCCCCTTGCCCTGACCGAGCGGCGACCACGCCTCGGTGGCGATGCCGAGCTCCGTGTGCAGGGCCCGCAGCTCGGACTGCTGGAGGTACGGGTGCAGCTCGATCTGGTTGACCGCGGGCACCACGCCGGTCTCCGCCACCACCCGCCGCAGGTGGGGCGGGTGGAAGTTGGAGGTGCCGACGGCCCTGGCCCGGCCGCTCGCGGCGATGTCGGCGAAGGCCCTGACGATCGTCACGTAGTCGTCGCGCATCGGGCGCGGCCAGTGGATGAGGTAGAGGTCCACCTGGTCGAGCCCGAGGCGGTCGAGCGAGGCGTCGAACTCGCGCAGCACCGCGTCGCGGGTCCAGGTCTCGGAGGCGCTGTTCCACAGCTTGGTGGTGACGAACACCTCGTCGCGGGGCACGCCGGAGGCGGCCAGGGTCCGGCCGGTGCCCTGCTCGTTCCGGTATATCGCCGCCGTGTCGATGCTCCGGTAGCCCGCGGCCAGGGCGTGGGCCACCGCCGTCTCCGCCTGGTCGTCAGGCACCTGCCAGACACCGAAGCCGAGCTGGGGCATCCGCACGCCGTTGGCGAGGGTCACATCGGGGACGCTGCTCACGAGTGCTCATGTCCTTTTCTTGCGGATACTTGCTAGTTCTTGCTGATTCCTTGGGTGTTCATGATCGGTAACCGGTGTGCAATATGCAATAGACGTTGCTCGGATATCGTCTACGAACGGACCTCCGCGGCGGCGCGCGGAGCCCGGGAGAGAGAATGGCGAACGTGCGCAGACTGGCCCGGTTGATCGACCCCTTCATCGTGCTCCTGCTCGCCACGGTCGGGGTGGCCGCCCTCCTCCCCGCCAGCGGGCAGGCCGCGGACGGCGTGGACGCCGCAACCGTGGGCATCATCGGCCTCCTCTTCTTCCTCTACGGCGCGCGACTCTCCACCCGCGAGGCCATGGACGGGCTGCGCCACTGGCGGCTGCACCTCACGATCATCACCTGCACCTTCGTCGTCTTCCCCCTGCTCGGCCTGGCCACCCGGGGTCTGGTGCCCTGGCTGGTCAGCGACCCGCTCTACCCCGGCCTGCTGTTCCTGTGCCTGGTGCCGTCCACGGTCCAGTCCTCCATCGCCTTCACCTCCATCGCCCGGGGCAACGTCGCCGGCGCCATCGCGGCCGGCTCCTTCTCCAGCCTGCTGGGCATCGTCGTGACGCCACTGCTCGCCGCCGGCCTGATCGGCGCGAGCGGCGGCTTCTCCGTCGACACGCTCTTCGGCGTCGGCGGCCAACTGCTGCTGCCGTTCGTGCTCGGGCAGCTGCTGCGCCGCTGGATCGGCGGCTTCGTCAAGCGCCACCGCCGGGCGCTCTCGCTGGTCGACCGCGGCTCGGTGCTGATCGTCGTCTACGCGGCCTTCAGCGAGGGCGTGACCGAGGGCGTCTGGGGCGAGGTCAGCTGGCGCCGGCTGCTGGCGCTCTTCGGCGTCCTGGTGGTGCTGCTCGCCGTGATGCTGCTGCTGACGTTCTACGGCTCGCGGCGGCTCGGCTTCGCGCGCGACGACCAGGTGGCGATCGTCTTCGCCGGCTCCAAGAAGTCCCTCGCCGCCGGGCTGCCGATGGCCGGCGTGATCTTCCAGGGACAGGCGGCGATGGCCGTGCTGCCGCTGATGATGTTCCACCAACTCCAGCTGATCGTGTGCGCGTTCATCGCCCGCCGCTGGGCGCCGGCGCGCCTGCCGGCGCCCGACTCGACGGCACCGGACGCGACGGCCGCCCCCAGGGAACCGGCCACCCGGCCCTGAGCGGGTTGGCGCGGGCGGAGACCGTCGGGGCACGGGCCGGAGTTCACTTCCCGCGTCGCCCGGGATCAGGTCGGGGCGGCCATCGCGACGGGCAAGTCGGAAGCGGAACGACCTCTCACCCTGCGCGGGAAGACGTGTCAATCCGGCTTCCCCTGCGCGGCCCCGTCCGCTTCCACTTCCTCCGGGTCCCGCCGGACCCGTTGGCCCCGCGGGTTCTGCCTGCCTCTCCGGGGACAACGCCCCCTAGCCTGGGCGCGGTTGCGGCCCCGACGTGCCGCGCGTGCCTGACGAGGGGAACGGACATGACCGATTACGAGGACAGGCTGGTGGCCATGCTCGCCGACCTCCGCGGGAACGAGGCCATCACGGTGTACGACGCGGAGGAGGGCCCCCTTGCCACGTGGCTCGCCGGGCCCGAGCACGCGCTTGAGGTGATCGGGAAGGTCGCGGACCTGGCTCTCGCCCCGTCCATGGCCGGCAACTTCCACCGGTACGGCGACCTGAGTTGCTACTGGAGGGCGACCGAGGACACCACCCTCGGCGGCGAGACAGGGCTCAACCATCTGGTGAACGCCTGCGTGGGCTGGGTTCCCCACCACGTATCCGAGGCGGACTGGCCGGCGTCGGAGCGCGGATACCGCGGGCTGGTTGGCAACGTTTCCGAGGTCTACGGACCGGAGGCCGAGGCCGGGGCCGGGGCCGATGACGACGACGATGACGAGGAGGGCGGGCTCATCGAACTCGTCCTCCACGGCTTCGACGGCACCGCTCGCACGGGGGACGGCGCGATCGCCGGGTTCAGGGCCGAGGACGGCGTCGTCCTCGACGCGTCAGGACACCCCGAGATCTGGTACTCCGTCAACACCTCGGGCACCCTCGTACGCCTCGACCTCAGCTACCCCGAGTACCTGGAGACGCTGCTGCTCACCCGGGGCCTGCACGGTTGGCAGTACCTCTTCGCCGATCCGCACGACCCCGGCTTCCCGGAGTACTTCCGCCTGAACATCGGCCCCCACCTCGACTTCATCGCGCGAGCCTTCCCCCACGACGACTTCTCCGCGCTGCGGGCCCGGTACGAGGCTTTCACCCGGGCCCGCGAGGAAGACCGACCAGGGCTGTGATTCCGGCCGGGGCAAGGCCGGGGTGATGGCGCCGGCCTTGAGAACGATCAGTCCCGTCGGGCTTCGCGGGAGTCCTGTTGTCCGCTCCCGCGGTGGCTTCGGCGGGTGATTCGCCCGGTAACGGCCCGCCGAGTCGCGCCGGTTCACCCCCGCCCGGGTCTGCCGGGGGTTCCGCCACACCTCCGCGTGAAGACCGCCCGTCCCGCCGACGCGCCCGGACCCTCCAAGCCCGGCCCCGGCCGGCGGTGGGTTCAGGGCGTGGCGGGGATCGGGAGGGCCATGCGGTCGGCGCCGGCGTAGACGTTCATCGACGTGCCGCGGAGGAAGCCGATCAGGGTGAGGCCGGACTCGTCGGCCAGGTCGACGGCGAGGGACGAGGGGGCCGAGACCGCGGCGAGGGCGGGGATGCCGGCCATCACGGCCTTCTGGACCAGCTCGAACGAGGCACGGCCGGAGACCAGGAGGATGGTGTCGTCGAGCGGCAGGTCGCCTCGTTCCAGGGCCCGGCCGACGACCTTGTCGACGGCGTTGTGGCGGCCCACGTCCTCCCGGACGTCGAGGAGCCGGCCGTCGGCCGCGAACAGGGCGGCGGCGTGCAGACCGCCGGTGCGGTCGAAGACGCGCTGCGCGGCCCGCAGCCGGTCGGGGAGCTCCGACAGCAACGCGGGATCGAGGCGCGGGCCGCCCGCCAGGGGGAGCGGCCAACGGGCCGTCGTCCGTACCGCGTCCAGGCTGGCCTTGCCGCAGACGCCGCACGACGAGGTCGTGTACACGTTCCGCTCCAGCGAGATGTCCGGCAGCGGGACGCCGTCCGCCAGCCGCACGTCCAGCACGTTGTAGGTGTTGCCGCTGCCGTCCGGGCCCTGCGCGCCCGCGCAGTAGGTGATGCGGGCCAGCTCCTCGGGACGGCCCAACACCCCTTCGCTGACCAGGAATCCGGCGGCCAGCGCGAAGTCGTCGCCTGGGGTGCGCATGGTGATGGCGATGGCTCGCCCGTTGAGGCGGATCTCCAGGGGCTCCTCACCCACCAGGGTGTCGGCCCGCTGGCTGACGGCGCCGTCCCGGATCCGGACGACGCGGCGGCGTTCGGTGACTCGTCCCATGGGTTCATCATGCCCCGGGGCGCGGCGGAAAGCGCCCCGGGAGCACGAGATTGTGTACGGAATACCGTAGACGACCGGGTGGGAGCGTCGGCCTCAGCCGTCGGCGCGCCGGCTCTCGGGCGGGCCGAGGTAGCTGGGCCGGAGGCCGCCGGTGTCCACCACCAGCTTCTGGAGCACCACGGTCGGGTCCACCATCCAGAACCGCAGCACGTGCCGCCCCGGCTCGGCGATCCGGTGTTCGGTCGCGGTGATCCGCACGTTGTCCGACGTGCCGTGCTCCCACTGCCGGTTCATCGACGTGTCGTCGGCGCCGCTGACCGCGGTGACGTTCACCCGTCGGGGCGTGTCGCCGTCGAAGGAGACGGCGTAGCCGAGCCCGTCCGTCGGCAGCACGTTGTTCCGTGGCGAGAGGTGGGCGAGCACCCGCACCCGGCCCGTCGTGAACAGCGTCAGGTCGTACTCGAGGCGCGGGCCGTGGCCGCCCGGGGTCTGGCGGGGGGCCGTGACCGGGAGCGGCGTCATGCCGTCGCCGGTGCGGCCCAGGTCGGGGACGCGCTGCCAGCGGACCCCGGCGCCCGCCACCGCCCGGTCGAAGTGCCCGGCCTCGATGGACACGTAGCCGTTGGCCTCGACGAAGCCGGTGAGTCGGCGGAGCGGCACCCCGGGGTTGTCGACCACCGCCGTGACCTCGACCCGGGCGCCGCCGGGACCGGTGACGACCAGCGGCACCCGTCTGATGCCGAGCGGCGCGGCGGCGAAGTCGACCGTGACCTCGGCCCGCACCTGGGTCCGCACGGTGCCGGCGGCCGGGGAGACCCGCAGCCACGGCACCCCGGTGTCGACGCGGAACTCGAACGGCTCCCGCCCCCGGTTGAACACCTCGACGTACTGGGTGGGTTGGGACTGGTACGGGCTGAACGCGGGCAGTACCGCCGGCGTCAAGGCGTGCGGCCACCACTCGGCCGAGCCGTCGACGGCCACGCCGAGCTCCGCGCCGGCCACCGGCTCGATCCGGCGGACCGGCGGGAACACCTCGTCCGGCAGCGCCTCGTGGTTCGGCGTCTGCGGCTGCTGCCAGGGCGCGTCGGGGCCGTAGCGGGCGACGTCGCCGTAGCCGATCTTCGGCTGCGTCTGGAAGCCGGTCCACTTCCCGTCCCGCAGCGTGTTGTTGTAGTAGTCCGACATCGCCTGGTCGTCGGCGAACCTGGCGTCCGTGTCGTCGGCGAGCTGGTTGGCGGCCGCCCGGCCCTGCCGCGCGTAGTGCAGGTTGGTGAACTCGGCGGACCGCAGCGCGTAGAGGTTGGCGGTCGCCTCCACCTGGTACTGCACCAACTGGTAGTAGGCGTCGTGGTGTTCGTCCGGCAGGGCCTCGCCGATCCGCTGCGCCCTGGCGTCCAGCTCCTCCCACTCGGCGGTGACGCGTTCCAGCTCCCGGTAGTCGGTGAGGCTGAACGGGGTGGCCTGGTCGTCGTAGCCGATGGCGGAGGGGTCGGTGGCCGGGTCCTTCGTCGGGTCCACCGTGATCCGCCGGTTGAGCAACTCCGGCTTGCGGCGGGCCTGGAGGACGCCGTAGTCGTGCAGCACGCCGGCGATGGCCTCGGCGTGCTCGCGGCCGAAGCTCTGTTCCGCGTACTGGCGTTCCCACTCGCCGAGCCGTTCGATCGGCCAACGCTCCGGGTCCCAGGCGTAGTCGAGGAAGAACTGCAACGGCAGTTCCTCCGCCTTGAGGTCGCCGACGTTCACCACCCAGAGGCGGTCGATGCCGTAGCGGTACGACAGGTGTAACTGCTCCCAGGTGGAGGCCAGGTTGACGGTGTCGACCCACTTGTAGTTGCGGCCGCCGCCCACGTAGTCGAAGTGGTAGTAGAGGCCGTAGCCGCCGGCGCGTTCCGGCAGCCGTGGGTCGGGGACCTTCCGCATGTTGCCCCAGTTGTCGTCGCAGAACACGACGGTGACGTCGTCCGGTGGGCGCAGGCCCTGGTCCCAGTAGCGCTGGACCTCCTTGTAGAGGGTCTGCACCTGGGGGATCGCGGTGACGTCGGCCGTGCCCGTCGTCTCGGCCAGGATCCGGCGCTGGGCGGCCAGGATGGACTCCATCAGCTCGATGCCGTCCCCGTCCGGCAGGCTGACGTCCCCGTTGCCGCGCATGCCGAGCGTGACGACGCCCTCGAAGTCCTCGTCCACCATGCGGCGCACGCCGTCCGCCCAGTAGCTCCTGATGGCCTCGCCGTTGCGGCGGAAGCTCCACTCGCCGGTGCCGCCGTACGGGTCGTGGCCGGGCGTGACGATCTCGCCGGCCGCGTCGCGCCCGGCGGGCACCGCGTGCCGGTTCCACTCCTCGATGCCGCGCATCATCGGGGCCTCGTGCGAGGTGCCCATGACGATGCCGTACTCCTTGGCGGTGGCGTGGTTGGCCGGGTCGTCCTCGGCGAAGGCGCGGCCCCAGACGGCCGGCCAGAGGTAGTTGGCCCGCAGCCGCAGCATCAGCTCGAACACCCGGGCGTAGAAGGCGCTGTTGAAGCCGTTGGGGAAGTCGGGGGCGTGGCCGGGGCCGAAGAAGGCCGGGGCCCAGGTGCCGAGTGCCGGGTTCTCGTCGTTGATGAAGAAGCCCCGGTAGCGCACGGCCGGGGTGCCCTGCGTGAAGCGACCGGGGAGCAGGTGGATCCGTTCGTGGCGGGGCACCGGCACGTCGGCCCACCAGTGCCAGGGGGAGACGCCGAGCTGGCGGGAGGTCTCGTAGACGCCGTAGATGGTGCCGCGCGGGTCGCTGCCGGCGATCACGAAGGCCCGGCGCACCCCGGGCAGTGGGTTGTGCACCAGCTGCTCGCGGGTGGTCTCCCACTTCCCGGCGATCCCGGTGACGTCGAGCTTTCCGGCCGCGACCAGTTGGTCGACGAGCGGGCTGCGGCCGATGGTGCCGACGATGACGAGGTCGTCGTGGCGGGACGGCGCGCGGTCGTGGCTGACGTCGGGGGCGCTGCCGGTGGCCCGTTCGATGTCGGACCGTAGGTCCTGGACGGCCCGCAGCACGCCCGGATGGTCTGCCGAGCTCACCAGGATCGGGGTGGTTCTGCCGTCCGCGACCAGGGGCAGGCTGCCCGGTCGCCAGGCGGTGGAGACGAAGGTGCCGCGGCGCTCGGTCGCCGGCGCGGGGGAGGCGGTGGACGCTGGGTCGGCCGCGGCGGCCGTTGGTGCGGTGCCGGCGGCCGCCACCGACAGGGGGAGGAGACCGAGGAAGGCACGGCGGCTCGTCATGATCAATCTCCAGGGGGTGGTGAAAATTATCGGCGTGATTCCGGAAGGAGTCAGCCGAGACTTCGGAAGAAGCTAACGAGGCGTCATGCCCAGGTCAATACTCGGTTCGCGACGTAATCGCCCTGCGGCGACGGGCGGTTGGGGCCACATCCTGCGAGGGCCCGGATCGTCGGCTGGCTGAAAACCTTTCGGGCGACCCGTCGTGAGCAGGTCCGCATGCCGGCCCCCTGGTTGACGGGCCCGCCGGCCGCTGTTCCACTGGGGGCATGAGCGGCGAGCGGCGTCTGGTCACCCGCGACCACATCGACTTCGGTCGCGTGTGGTCCGCCGCGTGTCGCCGCGCCTGACGCGGGCGCCCGCGGCCCACCTCCTCCCGGCCGCCGCCGCGCGGCGGTCCTCCGCCGTCTGACCG
>NZ_SMKI01000297.1 GCF_004348415.1 Streptomyces hainanensis
CTCACCCCCCGCCCCCGCCGGGTGCTCCACGTCTGCACCGACCTCGCCTGCAAGACCGCCGGCGCCGACCGGCTCGCCGCGGCCGCCGAGCGCGAGCTCGGCGCGGCGGGGCAGGAGGCGGGCGACCTGCAGTGGCTGCGCAGCCCCTGCCTCGGCGTCTGCGAACGCGCCCCCGCCGCCCTCGTCTTCGAGGCCGGCGAGGTCGCCGCCGAGCAGGTGCTCGCCCCCACCGACGCCGACGAACTGCTGGCCGCCGCCCGCACCGGACCGAGCGTCGGCCCCGACCCCACGGCGCACGAGCCGCCCGTCGCCGCCTCCGTGCCCCAGGCCGGCGAGGCCGGGCTGCGGCTGCTGCGCCGGGTCGGCACCGTCGACCCCGGCAGCCTCGACGCCTACCGGGCCGCCGGCGGCTACACCGCGCTGCGCCGCGCCCTGACGATCGGACCGAGCGGCGTGATCCGCGAGGTCACCGACTCGGGGCTCACCGGCCGGGGCGGCGCCGCGTTCCCCACCGGGCGCAAGTGGGCGGCCACCGCCGGCCAGCCGGAGACCCCGCACTACCTGGTCTGCAACGCCGACGAGAGCGAGCCAGGCACCTTCAAGGACCGGGTGCTGCTGGAGGGCGACCCCTTCGCCGTCGTCGAGGCCATGACCATCGCCGGGTTCGCCGTCGGCGCCCGCCGCGGCTACCTCTACCTGCGCGGCGAGTACCCGCGCGCCCTGCACCGGATCCGGCACGCCATCGCCGAGGCCAGGCACCGCGGCTTCCTCGGCCACGACGTCATGGGCCACCCGGGATTCCACTTCGAGATCGAGATCCGACGCGGCGCCGGCGCCTACATCTGCGGCGAGGAGACCGCCATCTTCAACTCCATCGAGGGCTTCCGGGGCGAGCCGCGCAGCAAGCCCCCGTTCCCCGTGGAGAAGGGCCTGTTCGGCAAGCCCACCGCCGTCAACAACATCGAGACCCTGGCCAACATCCCGCTCGTCCTGGAGGAGGGCGGCGCCGCCTACGCCGGGATCGGCACCGAACGCTCCACCGGCAGCAAGCTGTTCTGCCTCTCCGGCGCCGTCCGCCGACCCGGCGTCTACGAGGTGCCGTTCGGCACCACCCTCGGCGAACTCCTCGACCTGGCCGGGGGAGTGGCCGAGGGCCGCAGCCTGCGCGCCGTGCTGCTCGGCGGCGCCGCCGGCGGCTTCGTCCGCGCCGACGAACTGGACCTGCCGCTCACCCTGGAGGACGCCCGCGCCGCCGGCACCACCCTCGGCTCCGGCGTCGTGCTGGCCCTCGACGACCGGGCCGACCTGGCCGACCTCCTGCTCCGCATCGCCGCCTTCTTCCGCGACGAGTCCTGCGGCCAGTGCGTCCCCTGCCGGATCGGCACCGTACGCCAGGAGGAGGCCCTGCACCGGCTGGTGCGCTCCCGCGACCCGGCCGACACCTCGCTGCTCCGCGAGGTCGGCCAGGTGATGCGCGACTCCTCCATCTGCGGGCTCGGCCAGACCGCGTGGAACGCCATCGAGTCCGCCCTCGACCGCCTCGGCCTGCTCACCGGCACGGACGGAACCACGAGCCCGGGAGGAACCCCGTGACCGCCATCGACCTCGGACTCCCGCGCCGCATGGTGGAGTTCACCCTGGACGACACCACCGTGCTGGTCCCGGAGGGCGCCACCATCCTGGACGCCGTCCGCGCCACCGGCGGCGACCTGCCCACCCTCTGCCACGGCGACACGCTCACCCCGGCCAACGTCTGCCGGCTGTGCATGGTCGAGGTCGAGGGCTCCCGCACCCTGGTGCCCTCCTGCTCCCGCAGGGCCGAGCCCGGCATGGTGGTGCGCACCGCCACCGAGCGGGCCAGGCACAGCCGCAGGCTGGTCCTCGAACTGCTCGGCTCCGCCTCCGACCTGTCCACCACGCCGAACGTCGCCGACTGGATGGCCGAGTACGGCGCCGAGCCCGCCCGCTTCGGCCCGCCCGCCCCGCCGCGTACCGGCCCCGCGAGGCCCGGCGAACACGAGGAGACCGACGGCGCCGCCGCGGCGACCGTCGGCCAGCCGGCCACCGTCGACAACGACCTCTACGTCCGCGACTACGGCAAGTGCATCCTGTGCTACAAGTGCGTCGACGCCTGCGGCGACCAGTGGCAGAACACCTTCGCCCTCACCGTCGCCGGGCGCGGCTTCGACGCCGGCATCTCCACCGAGTACGCGGCCCCGCTGCCCGACTCCGCCTGCGTCTACTGCGGCAACTGCATCGAGGTCTGCCCCACCGGCGCGCTCAGCTTCAAGGCCGAGTACGACCACCGGACCGCCGGCACCTGGGACGAGTCGGCGCAGACCGAGACCACCACGCTCTGCACCTTCTGCGGCACCGGCTGCTCGCTCACCCTCCACGTCCAGGAGATGCCGGACGGCGCCCAGGAGATCGTCAAGGTCACCTCCCCGCACGACAGCTCCGTGACCCACGGCAACCTCTGCATCAAGGGCCGCTTCGGCTGGCAGCACGTCCAGCGCACCGGGCCGCCCGTCCAGGACGTGTCCGACGTCGAGACGGGCCGGGGAGTCGAACTGTGACCGGCTACCGGCTCAGGCGGGGCGCCGACTGGACGGACGCGCTCGCCCACGCCCTGCGCGTCGCGCCCGAGGCGTTCCACGACGACCGGGCCCTCAACCTGCACGCCGGCGGCTGGCACCCCGACGGCGTCCCGGCCCCCGCCACCAGCCCCGTCGACGGCCGCGCCATCCTCGGCCCACCGGCCCTGGACGCGTCCGCCGCCCGCGGCGCCGTGCTGGCCGCCCTCGACCAGCACCGGGTCTGGAGCCGGCTGCCCCTCGCCGAGCGGCGTGCCAGGGTCGCCGGCGCGGTCGACGAACTCGCCGCCCACCGTGACCTGTTGGCGCTGCTGCTGGTCTGGGAGATCGGCAAGCCCTGGCGGCTGGCCCGCGCCGACGTGGACCGCTGCCTCGACGGGGTCCGCTGGTACCTGGACGAGATCGAGCCCATGCTGGCCGGCCGCGCCCCGCTGGCCGGCCCGGTCTCCAACATCGCCAGCTGGAACTACCCGATGAGCGTGCTGACGCACGCCATGCTGGTGCAGGTGCTGGCGGGCAACGCCGCCGTCGCCAAGACCCCGACCGACGGCGGCACCGCCTGCCTCACCCTGGCCTGCGCCCTGGCCGCCCGGCACGGCCTGCCGCTCACCCTGGTCAGCGGCGCCGGCTCCGAGCTGTCCCCGGCGCTGGTCGGCGCCCCGGCCGTGGGCTGCGTCAACTTCGTCGGCGGCCGTGGCGCGGGAAGCCGGGTGGCCGCCGCCCTGGCCGCCACCCGCACCCGGCACATCCTGGAACAGGAGGGCCTCAACTGCTGAGGGGTGTGGGAGTTCAGCGACTGGGAGCTGCTCGCCGGGCACGTCCGCCGGGCCTTCGAGTACGGCAAGCAGCGCTGCACCGCCTACCCGCGCTACGTCGTCCAGCGGGACCTCTTCGACGCCTTCCTCGCCGCCTACCTGCCGGCGGTCAGGGCCGTCGAGTTCGGCCATCCGCTGGCCGTGGCGCACCCCGAGGACGAGCCCCCCGACCTCGCCTTCGGCCCGCTGATCAACGACGCCAAGGCCAAGGAACTGGCCGGCTTCGTCGCCGAGGCGGTGGCCCGCGGCGGCGTCCCGCTGTACCGCGGGCGGCTCGCCGACGGCCGCTTCCTGCCGGGGCAGGACACCGCCGCCTACCTGCCGCCCGCCGCCGTGCTCTCCCCGCCCCCCTCCTCGCCGCTGCACCACCAGGAGCCGTTCGGCCCGGTCGACACCATCGTGCTGGTCGACACCGAGGCCGAGCTGCTGGCCGCCATGAACGCCAGCAACGGCGCCCTCGTGGCCTCCCTGGCCTGCGACGACCCCGCCACCGCAGGCCGACTCGCCGGCCAGCTCCAGGCGTTCAAGGTCGGCGTCAACGCGCCCCGCTCGCGCGGCGACCGCGCCGAGCCGTTCGGCGGCCGCGGCGCCTCCTGGCACGGCGCGTTCGTCGGCGGCGAACTCCTGGTGCACGCCGTCACCCAGGGCCCGCCGGGCGAACGGCTGCACGGCAACTTCGCCGACTACGCGCTCTACCCGCCCACCTGACGGGCGCGCCGGCCGCGGGCTCAGCCCAGCGCCCGGTCCAGGTTGAACGCCGCGCTGATCAGGGCGAGATGGGTGAACGCCTGCGGGAAGTTGCCGCGCTGCTCGCCGGTGTGGCCGATCTCCTCGGCGTACAGGCCCAGGTGGTTGGCGTACGTCAGCATCTTCTCGAACGCCAGCCTGGCCTCCTCGGGCCGCCCGGCCCGCACCAGCGCCTCGACGTACCAGAAGGAGCAGATGGAGAACGTGCCCTCCTCGCCGCGCAGTCCGTCCGGGCTGACCCGCGGGTCGTAGCGGTAGACCAGCGAGTCGGACACCAGTTCCTCGCCCAACGCGTCCAGCGTGGAGAGCCACTTGGGGTCGGTGGGGGAGATGAACTTGGCGAGCGGCATCATCAGCACCGAGGCGTCGAGCACGTCGTCCTCCTCGTGCTGCACGAAGGCCCGGCGCTCCGCCGACCAGCAACGGCGCATGATCTGGTGGTAGATGGCGTCCCTGCTCTCCCGCCACCGCGGGATGTCGGCCGGCAGCCCGCGGTGGATGGCCATCCGCATGGCCCGCTCGATCGCCACCCAGCACATCAGCCGCGAGTACAGGAACCGCTTGGGCCCGCCCCTGGTCTCCCAGACGCCGTCGTCCCGCTGGTCCCAGTTGTCGCAGACCCACTCCACCAGCACGCTGACCTCCTCCCAGCGGTCGCTGGAGATGGGCTGTCCCCACTTGTCGTAGAGGTAGATCGAGTCGATCAGCGCGCCGTAGATGTCCAGCTGGAGCTGGCTGGCCGCCGCGTTGCCCACCCGCACCGGGGCCGAGCCCATGTACCCCTCCAGATGGCCGAGTTCACGCTCGGGCAGCTCGGTGCGCCCGTCGATGCCGTACATGATCTGGAGCGGCCCCGTGGGCCCCGGCTCGCGCAGGCCCCTCCGTTGGGAGAGAAACGCCATGAACGAGTCGGCCTCCTCGGTGAAGCCGAGCCGCAGCAGCGCGTAGACCGCGAACGCGGCGTCCCTGATCCAGACGTACCGGTAGTCCCAGTTCCGCTCGCCGCCGACCTGCTCCGGCAGGCTGGTGGTGGGCGCGGCCACGATCGCGCCGGTCGGCGCGTAGGTGAGCAGCTTCAGCGTCAACGCGGAGCGGTGCACCATCTCCCGCCACCGGCCCCGGTAGCGGGACGCCGAGAGCCAGCGCCGCCAGAAGTCGACGGTGGTGGCGAACTCCTCCTCGGCCTCGGCACGCGGGCAGGCGCGCGGCGGTTCCTCGCCCTCGATCCGGTCCAGGGCGAACACCTCGGACTGGCCCTCCAGCAGCGTGAACCGCGACCACACGTCCCGCTCGTCGCCCTCGATCGGGGCGGTGGAGGTCAGCGCGAGCGTGAGGTCGGGGGAGGAGAAGACCGCCTGCCCGTCCAGCATGCGCAGGGTGTGCGGCTGGGCACCGTAGTCGAAGCGCGGCGCGATCCGGGCCCGGAACGGAACCGTGCCGCGCACGCACACCACCCGGCGGAGCAGCCGGTGCCGGTCGTCGTGGCCGTCCGAGCCGCCGTTGACCGGCATGAAGTCCTGAACCTCGCCCACCCCGTCGCTCGCGAAGAACCGGGTGATCAGCACGTTGGTGTCGGGGAAGTAGAACTGCTTGGTGCGGGCCGGCACGTCGGTCGCCAGTTCGAAGCTGCCGCCGCGGTCGGCGTCCAGGATCGCGCCGAAGACGCTGGGGGAGTCGAAGCGGGGGCAGCAGTACCAGTCGATGGTGCCGTCGATGCCCACCAGGGCGATGCTGCGCAGGTCGCCGATCAGGCCGTGGTCGGCGATCGGCAGATAGCGCGACCCGGGTCGCTCGGTCATGACCGCCCTCCTCCCGCTCCGGCTTCGAGCGTAGAACGGGAGGGGCGGCACGGCCTCCGGACAGGACCTAGTCGGTCACCGTGGGTCGATCGATCCGGTACACGTAGTGGGCGCGGTCGTCGATCGGGTTGTCCGGCGTCAGCTCCCCCTCGCCGACCCGCCGCAGGCCGGCCCGCTCCAGCGCCCGCCAGGACGCCCGGTTGGCCGCCACCACCGGCACCAGCACGCAGCTCGCGTCGGGCCGCTCCAGCCAGGTGCGCTCCAGTGCCGCGCGGATCATGACGGGGCCGAGGCCGCGACCGAGGAGGTCGGGCTCGCCGATCAGGTAGTCCAGGGTCACCGCGTCCACCGGCACCGGCACCACGGCGGCGAGCTCGGCCCGGTACTCCGGGTAGTCGGCGAACGCGCACCGCTGCACCAGGCCCGCCGGCCGCCCGTCGTACAGGGCCAGCAGGTCGTCGGACGGCTCCTCGCCCCTGGCCGCCGGCCCGAAGTCGCGGGCCACCGCCTCCGGCGTGGTCTCGTGGTGCCACCACCGTGCCACGCGCGGGCGTGCCAGCCAGCCCCCCAGCAGCGGGAAGTCCGACTCGGCGAGCCGACGAAAGGTGAACGTCATCTTCTGCTCCCCTCGGAAGATCATCACAACAGTCCTATCATCGTTGCGCCCGATCGGTGGTGGAATTAGCCGCCGAGCAGCGTCAGCACGGGGCCGCCGGCCAGGCCGAGGGCCAGCGAGCCGAGCGCGGTCGTGTACGCGGTCACGGCGGCCGACCGCACCGCGGGACCGTGCCGGGCGGCGGCCGGCGGGCCGAGCAGCGCGGGCGCCAGCCAGCGCAGGTAGTAGAAGAGCGAGGCCACGGTGTTGGCCACCGCGAGCGCGGCCAGCCAGGCGTAGCCGCCGTCGACCGCCGCGCCGAACACCTCCAGCTTGCCGAGGAAGACCGCCGTCGGCGGGGTGCCCACCAGGCCGAGCAGGCAGAGCAGCAGCGCGCCCACCAGGGCCGGCCGCCGGCGGGCCAGTCCGCGGTAGTCGTCGACGGTCCTGGCCCCCGGCAGCGCGCACACCACGGCGAACGCCCCCAGGTTGGTGAGCGCGTAGCCGGCCAGGTAGTAGAGGAGCGCCCGCTCGGACAACTCGGAACGGCCCGCCACGGCCACCGGGACCAGCAGATAGCCCGCCTGGCTGATGGTGGAGTAGGCGAGCAGCCGGCGCACGTCGTCCTGGAAGAACGCCGCCAGGTTGCCCAGCGTCATGGTGGCGGCGGCCAGCGCCGCGAGCAGCGCCGACCAGGGCACGTCGGCGGCCGCCACCCCGGCGAGCGGCCCGGTGGCCAGCCGGAACAGCGCCGCGAGGGCGCCCGCCTTGGGCAGCGTGGTCAGCAGCGCGGCGACCGGGGGCCGGCAGCCCTGCACCGCGTCCGGCACCCAGAAGTGCCCGGGCACCGCGCCCGACTTGAACAGCAGCCCGGCCAACAGGCCGACGAGGCCGACCGCCACCAGCCCGCCCGGCGCGCCGGGCAGCGCCTCGCGCAGCGCCGGATAGCCGGTGGTGCGCCCCGCCGCGAGCAGCAGCGTGACGCCGCCGAACATCAGCCCCCCGAGCAGCGCGCCGACCACGAAGTACTTGAGCGCCGCCTCGGTGCCCCGCCCGTCCGCCGCGAAGCCGGCCAGCGCGTAGCCGGGGACGCTGGCCAGCAGGTAGGCGGCGGCCAGGGTCAGCAGGTCGGCCGCGCCGGCGAGCGTCAGGGCGCCGAGGGCGGCCAGTTGGACCAGCACGTAGCACTCGGTCTCCCGCCGGTGGCCGCCGGTCGCCCCCGCCACCAGCGCGAGCAGCGGCAGGGTGCCGCCGAGGACCACGATCCGGGCGGTCGTCGTCACCGTGTCGATCGCGAAGGCCCCGCCGAAGGCGGTGGTCGGCGCGGCGACCCCGGCCTGCACGGCGGCCGCGACGATACCGGCCAGGCAGGCGAAGGCGGCGAGCAGCCCGACCGGCCACTGCCGGTGCCGGGGCAGCCAGGAGCCGAGCAGCAGCCCGAGGACGGCCGAGCCGGCGAGCAGCAGCTCGGGCAGCAGCGCCAGCGGGTTCTCGTCGGTCCCGGCCGTCCCGGTCATCGCGCCACCAGGCCGACCACCTCGCGCGCCGCCGGCTCCACCACGTCGAGGAACAGCCGCGGCGCCACGCCGAGCAGCAGCGCGAGCGCCAGCAGCGGCACGATCGCCGCCGCCTCGTGGGGCCGCACGTCGGGGAACGCCCCGACCCCGGCCGGCATCCGCAGCGGGCCGACCAGGATCCGGTGCAGGGCGCGGAGCAGGAGACCGGCGGTGAGCAGCACGCCGAGCAGCGCGAGGCCGGTCGCCACCGGCCTCGCCGGCAGGCTGCCGGCGAAGATCTGGAACTCGGCGACGAAGCCGGAGAACCCGGGCAGGCCGAGCGAGGCGAACACGGCGACGCCGGTCAGCGCCGCGAAGACCGGCGCCGGACCCGCGAGACCCGACCAGTCGGCCAGCGCGTAGTCGCGCCCCCGCGCGTACAGCGTCCCGGCGAGCAGGAACAGCGCTCCGGTGATCAGCGCGTGGCTCACCAGCTGGGTGACCGCGCCGCTCACCGCGAGCCGGCCGGCCCGCTCACCCGCGGTGCCGGCCGCGCCCACGGCCAGCAGGACGTACCCCATGTGGGTGACCGAGGTGTAGGCGATCAGCCGCTTCAGGTCGCTCTGCGCCAGGGCCACCAGCGCGCCGTAGAGCACCGAGACCACCCCGACGACCACGAACACCAGGGCGAAGCGACGCCAGGCCTCGGGGAGCATCGGCATGGCGATCCGCAGGAAGCCGTAGGCGCCCATCTTCAGCAACACCCCGGCCAGGATCGCCGAGCCGGCGGCCGGCGCCTGGGTGTGCGCCGGCGGCAGCCAGCTGTGGAACGGCACCGTCGGCGTCTTGATCGCCAGGCCGACGCCGATCGCCAGCAGCACCAGGGCCGCGTAGCCGCCACGGCCCTCCAGCGGCGGACGGTCGGTCAGCGCCGTCATGTCGAACGTGTGCGGCTCGGCGGCCAGATAGAGGCCGATGAAGCCGAGCAGCAGCGCCAGCGAGCCGAGGAAGGTGTAGAGGAAGAACGTCAGCGCGGCGCGGGCGGCGCCGGGACGGTGCCCCCAGCCGGCGACCAGCACGTACATCCCGACGATCGACAGGTCGAGGAAGACGAAGAACAGGATCAGGTCGAGGGCCGCGAACACGCCGAGGCAGGTGGTCTGGAGGAAGAGGAACAGCGCGGCGAACTCCCGCACCCGCCGGGTCTCGCGCCGCGAGTACACCGCGCAGGCCAGGAAGAGCACACAGGTGACGGCCAGCAGCGGCAGCGACAGGCCGTCGACGCCGACGTGGTAGCCGACGCCGGCCCCAGGGATCCAGCGCGCCTCGGCCTCGTACTGCGGGCCGCCGCCCGGCCGGTGGCCCGCCCACACCAGGATCACCAGCACGGTCTCCGCGGTGGCCGCCGCCGTCCACGCCCACCACGCCACCCGGGGCGGCACGGAAGCCGGCAGTGCCAGCAGCACGACCGCCACCGCCAACGGCAGGAAGACCAGCACGGTGAGCAGCACCCGTCACCTCACCAACGCCAGCACGACCGCGACGGCGGCCAGCGCCGCGACCGCCTGCGCCAGGTAGTGGTGGAGCAGCCCGGTCTGCGGGCGCCTGGCCAGCCGGCCCAGCGCGGCGCAGCCCGCGGCGGCGCCCCGCACCGCCGCGTCGAACACCCGGCGCTCGCCGACGCGTTCGGTCACCACGGCCAGCCGCCGGGCGGCCCGCGCGGTGCCGGTGACGCCGCGGTGCAGGACCCGGTCGTCGAACCCGGCCAGCGCGTGGGCCAGCCGGCACACCGGCGCCACGACGAGCCGGCGCGCCGCACCGTCGAGCCCCAGCCACCCACCACACCAGCGCCAGGCAAGGCCGCCGAGCGGCGGCCCCCGGT
>NZ_SMKI01000298.1 GCF_004348415.1 Streptomyces hainanensis
GGCGGGGCCCGGATCCCAGGATCCGGGCCCCGCCCCTCTCGCCGTCCGTCAGCTCTTCCGGTCAGCTCTTCCGCAGCCGGAAGGTGCCGCCCAGGGCCTCGTCGCCGAAGGGGGCGCCGAAGCCCTCGTCGCCCTCACCCTCGGCGAAGTCGGTGGCCAGCACCTCGCCACGGATCAGCGCCTGGTGGTCGGCGAGCGCCCGCGTCAACTCCGGATCGTCGGTCACCCAGCGCACCGCGATCCGGTCGACCACGTCGAGGCCGCTGTTCTTCCTGGCCTCCTGGATCAGCCGGATCACGTCCCTCGCCAGGCCGGCCCGGCGCAGCTCGGGGGTGATCTCCAGGTCGAGGGCCACCGTGGCGCCCGTGTCCGAGGCCACCGACCAGCCCTCGCGCGGGGTTTCGGTGATGATGACCTCCTCGGGGCCGAGCTCCACCCGCTCGCCGTCCACCTCGACCGAGGCGGTGCCGGCGCGCAGCGCGGCGGAGAGCTCCGCGGCGTCCGCCTCGGCGATGGCCCTGGCCACCGGCTGGGTGCCCTTGCCGAACCGTCGGCCCAGCGCGCGGAAGTTGGCCTTGGCCGAGGTGTCGACGAGGGAGCCGCCCATCTCGGAGAGCGCGGCCAGGCCCGCCACGTTGAGCTCCTCGGCGATCTGCCCGCGCAGGTCGTCGCCGAGCAGCTCGAAGCCCTGGGCGGCGACCAGCGCGCGGGACAGCGGCTGCCGGGTCTTCACGCCGGACTCGGCGCGGGTGGCACGGCCCAGCTCCACGAGCCGGCGCACCAGCAGCATGTCCTGGGACAGGTCGGGGTCGACCAGCGCCTGGTCGGCCTGCGGCCAACCGGCCAGGTGCACCGAGTCGGGTGCGCCGGGCGTCACCGACACCACCAGGTCCTGCCAGACCCGCTCGGTGATGAACGGCACCAGCGGTGCCATCAGCCGGGTGACGGTCTCCAGCACCTCGTGCAGCGTGCGCAGCGCGGCCGGCTCGGCCTGCCAGAAGCGGCGGCGGGACCGCCGCACGTACCAGTTGGACAGGTCGTCCACGAAGGTGGAGATCAGCTTGCCGGTGCGCTGGGTGTCGAAGTTGTCCATGGCCTTGGTGACGGCCTCGACCAGCGCGTTGAGCTCGCTGAGCAGCCAGCGGTCGAGCAGCGGCCGGTCGGCCGGCGCCGGGTCGGAGCCGCTGGGCGCCCAGCCGCCGGTGCGGGCGTAGAGCGCCTGGAAGGCGACGGTGTTCCAGTAGGTCAGCAGGGTCTTGCGGACCACCTCCTGGATGGTGCCGTGACCGACCCGGCGGGCCGCCCAGGGCGAGCCGCTGGCCGCCATGAACCAGCGGACCGCGTCCGCGCCGTGCCGCTCCATCAGCGGGATGGGCTCCAGCGTGTTGCCCAGGTGCTTGGACATCTTGCGGCCGTCCTCGGCGAGGATGTGGCCGAGGCAGACGACGTTCTCGTAGGAGGACCGGTCGAAGACCAGGGTGCCGACGGCCATCAGCGTGTAGAACCAGCCGCGGGTCTGGTCGATGGCCTCGCAGATGTACTGGGCCGGGTAGCGGCTCTCGAACTGCTCGCGGTTGCGGTGCGGGTAGCCCCACTGGGCGAACGGCATGGAGCCCGAGTCGTACCAGGCGTCGATGACCTCGGGGACCCGGGTCGCCGTGTGGGCGCAGCCCTCGGTCGGGCAGCCGAAGACCACCTCGTCGATGAACGGCCGGTGCGGGTCGAGCCCGGACTGGTCGGCGCCGGTCAGCTCGCCCAGCTCGGCGAGCGAGCCCACGCAGGTGAGGTGGCCGTCCTCGCAGCGCCAGATCGGCAGCGGGGTGCCCCAGTAGCGGTTCCGGGAGAGCGCCCAGTCCACGTTGTTGTCGAGCCACTCGCCGTAGCGGCCGTGCTTGACGGACTCCGGGTACCAGGTGGTCGCCTCGTTCTCCCGCAGCAGCGCCTCCTTGATCCGGGTGGTGCGGATGTACCAGGACGGCTGTGCGTAGTAGAGCAGCGGGGTGTGGCACCGCCAGCAGTGCGGATAGCTGTGCTCGTAGGCGAGGTGGCGGAAGAGCAGGCCGCGCTCGGCCAGGTCGGCGACCAGCGCCTCGTCGGCCTTCTTGAAGAACTGGCCGCCGATCAGCGGCAGGCCCTCCTCGAAGGTGCCGTCGGTGCGGACCGGGTTGACCATCGGCAGCCCGTAGCCGCGGCAGGTCAGCAGGTCGTCCTCGCCGAACGCCGGGGCCTGGTGGACCAGGCCCGTGCCGTCCTCGGTGGTGACGTAGTCGGCCAGGACCACGAAGTGCGCCTCGGCACCGCCGAAGTCGACGACGTCGAAGGGCCGCTGGTAGGCCCAGCGCTCCATCTCGCGGCCGGTGAAGGTCTGGCCGGTGGCCGACCAGCCCTCGCCGAGCGCCTTGTCGAGGAGTGCCTCGGCGACCACCAGCCGCTCGGTGCCGTCGGTGGCGACGGCGTAGGTGACGTCGGGGTTGGCGGCGACCGCCGTGTTGGAGACCAGGGTCCAGGGCGTGGTGGTCCACACCAGGAGCGCGGCCTCGCCGGCCAACGGGCCGGAGCGCAGCGGCATCCGGACGTAGACGGAGGGGTCGACGACCGTCTCGTAGCCCTGGGCCAGCTCGTGGTCGGAGAGCCCGGTCTCGCAGCGCGGGCACCAGGGGGCGACGCGGTGGTCCTGGCCGAGCAGCCCCTTCTCGAAGATCTGCTTGAGCGACCACCACACGGACTCGACGTACTCCGGGTCCATGGTGCGGTAGGCGGCGTCCAGGTCGACCCAGTACCCCATGCGGCGGGTCAGCTCGGCGAAGGCGTCGGTGTGCCGGGTGACGGACTCACGGCACTTCGCGTTGAACTCGGCGATGCCGTACGCCTCGATGTCCGGCTTGCCGCTGAAGCCGAGCTCCTTCTCGACGGCCAGCTCGACCGGGAGGCCGTGGCAGTCCCAGCCGGCCTTGCGGACGACGTGGTAGCCGCGCATGGTGCGGAAGCGCGGGAACACGTCCTTGAAGACCCGGGCCTCGATGTGGTGGGCGCCCGGCATGCCGTTGGCGGTCGGCGGGCCCTCGTAGAACACCCACTCGGGGCGCCCCTCCGACTGTTCGAGGCTTCGGGCGAAGGTCTTGTTCTGCTGCCACAGCTCGAGCACTCCGTGCTCCAGTTGTGGCAGTTCGACCTGGGCCGGTACGTGGCGGTACTGCGTCATCGGTCGTCCTCCGGCGGACACACACTCTGCGTTCTCCGTCGGAGGGACGAGAGCACGCGCTCCCGCGGTACCACCCTCCTTGACCGGGGGCCGCCTGGTTCGGCGGCGCCCTCGGCCCACTCATTGGGCCGCGACTGCCGGATCTACTCACCACGCCGGCCGTGACCGGTGGGCTTTCCGCCGACGACTCGGGGGTGATCTTCGCGCCGGGCGGACCCCTGGGCTCACACCGTCCCCAGGTCGCTCACGGCCGCCGCCGACGCTACTCGTCCCCGTCAACGCCTTTCGCTCCGGCCAGTGTACGGGGCGCCGCAGGACCGCGACGACCGGTTAAGCCCGGGGCCGGGCGGGGCACAACGCAGGGAGACCGGCGCGCCCTGGTTGCCGCGCGCCCGAAGTCGATTTATCGTTCCGGTCACGATTCGCGAGCAAGATCACACTATGTGAAGGGGCCGCCGCCATGGTGGCAGCGAAGAAGACCACACAGCAGGCGACGGCGGAGAACGACGAGCGGCGGCCGGCGGCGGCGAAGAAGGCCGCGGGCGGCGGGCGGGCGGCGAAGAAGGCGGCGGCCGCCCCGCCCGCCGGCGAGGAGCACAGCGCGGGAACCACCAGCAGGCGCGCCACGACCAGCGGGCGCAGGACGGCCGGGAAGACGGGAGCCAAGAAGGTGGCAGGGAAGAAGAGCACCACGGAGGAGACCGTCGTGGACACGGTGGACAAGGAGACCGCGGTGCCCCCGGCCCGTCTCTCGGCCGCCACCGCCCCCGGCGATCTCGCGGTGCGCACCGGCGAGGATCCGTGGACCCCCGAGGAGGTGGCGGAGGCCCGCGGCGAGCTGGTCGCGGAGGCGGACCGGCTGCGCGTCGAGATCGCCGACGCCGAGGCCTCGCTGGCCGGCCTGATGCGCGACTCGGGGGACGGCGCGGGCGACGACCAGGCGGACACCGGCACCAAGAACGTGACCCGCGAGCACGAGATGGCGCTGGCCACCAACGCCCGCGAGATGCTGTACCAGACCGAGCGGGCGCTGCAGCGGATCGACGCCGGCACCTACGGCCTGTGCGAGAACTGCGGCAAGCCGATCGGCAAGGCCAGGATGCAGGCGTTCCCGCGGGCCACCCTCTGCGTCGACTGCAAGCAGCGCCAGGAGCGGCGGTTCTAGGCCCGCGGTTCGCCGGATCAGCTCAGGCTGCCGTTTGTCGCACTGGAGTGTCGTACTCTCAATCCCGTGAGCGAGGCGGAGCGGATCATCGAGACACCGGACGAGCATCCCACGGCCGAGGAGGCGGACAGAGCGGACGAAGCGGGCGAGGTCCGGCCGACCGAGGAGAGCGACGACGAGGCCCCGGAGGCCCGGGGCCGGCGGCGGATCGGCGTGGTCGCCTGCGTCGCCGCCTTCGCCTATGCCCTCGACCTGATCACCAAGACCCTGGTCGTCGAGTTGCTGGAGAACCCGACGCCGCCCAAGAGCGTCGACGTGATCGGCGAGTGGCTGCGCTTCGACGTCGTCCGCAACGCCGGCGCCGCCTTCGGCATCGGCTCCGCCTTCACCATCGTCTTCACCTGTATCGCCGCCGCAGTCATCGTGGTGATCATCCGGCTCGCCAGCCGGCTCTACAGCACCCCCTGGGCGATCGCGCTCGGCCTGCTGCTCGGCGGCGCGCTCGGCAACCTCACCGACCGGATCTTCCGCACGCCCGGCGTGCTCCAGGGACATGTGGTCGACTTCATCGCGCCCCAGAACTTCGCGGTGTTCAATCTCGCCGACTCCGCGATCGTCTGCGGCGGCATCCTGATCGTCCTGCTGTCCTTCCGCGGCCTCGATCCGGACGGCACCGTGCACCGGGACTGATGCGCTGTCCGGCATACTCGTTCAGGTGAGCACGCTTCCCGAAACTCCCGAGATCCGCGCACTGCCCGTACCCGAGGGCCTCGAGGGGGAGCGCGTCGACGCCGCTCTCGCCCGCATGCTGGGCTTCTCCAGGACCAAGGCGGCCGAGCTGGCGGCCGCCGGCAAGGTCACCCTCGACGGCGCCGCGGTGGGCAAGTCGGAGCGGGTCACCGGCGGTTCCTGGATCGAGGTCGAGATGCCCCCGCCGCCCACCCCGGTCCGGGTGGTGGCCGAGCCGGTCGAGGGCATGGTGATCGTCCACGACGACGAGGACCTCGTGGTCGTCGACAAGCCCGTGGGCGTCGCCGCCCACCCCAGCCCCGGCTGGACGGGTACCACCGTGATCGGCGGCCTGGCCGCCGCCGGCTACCGCGTCTCCACCTCCGGCGCCGCCGAGCGGCAGGGCATCGTGCACCGCCTCGACGTCGGCACGTCCGGCCTGATGACGGTCGCCAAGTCGGAGCGCGCCTACACGCTGCTCAAGCAGCAGTTCCGCGAGCGGACGGTCGACAAGCGCTACCACGCGCTCGTCCAGGGCCACCCGGATCCGCTCAGCGGCACCATCGACGCCCCCATCGGCCGGCATCCGCAGCACGACTACAAGTGGGCCGTCACCGCCGAGGGCAAGCCGTCCGTCACCCACTACGACCTCGTCGAGGCGTTCCGCGCCGCCAGCCTGCTCGACATCAAGCTGGAGACGGGCCGCACCCACCAGATCCGGGTGCACATGGCCGCCCACCGCCACCCCTGCGTCGGTGACCTCACCTACGGCGCCGACCCCACGCTGGCCCGCCGCCTCAAGCTCACCCGGCAGTGGCTGCACGCGGTGCGGCTCGGCTTCACCCACCCCGCCGACGGCCGCTGGGTGGAGTTCACCAGCGACTATCCCGAGGACCTGCGGTTCGCACTGACGGCGCTGCGGGCCGAGAGCGCGTAGAGCGGCGGGGGCGGCGCCATGGGCCAGCTCACCCTGCTCTTCGTGCTGGGGCTCGGCGCCGTGCTGACCGTGCCGCTCGGCGACCGGTTGGCCATGCCGCCGCCGGTGCTGATGACCCTGCTCGGCGGGGTGCTCGCCGTCCTGCCCTGGGTGCCCAACGTCGACATCCCGCCCGAGCTGATCCTGCCGCTCGTGCTGCCCCCACTGCTCTACGCGGCGGCCCAGCGCACCTCCTGGCGGCAGTTCCTCGGCAACATCAGGCCCATCCTGCTGCTCGCCGTCGCGCTGGTCTTCGTGACGACGGCCGCCGTGGCCGTCGTGGCCCAGCTGGTGATCCCCGGGCTGCCGCTCGCCCCCGCGATCGCGCTCGGCGCGCTGGTCGCGCCGCCCGACCCGGTCGCCGCCACCGCGGTGGCCGGCCGGATCGGGCTGCCCCGCCGGATGGTGTCCATCCTGGAGGGCGAGGGCCTGTTCAACGACGTCACCGCGATCACGCTCTACCACGTCGCGGTCATCGCCGCCGTCGGCGGCTCGTTCTCCGTCCTCGGTGCCGGCGGCGAGCTGCTGCTCTCGGCCGCCGTGGCGATCGCCGTCGGCCTGGTGCTCGGCTGGGGCACCGCCCGGCTGCTCGACCTGCTGGGCGACGCCACCCTGCGCACCGGGCTCACCCTGCTCGTGCCCTTCGCCTCCTACACCTTGGCCGAGGAGCTGCGCGGCTCCGGGGTGCTCGCCGTCCTGGTGTCCGCGCTCTTCCTCGCCGAGTGGGCCGCCGACCCGGACGACGTGGCGGGCCGGCTGACCGGCCGCAGCTTCTGGGCCGTGATCGACACCCTGGTCACCGGCATCGCCTTCGGCCTGATCGGCCTCGAGCTCAGCGTGGTCCTCGGCACCGTCACCGAACGCTGGGGCCAACTGCTGCCCGCCGCCGCGCTCGTCCTCGCCACGCTGCTCGTCGTCCGCCTGCTGTGGCTGCTCCCCGCCGCCTGGCTGGCCAAGCGGCTGCACCGGCGTGCCGACTACGCCGAGGAGATCCCGCTCACCTGGCGGGAGACGGTGATCATCTGGTGGGCCGGGATCCGCGGCGTGGTCACCGTGGCCCTGGTGCTCGCCCTCCCGTTCACCGTGGACGACGGCGGCGACTTCCCGGAGCGGGACGCCATCGTCTTCGTGGCGTTCGCCGCCGTCATCGGCACCCTGCTGATCCAGGGGCTCACCCTGCCCTGGCTGGCCCGCCTGCTCGGCGTCGAGGCGGACACCGCCGCCGAGGAGCGCCTGGAACACGAGCTGGCGGTGCGCGCCGCCAAGGCGGCCAAGCGGCGGCTGCGCGAGATCGAGGCGCGCCCCGAGGTGCCGGAGGAACTCGTCGACGCCCTGTCCAAGCGGGTCTACGACCTCGGCTCCCGGATCTCCCCCCGGGTGGCCGAGGAGGAGCGCCGGGAGAACGTGCGGGCCCGCGTCCAGCGGCTGCGGGAGCTCCACGACCTCTACGGGGAGATGCTGTCCGCGGCCAGGGCCGAGGTGCTGGACGCGCGCCGGGAGCCGGGCGCCGACCCCGAGGTGGTGGACCGGGTGCTGCGCGAGCTCGACCAGCGCAGCCTGCCGCACCACGGGACGTAGGACCCGGCCGGCGGCCCCGGATCAGTCGGCCGTGGGCGGCAGCGCGGCCGGGCCCGTGTTGACGCGGGGCAGCGCGTAGGGGTGGTTGTCGCGCAGCCAGGCCACCAGTTCCTCCCGGACCGCGCACCGCACCGACCAGGCGTCGCCGGCGTTCGCCGCCGACATCGCGGCCCGGACCTCGATGGTGGTCGGCGTGGTGTCGGTGACCACGAGACCCCAGTGCCGGCCGTCCCAGTCCCCACGGCTCTCCAGGAACTCCCCGAGGTGCTTGCGCAGTTCGGACACCGGGGTGGAGTGGTCGAGGTGGAGGAAGACGGTGCCGGTGATCTCGCTGCCGCCGCGCGACCAGTTCTCGTAGGGGCGGCTGTTGAAGTACGACACCGGCATCGTCAGCCGCCGGTCGTCCCATATCCGGACGGTGAGGAAGGCCAGCGACATCTCCTCCACCGTGCCCCACTCGCCGTCCACCACCACGGTGTCGCCGATCTTCACCGAGTCGCCGAAGGCGATCTGGAGGCCGGCGAACAGGTTGCTCAGCATCGCCTGGGCCGCGACACCGGCGATGATGCCGATGACGCCGGCCGACGCCAGCATCGAGGTGCCGAGCGCCCGCAGGTCGGGGAAGAGCAGCAGGATGGTGACGGCCGCCGCGACCACCGCGAGGACCGAGGTGACCACCCGCCGCAGCATCGTCAGCTGGGTTCTGAACTGCCGCACCCTGGCCAGGTCGTGCGTGCGTTCCTCGTAGCGGACCAGGTAGTTCTCGGCGACCGCGCCCGCAGCCCGGATGGTCAGCCAGGCCGTGGAAGCGATCGCCACCAGGGCCAACAGGCTGCGGAACACGTCGTTGCGCCGCAGTTCCAGGTCGAACAGGTCGTAGGCGACCATCGTGCCCACCGTGGCCAGCAGCACCTGCAACGGCAGCTGGCAGCGGCGGAGCAGTCTCCACAGGCGCGTGTCGGGATGCCGGGCGTCGGCCACGCACAGTGCCCGGTCGATCAGCCAGCCCAGGGCCACGGTCAACGTGATGGTGCCGCCTATCGCGAGCAACGGCCGCAACACATCGTGCATCGGCGCTCTCAGCTCCTCTTCCCGCTCTGCCCTCGGGGCGTTTTCGTCGGTTTCCACCTGGCAGGATGGCGCCCCGACCCATAGCTATCACCCGAGGGGATTTCGGACCGTGACCGATATCATGCTTTTTCATTCCGTCCTCGGGCTACACCCCACCGTCGAGGAGACCGCGGAACGGCTCAGGTCAGCCGGGCACCGCGTGTTCACCCCCGACCTGTTCGACGGCCGCACCCCGGAGTCGGTGGAGGCCGGCGTCGAACTCAAGGACGAGATCGGGCAGGACGAGATCCTGCGCCGCGCCATCGCCGCCGCCGCGCCGCACTCCGACACCGGCCTCGTCTACGCCGGCTTCTCGCTCGGCGCCTGGCTCGCCCAGACCATCGCGTTCGGCGACGAGAAGGCCCGCGGCCTGCTGTTGCTGCACGGCACCGGCGAGGTGCCGGACGACGCGGCCGTCGACGGCCTCCCGACGCAGCTGCACGTCGCCGACCCGGACGCCTACGAGCCGCACGACTGGCAGACCGTCTGGTACCTGAGGATGCGCGAGGCAGGCGCCGACGTCGAGGTCTTCCGCTACCCGGGCGCCGGCCACCTCTACACCCACCGGGGCGTGCCCGACCACGACGAGGAGGCCTCGACGCGCACCTGGCGGGTGGTCGGGGACTTCCTGCGCGAGCTCGGCTGAGCGAACCGCCGCGCGGGGCCGGCACGACGTCCGAAGCCGCGGTGTCGGCGGGCGTCGTCCCTCACTCCCGCTCGCACCGGCCGCTGCCGCCGTCCCTCGGCTGGCAGATGTAGACGCTGTCGGCCGGGTCGTCGCTGAGGTAGCGGCCCATGCACTGGTTGGGGGTGGTGCGGCCGCGGTCGGCGCAGAACGCGAGCGCGTCGCGGCCGTCGGCGAACGGCCCCGGCGCGTAGATCACCCAGTAGCCCGGGTTGAGCGAGGCGAAGTCGTCGCTCAACAGCACCTCGGCCTCGGGCACGCCCTCGGCGCGGACGGCGGCCAGCCGCTCGTCGCGCACCTCGGCGCCGCTGCCGACCGGCTCCGAGAACAGCTGTGCCATCCAGAACCCGTCGTCGGCGTCCGGAGCCTCGTCGGGTTCGTCCGGCGTGGGCGCGTCCGTCGGTTCCTCGGCCGTCTCCTCCGGGGAGGGCGACGACGTCTCGGGGGTGGCGG
>NZ_SMKI01000299.1 GCF_004348415.1 Streptomyces hainanensis
TCCGCCCCGACGTCGTCTACGTGCCGTTCAGCGACTCCCCGCCGCTGCGTTGGGCCCTGCTGTGGCGGGCCAACAACGCGACCGCCCGCGTCCGCGCCTTCGCCGAGGCCGCGCGCCAGCTGGTGGACGACGCTCCCTGACGCGGCGGCGATCCCTGAGGCGGACTTCTGGCACGACGGCAGTCCCTGAGGCGGCGGGAGTCTCCGACACCGCGCCGGGCCCGCGATCAGGCGGGCGACGCCACCGGCCCGCCGGCCCGCCGACCGAGGCGGGCGAGCAGCGCGTAGGCCGCCGCCATGGCCAGGGCGAAGGCCAGCAGCGCCGGCCCGATGACGGCGGCGCCCGACCGCTCGACGAGCAGGCCGACCACGCCGGGCAGCAGCAGGTTGCTGGCGTTGGCGGCGGCCAGTTGCACGCCGATGGCCCGGTCGGCCTGCTCGCCCCCGACACGGTCCGCCGTGGTCAGGATCAGCAGCGGGAACACGGGCGCCGAGGCGAGCGCCACCAGCAGCAGGCCACCCACGGCGCGCGCCACGGGCCCCGGCGCCGCCATGGCGCCCGTCCCGGCCACGATGCCGGCGACGGAGCCGGCGAGCATCGGCCCCACCCCGACCCGCTCGGCCAGCGGGCCGAGGGCGAGCCGCCCCAGGAACATCACGCCCCAGTAGCCGGAGACGACCAGGCCCGCCACGTCGGCCGGCAGGCCCTGACCCGCGGTCAGGTAGAGGTACCCCCACAGCCCGATGCCGCCCTCGACGCCGGTCTGGAGCACGAAGACGCCGGAGCCCAGCACAAGTGCCGTGCTGGCACGGGGAGTCGCACCCCTGGGGCGTGCGTCGGCGGGCCGCGCGTCGGCGGCCCAGCGTCCCGAGTTCGCCACGAACGCGCAGCCGAGCGCCGCCTGGGTGCCGGCCAGGACGACGTAGGCCCACCGCCAGCCCACGTCGGTACTCAGCACCAGCGTGACCACGGCCGGGCCGATCACCGAGCCGAGGCCGTAGCTGGCGTGCATCCAGGTGATCTGGCGCGGCCCGAAGCGGCCGGCGGCATAGGCGTTCAGCGCCGAGTCGATGGCCCCGGAGGCGAGCCCGAGGAGCACGGTCGCTGCGGCCACCCCCCAGAACGAGGGCGCGGCGGCGTAGCCGGCCATGGCGGCGACGGACAGCACGGTGCTGACGGTGAGGAGCCGCCCGAGCGACATCCAGGTCAGCAGCCGCCCCGTCATCGCACTGGACAGCACGGCGGCGCCGACCCCGAAGGGCAGCAACAGGCCGAGTGCGCCGACGGGTTGGTCGAAGTCGACGCTCATCGCCGGCCAGGCGACGCCCAACACGCTGTCGGGGAGCGCCATGCTGACATAGGCGAAGCAGGCGAGGACGAACAGGGACATGACGGAGAATTCCTTCGGCGACAGCGGATGGGTGACGACGAACCGCCGTGCTGCGCGCTAGGCCGTGTCCGCAAGGTCCCGCCGGGCCCGCGCCGCCATACACGGCACCTCGCTGCGTTGCCGAATCGCGCGAATACGGCCAAGTATGAGCTGCGATCCGGCGCCTTGCGATGCACCGCGTCTGACGCCGCGGGCTGATCCGACGAGACCTTACGGACACGCCCTAGGAACCGGGCAGCACGCGCGTTACCGCGTGCCCGGACGCCCGGGTGCTCCGGGTGTCTCACATCCGCTCATGTCCCTACCTCCGGCCGGTCACCCTACCTCGTACCGGCACCGGGGGCGCCGCCCTTCCCCGCGCCGTCGTAGGATGCCTCGGCATCGACGGCCAGTCGTGATCACGCGCGGGGGGCGAGAACGACCGTGGTGGGCTTCCACGACCTGTACACCATCCGGCTCGACGAACTCGCCACCGCCGTCGACGACTGGGAGCGCCAGCAGCGCGACCTCGTCGGCATGGCCGAGTCGGCGGCCACCATGGGCCGGCGGGCCACCACGGCCAACTGGGCCGGCGAGAACCGGGGCGTCACCGTCCCCCATGTCGTGGCCGTCGCCGACGAGTTCGACGCGGCACTCCGCCAGGCGACCACGCTCCGGCGGGTCCTGCACGACGCGCACGCCCGCCTCAGGCGCTGCCGGGACGACCTGTGGACCGTCGTCGAGACGGACGCCCCGGCGGCGGGCGTCACCGTGTCGTCGGACGGTGAGGTGACCACCGACCTCGACGGACTGGACGGCGACACCCGCCGGGAGCGGCAGGACGCCGTCGTACGGATCTCCGCCGAGATCCAGCGCGTCCTGCGACGCGCCGCCGAGGACGACGAGATCATCGCCCGCGCCCTGCGCGACATCGCCGGCCCGGACGAGGACCGCTTCAACCCCGTCTCCTACGCCTCCCTCGACGCGGCCGACCTCGCCCACCGCGACGCCCGGGCCTTCCTCGACCTCGCCGCGAACCCCACCGAGTTGACCGACGGGGACCTCGTGGCGCTCACCGCCCTGCTGGAAGCCCACGCCGACGACCCGGCCTTCGCGGAGCGGATCGCGACCGGCCTCGGCGCGCGCGGCAGCCTGGACTTCTGGCGCGACGTGACCAACTCCCGGGACGTCCGCCCCGACACGGACGAGTGGACGCACCTCGCCGAACTCCAGTCGGGCCTCGGCGTGACGCTCGGCCTGGCCACCCGGTCCGACTCCACCGCCATGCGGGAGTGGGAGCGGGACATGATCGACCTCGGCGACGACCGCGTGGGCGGCGTCGCCGGCCCCTACGGCTTCCAGGTCATGAGCGCCCTGATGAACAGCGGCGAGTACGACCGGGACTACCTCCTCGCCTACGGCGACCGCCTCCTGACCTTCGAACAGAACGACGACCGCGGGGCGTCACAGCTCTGGGACACGGACCCCGAACTGGTCCTCAACTTCGCGCTGCCGGAGGACGTCCCGGAGACGGAGGACGAGGAGGCCGCCGAGCGAGCGGCCCAGGCCCGGGAACTGGCGTTGGGCGACCTCGGCCGCGACCCGATGACCGGCTTCCTGACCGCCCTCGGCACCAACCCGTCGGCGGCCACCGAGTTCTTCGCCCCACCGGACGACTTCGACCCGACCTCCCAGGTGAACCTGGCGGAGGACGAGTCCGTCGAAGCCAACAGGGACATGCTCAACGAGCGGCTGGTCTACCTCACGACGAACCGCGAGTGGTGGAACAGCGTCGACGACTACGGCCCACCCGAGCCCCTGCCGGCCCACCCCGCCCTGGGCGACGCCCTGTTGGCGGCCACGACCGGACTGCCGGCCACCGGGCTTGCCGAGAACGACGTGGCCGGCGTCTTCCGCACCCCGGAGGCGGTGGACGTCATGGCACAGGTCATGCACCTGTACGGCTCGACCGATCCGACGCTGCTCGGGCAGCAGCCCCAGATGGCCGAGCCTCTGGGGAGAATGACCGCCGCCTACATGAGCGACGTCGACTACTGGGTCAGCAGTGACAGCGAGGCGGCCCGCGAGATCCTCTCCGACACGTTCGCCTCGCCGTATGAGAACCGTCTGGAGAACGGCCACCTCAGCACCATCCGGTTCCTGTCGGTGCTCGGACAGGAGGAGGAGTCCCACCGGATCGTGACGCTCGCGCAGCAGGTTTACACACGCGGCAACCTGGACGTGTTCCCACCGGACTCGGGCAACATCGACGCCGGTGCGAACTCGCTGCGAGTGGCGGCCGATGTCCGCGGAATCCTGGACCATGCTCGGATTCAGCACGTCAACGCGGAGTTCGGCGCCGAGAGCGCGGCCGCTCAGGAGGCCCTGGGGCGGACCGGCGGCTGGGTCAAGACCCTGGGTGGTGCCCTCGTCGCGGGCAGCGTGGGCGCCGGTGTCTCGGTCGCGGCCGGCCCGCTGACGGGAGGAGCGAGCTTCTTCGTTCCCGTGGCCGCGGGCACGGCAGGTGGCTTTCTCACGGAGTTCATCAACCAGAGCACCGACGGCGCTCTCCGAAACGACGACGACCTGGCCAGACACACCAACATGACGGAACGACAGTTCTACGACGCGGGCCTCATGGAGCTTGCCGATCTCAAGGACCGGTACTACCAGGAGGCGCTGGAAGCGGGCACGATCAGCTCCGCCGATGTGCTCGAATCCATCAACGCCATGGATGACGCCTATCAGCATGGGCAGGGCCTGGCCGACAACCACGGCTACGAGTAGCGGGCTCAGGAGGAACGATGAATCGAGGCACCGGAGTGCGGAGGAAGTTCGGCTCGCTGCTGTGCTGTGTCACCGTCTTTGTCCTCTTCGGCTGTTCCGGTCAGGATGATCCTCGGTCGGGGCCCACCGACGAGGCAACGGGGCGCGTGATCGAGGACGGGATGCCGGCGGCCGACGTCTGTGATGCCAGCCTGTCCCCGTCCGCTCAGGAGAGTCTGGTCGCGCTGGCGGGTGACGACGTCTTCACGGACCGGATCGACACCCGTCCTCCGGCCGACCTCGACGAGTTCGTGCAACGAGTCATGGGGCCGGAAGCGTTCTCGGAGCGGTTCTGTCAGATCTACACGGCGACCCACTGGGACAACCCGCTCCTCGCGATCGAGTTCCTCTGGTTCGACGAGGCGCCGACGCCGGACGCGAGCGCGCCGAGCGACCAACGGCCCTATGCGGCAGGCGAAGTGGCGTACTACGGAGATGGTGGCGGCGTCATTGCCTTCCCCTGCTCGGCCCGGGGCGCCGCGACGGAGGAGTATCTGAGCGCCGCCCTCTCGCTGTCCGCACTGGTGGTCGCACCCGACGAGGATCAGCTGATGGACATCCTCAACTCCGTCTCCCGCGCCGTCGCGGACGGGCTGGGGTGTCTGGCGGAGTCCGGCCTGCCGGAGGGGGCGCCGGAGCGGGTGGCGGGGTGAGCGGGGGTCACTCCCCCGTCGCGCCGTCGGCCGCCTCGCGGAGCAGGTCGGCGTGGCCGTTGTGGCGCGCGTACTCCTCGACCATGTGGACCAGGATCCAGCGGAGGCTCGGCGTCTGGCCGTCGGACCAGCCGCGTCCGGCCAGGCGGTCGAGGCCGGCGTCGCTCGACGCGAGCGCCTCGTCGACGAGGGTGCGGGAGCGTCGCACGGACTCCGCCCAGAACTCGCGGAGTTCGTCGGGGTCGTCCTCGGCCGCCGAGTGCCAGTCCCAGTCCGGGTCGGCCTTCCAGTCGACGGTGTTCCACGGCGCCGACCGCTCGCGGCCGTGGAGGGACCAGGAGAACCAGTTGTCCTCCACGTACGCCAGGTGTTTGAGCAGGCCGCCCAGCGTCATGGCCGAGGCGCCGACGGTGGTGGCGAGGCCGGCCGCGTCGAGGTCGGCGCACTTCCAGGCCAGCGTGGCCCGGTGGAACTCCAGGTATCCCAGCAGGGTGGCCGTCTCGTCCCCGGCCACCGGCGGCTCGGGCCGCCCGTGTTCGTCTGTGTCGGTCATGACGGGGAAGTCTAGGTCCCGACCTGCCGTTGCTCCCCACATTTTTCCCTGATGGCACGCGCGACCACCAGCTCGGTGCCCGGTTGGAGACGAAGCATGGCGTCGGGTCCGTCCGCGGCAGCATCGACGCACCCCTCGGGCCCGGTGAACAACGCGTAGTTGACGCCGCCGTTCTGCGCGGAGCGGAAGACGATGCCCTCCACGTGCAGGGGGGACAGCCAACGGAAGTACTCGGTGAGGACCTGAGTGGGAACGTATGCGGTGTGTTCTCCCCCGTCCAGCGCCACGGGCTGGCTCAGGTCCGCGGTGAAGGACCGGATGAAATCGACCTGTTGGAGAAGTGTCGCGCTGTCCCGGACGAAGGCACGTGGAGAGGCGGGGATGGCGGAGAGGTCGATCACCGGTACCGGACGGACCAGTTCGAAGGCTGCCACTGCCGCGTACGGGCGTGGATCGTGTGCCGATATTTCCGCGACGGCGGTCTCCACGTCTGCCGAACCGTAGAACATCGACACGCCCGCTGGGCTCATCCGATTGGCCGTGGCCCGATCCTGGGGAGTGGACCCGATGGTGGCAGCGACATAGCCGGGTTCGGCGGTATCCCGACGCATCCGGCCGCGCCACACCTGATGGCCGGTCGGGAGCGCACGTACCAGCCCCAACTGTTCAAGGACGGCCGAGATCCCATCGAGCATGGCCAGTTGAGAATGTGCGTGCGGCGGGCCGCCCGCCGAGGGGGGGAAACGGCGCTGCTGTGTGACCCGTTCTCGAAAGGCGGGCCACGACTCGATGACGGCGTCGCTCCGCCTCCCGCGGCGAAGGGGCGCGCGTGGCCGCCGGGAAACGCGTTGCGCCCCTGCCTGCGCGGCGCGGGCTACTCCGAGGTTTCCGGCCCCGCGGTAGACGTCCGCGACGACAACGCCGGCGGGAGCGCCCGCGGTCGTCAGGACCCCGAACTGACGGTGCGGTTGATCACCGACGACATGGTTCGGAGACCCCGGAGGCGAGGAACGAACCCCATCGGACGAAGACACCATGCGTCTCCCTACGTGATCTGGTCGTAGGCTTGCTTCTTCGCCTGGAGCCGGCCGTACAGGAGATCGAAGATGGTCCTGCGGCGGGTCGTGAAATGAATGGTCCAACTCGGGTCGTCCACCAGTTCGCTCATCATCGACTCCCAGATCAACTCGAAGCTCTCCACCACACTCATTCTGCCCCGCCCCGCCCCGAAGAGAGGGAAACATATCGAGGACAGGGAGATCCCCAGCTCTGCTCTCTCCCGCCTGGCCAGGTCGAAGATGTTGTGCACGGCCCGGGGAATCGCCTGAGGGGAAATCCGGTAGTTGTTCGTGCCAGAGATGGGCGTGGCGATCGCCGCGTGATAGATCCTTCGGATATTTCGCCGCTGGAGCGAGCCGGAGGGTGTCGGCGCGACCGTTCCCTCCAGTACGGGCAGGCCGTAACTGCCGTGGTTCCGAAGCCAGGAGGAAAGGTGCTCCCCGGCGACGTCCTCCAGGATCTGGCCGCTTGCGCTCTTCTCGGCAGCGGCCCAGCGAAGGCTGCCGGAAGTCGACGGTTTGAAGAACTGGGAGAGTTGTAGGTAGGTGTTCTCGGAGGAGACCACGATGTCGACGTTCCTGAGTTGCTCCACCGGTCCGCCGTGGAGGAAGAACTCCGTCGCGTGACGTGCGGTGCCGTTGGCGGGGACGGGAATGGGGCCAACGACCTCCAGCTCTGTCAGAACGTCGGCGGCGGCGGGGGCCGGTCGGCGGTGGTGGGGAATGTCCGCTCCGGGCTGCGGCTCCAGTGGGAACGACTCTGCCAGCGCCCGCGCCAGTTCCTTGCGCACCGCGTGAACGAGTCGGCTGTCCGGTCCCTGCGGCCGGATGACGGAGAAGTGGTCACCCGGGAGTACGCCCGTCTCGGGGAAGAATCCGGCGGCGGAGGAGGGAACGACCACGTTGTCGCTCTCGCCCGCGTAGGCGACGACGGGGATCGGGCACCGGTCCCGTGAGACATCCAGGGCTCTGACGATTCCGTCGAGGACTCTGCGCTGCGTTTCCAGCACCGAGGTCTGCAACGGCTTGAGTTCGCGTTCCTGAGTGTTCCTGGTCATGGGGATCAACCCTTTGCGAGCCAGCAGGAACAGATCTGACCCGTTGTTGGGGCAAGCGAACATCACCAGTCGACGAATCTTGGTGAGATGCCTTCCTCGCCCCGCCTGGAGCATGCGGGACAGAAACCGCTGGGCAACGAGGCCGCCTTGGCTGTGGGTGACCAGGACGATCCGTTCGTGTTCGGCGGTGAGATCCCCGATGAAGCCGCGCAGGCTCTCGGCCACCGTGTCCAGATCCGGCATACGACGCAGGGGGTTCCAGGTCACCGGGCGCGTCGCGTACTCGAAGGAAAGGAAGTCGAACTGGTCCGCCACGGCGGGGATCGCGGATAACTCCTGCTGCAACGGAGCCCATGTCGTGGGTGAGGAGAACAGTCCGTGTACGAAGACGATCGCGGCCTGTCGCAAGTCTCCCCCTACAGTCATGCCCGGCGTCTGGACATCCGCCCGCATCATACGGAGATCCCCGGAGCGGGCACCCGGCCCGCGCCGCTTCTCTCCTCGGCATACGCCGAGGTGGTCCGCCCAGCCGTTGGGGTGGGTGTCCGCGATCAGCCGGGTCCCCCGAATGGTCAGCACGCGGCGCTTGACGTGGCCGCGGAAGCCGAGGACGCCGGCCGGGCCCACACGCGGGCCACCGTGACGTGGATCCAGGGGGGTGACGGTCCGGGCCGCGGAGGCGGCGGCGTCGTCGAGTTCGGCGGCCAGGGCCGTCCGCGTGGCGGGGCACATCGCCCCTGAACGGGGCGGAAGGCCCGAACGGACGCCCGTGGCCCGCTACTGCGCGGTCAGGCCGCCGTCGACGACGTGCTCCATGCCCGTGATGTACGACGAGTCGTCGCTCGCCAGGAACAGCACGAGCGCGGACACCTCGTCCGGGTCGGCGAGCCGGCGCAGCGGCACGGTGTCCGCGATCCCGCCGCCCTCCTCGTCGGTGGCCGCGACCATCATCGGTGTCCTGATGTAGCCGGGGTGCACGGAGTTCACCCGGATGTCGTCCGGCCCGTACTCGACGGCGGCGTGCTTGGACATGCCGCGCGAGGCGAACTTGCTGGCCACGTAGGCGAGGTTGGGCGAGCCGACGATCGCCACCATGCCGGCGGCGGACGAGATGTTGACGATGGATCCGCCGCCGGCCCGCCGCATGCCGGGTACGACGGTCTTCATGCCGTAGTACTGGGAGTGCTGGTTGACCGCGCAGACCTGGAGGTAGTCGTCCTCCGTCAGTTCGACGGTGCCGGCGACGGGCCCGAGGATTCCGGCGTTGTTGACCAGCACCGTGACCGGGCCGAAGGCCCGCTCCGCCTCCTCGACGACGCGGCGCCAGTCGGCGAGCGAGGCGACGTCGTGCCGCAGGAAGCGGGCGTTCTCGCCGAGTTCGGCGGCGATCCGGGTGCCGCGTTCCTCGTTGACGTCGGTCAGGACGACTCTGGCGCCCTCGCGCACGAACCGCCGCGCGTGCGCCTCCCCCATGCCCTGTGCCGCGCCGGTGATGATGGCGACCTTGCCGTCGAGCTTGCCCATGGTGCTCACCTTTCACGATCCGCTCCGCGCCCCTTCCGGGCGGGCGGAGCCTTGCCTCGCACCATAGTGGTACTCAGTACCGAAATCCAGGGACGACCGCTCCGACGCCCCGGGCCGGGGCCTGGACCCCCGGGGCCTAGACTCCGGGGATGTCGTCGTCCCGCTCCGCCGGCCGTGGCCCCGGGCGTCCCCACGCGGCCTCCCGTCGCGAGGTCGAGCGCACCGTGATCGCGCTGCTGCGGCGCGACGGCTACGACGGGGTGAGCGTCGAGCAGATGGTCGAGGCCGCCGGCATCGGCCGCACGACGTTCTTCCGGTACTTCGGCTCCAAGGCCGGCGTCATCTGGTACGCGTTCGACGACACGATCGAGGGGCTGGAGTCGCGGCTCCGGGCGGCGGCGCCCGACGCGGACCCGCTGGACGCGGTGCGGCACGCCGTGGTGGCGTCGAACCGGGCCGCCGTGCTGAGCAGCGACGTCTGGCTTGAGCGGTTCAGGCTCCTCGACTCCAGTCCCGCGCTCCGCGCCGGCGCCTACGAGCACTGGGAGCGCTGGAAGCTGGCCATCGCCCGCTATCTGGCGGACCGGGCGGGCACGACGCCGCAGGACCCGCTCGTGCTCGCCACCGCGAGCGCCTGCCAGGGCGTGTTCGTGGCGGACCTGCGCACCTGGCTCAGCGTCGGCGACACGGGCGAGGCGTTCAGCGAACGGCTGGACCGGAACCTGGCGACGCTGACGGCCGCGCTGCGGGCGCTGTTCCCGGCGTGACCGCGCCCGTGGCCGCGCCCGTGACCGCGGGGCCGGGCCGGGGCGTGCCGCGGAGCCGCCTCAGCCGGACGGCG
>NZ_SMKI01000029.1 GCF_004348415.1 Streptomyces hainanensis
GGCGGGCCGGGGGCGTCCGGTTCGAAGGCGTGGAGCCGCTGGTCGGCGTAGTGCGTGAAGACGATCAGCGGGCCGCCGGCGGGTCGCGGGATCCCCGCCCAGGGCACGCCGCCGTACTCGATGACCCGGCTCCGCGCGTTCCACGGCGGCGGCAGCACGCACTCGGCGGGCCCGCCCTCGGGCCGCAGCCTGAGCAGCGCGCGCCGCCCACCCTCCTCGGGCCTGGGCGCCGTCCACCACAGCTCGTCGCCGACCGCGCCCAGGTACTCGGGCTTGCCGTCGTGCGAGGCGACCAGGGCCGCGTCGACGGGTGACGGCCAAGCGCCGTACGGCGTCGGTTCCGGTACCTGGGACATGCGGCCTCCTCGGGGAGTGCGGTCAGATCGCCAGCAACGCGCGGTCGAGCACGCGGATCCCGAAGCGCAGGGCGGCGACGGGCACGCGCTCGTCCACGCCGTGGAACATCGCCTGGTAGTCGAAGCCTTCGGGCAGCCGCAGCGGCATGAAGCCGTAGGCGGTGAGGCCGAGCCGGGAGAACTGCTTGGCGTCGGTGCCACCGGTCATGCAGTAGGGGACAACGTGCGCGTCCGGGTCGAAGTGCCGCAGCGCGTCGGCGAGCACGGCGTAGGTGGGCGCGTCGAGCGGCGCCTCCAGCGGGATCTCGTGGTGCAGGTACTCCCAGTCCACGTCGGGCCCGGTGAGGCGGTCCAGGGTGGCGGCGAAGTCCCGGTCGCCGCCGGGCAGCACCCGCCCGTCGACGTGCGCGGTGGCGCTGCCGGGGATCACGTTGACCTTGTAACCGGCGTTCAGCATGGTGGGGTTGGCGCTGTCCCGGACGGTGCCGGCGACCAGGCCGGCGGCGGGGCCCAGCGCGTCGAGCAACGCGTCGACGCCGCGCGCCAGTTCGACCTGGTCGGTGGCGTCGAGGTCGGGCAGCGGCAGCCCGTGGGCGGCGGCGAGCTCGGTGAGCGCGGCCCGCACGGTGGCGGTGAGCCGCACCGGCCAGGCGTGTTCGCCGATCCGGTTGACGGCGGCCGAGAGCCGGGTGACGGCGTTGGCGTGGTTGATCTTCGAGCCGTGGCCGGCCCGGCCGCGGGCGGTGAGGGTCAGCCAGGAGGTGCCGCGCTCGGCGGCCGCCACCGGGTAGAACCGCCGGCCCCCGGCCGCGTGGAAGGTGTAGGCGCCGGACTCGCCGACGGCCTCGGTGCAGCCCTCGAACAGCTCCGGCCGGTTCCTGACGAGGTGGCCGGCGCCGAACTCGCCGGTGTCCTCCTCGTCGGCGGTGAACGCCAACACGATGTCGCGCCGGGGGCGCACGCCGGCGCGCGCCCAGGCCCGCACCACCGTGAGCGCCATGGCGTCGGAGCCCTTCATGTCGACCGCGCCGCGCCCCCAGACGACGTCGTCGACGATCTCGCCGGCGAACGGCGGCACGCTCCACTCGGTGGCGTCGGCCGGCACCACGTCCAGGTGGCCGTGGACGAGGAGCGCGTCGGCGCCCGGGTCCGTGCCGGCGACCCGGGCCACCACGTTGGTGCGGCCGGGTGCCTTCTCCACGATCACGGGCTCGATGCCGACCTCGGCCAGCGCCGCGGCGACGTACTCGGCGGCCGGCCGCTCGACGCCGTCTCCCCCGCCCCGGTTGGTGGTGTCGTGCCGGATGAGGTCCGCGGTGAAGCGCACCACCTCGTCGTCGGCGAGCGCGTCGAGGTGACGCGCGTCAACCGAGGGGCCCGGGTGTGTGGTCCGGTCAGCCATACATCTCCTCCACGGCGGCGGACACCATGGTGGTGACGGCCTTGAAACAGCGGATTCCCTCGTACATGGTGGGCGCGGTGAACGCCACGCGGCGCACCTCGGTCTGCTCGACCCCGGGCACCACGGTGGCGGCGCCCGCCAGGTGTTCGGCGTCGAACTCGATCTCGATCACCCGGTCCCGGGGGCCGGCCGGCTCGTGCCGGACGGCGAGCCGCACCGCGTCGGCCGCGGCGGCCCGGATGTCGGCGGCGGTGCGGGCGGGGGTGCGGCAGATCGCCGCGTACCGCGAGACGTAGTCCTTGACCGCCACGGTCCTGGCGTCCGGCGCGTAGCCGCGGGCGTCGGCGCAGGCCAGGTCGTCGCCGGTGACCAGCACCACGGGGGTGCCGTACTCGGCGACGACCAGGGCGTTGAGCAGGCCCTCGCTGGCCCGGACGCCGTCCACGAAGACGCCGGTGAGCGAGTTGCCGAGATAGGTGTGGGCGAGCACCCCCTCGGCACCGGCGCCGGTGTGGTAGCCGACGAAGGCGATGCCGTCGACGTCGCCGTGCTGGACGCCCTCCACCATGGTGAGCGCCTTGTGCCGGCCGGTGAGGAGCTGGGCCCGGTCGTCGAGTTGTTCGAGCAGTAGGTTGCGCATGGTCATGTGCGCCTCGTTGACCAGCACCTCGTCGGCCCCGCCGTCGAGGAAGCCGACGATCGCGGCGTTCACGTCGGAGGTGAACATGGGCCGGCAGCGCTGCCATTCCGGCGTGCCCGGCAGACAGTCGGCGGGCCAGGTGACGCCCGTGGCCCCCTCCATGTCCGCGGAGACGAGAATCTTCGTCATGCCGCGTCACGTTACCCGCCGTAGCCGACGACCAGCCAGTTTGACGGCAGTTCGACACGGGCGCCGTCCGGGTCGCGGACGGTGGTGGCCAGCGGCAGCCGGCCGCTGGCGAAGACGGTGAGGCCGCGCCCGGTGAAGAGGGCCGGCACGGCCTCGTCGGGCATCTCCATGGGCGAGATGCCGTGGGCGAAGACGGCGGCGAGTGCGGGCGGCGGTCCCGCGGGGCGCCCCATCAGGCCGCCCAGCACCTCTTTGGCGGCCCGTGCCGGCTCGACCACGAAGGCCCGGCCACCGTGGCCGAGCAGCGCGGTGACGCCGTCCGCGATCCGCGCCCGGTCGTCGTGCGCGGCCTGGTGGAGCACGCCGCGCAGGTACACGTGGCAGTCCCCGCGCCCGGCGCGGAAGGTGGCGACGGCGGGCCCGTCCGCCAGGTCGAGGACCTCGTACTCCGCGTCACCGCCGGCTCCTCGCGCCAGCTCGACGGCGGTGGGCGACAGGTCGACGCCGACGACCGGGCCGCGGTGCCGCGCCGCGAGCCACCTGGTCTGGGTGCCGTTGCCGCATCCCGCGTCGACGAGCGGCGGCCCGGCGGTCAGATGCCGTTCGAACAGGGGGAGTTGTCGCTCGACCACCTGCTCGGGCGGTGCGTCCCAGAAGACGCTGTCCCGCTCCGTCGGCGCGTCCGCCCAGAACCCGTCCCAGCCCACGTCGACCCGCATGGTACCGCTCCCTCCGCCGCGCCGCCCCGCCCGCTGGGACGCCGTGCGGGGAGTCTTCCCCCCACCCAGGGGACATCAGTCCCAGCGGTAGCCGTCGCCGAAGTTGAGGGTGTGTTCGAGGACGTCCTCCATCGGGTCGTCGATCTGGCCGATGTTGATCAGCGCGAAGCCCGGCGCGTTCAGCGACCCGTCGGCCCGTGCGACGTCGGCCCCCAGTCCCGTGACGGTCGCGACGCCCGCGCCGGCGATCGCCCATCGGCCGACGTTCCTCACCACTCTGTTCCGCATGGCACGCTCCTCAGCTCCGCTGCCGGGTTCCGCCTACTCATCGACCCGGGGCGTCAACGAGTCACGCGAAGTCACCCGATCGAACGACGGAGAGGCGGCCGTTGATGTCAGCGGTACCGGCCGCCCCTGAGGCGGGGGGCGCTCTGCTCCCGCAGGCCCAGCTCGAACCAGACCGTCTTCCCCCGCCCGGTGCGCGTGGTGCCCCAGGCCCTGGCCAGCCGGCTCACCACGTGGAGCCCGCGCCCGGCGTCGTCCAGCGGCCCGCAGTCCAGCAGCACCGGCAGCTCGTGGCCCTCGTCGGAGACCTCGCACAGCAGCGCGTCGGCCCGCACCAGCTTCAGCTCGACCGGGCCGCTCTCGCCGTGCCGGACCGCGTTGGTGACCAGCTCGCTCACCAGCAGCTCCGCGGTGGAACGCACGCCCTCCGGCAGCCCCCACGCCGCGAGCCGCTCCCGCACCACCGCCCTGGCCCGTGGCACCTCGCCCCGGTTGAGGCCGAGCCGCCAGGTGGCGACGTCGTCCTCGGCGATGCCGTTGAGCCGGGCCATCAGCAGCGCCACGTCGTCCTTGCGGTCGTCGGGCGCGGTGGAGGCGGCCAGCGCGCGGATGATCGTGTCGCAGGCCGCGTCCATCGAGGCGGCCGGGTGCGCGGCCGACTCGCACAGCGCCGCGAGGCCGGCCCCGATGTCCTGCCCGCGCACCTCGACCAGGCCGTCGGTGCACATGACGAGCCGGTCCCCCGGCCTGACCGGCACGGTGACGGTGGTGAACGCCACCTGGCCGACGCCGATCGGCGCGCCCGTCGGCAGCTCCAACAGCTCGCTCGACCCGTCCTCCGCGCGCACCAACACCGGTGGGATGTGGCCGGCGTTGGCGATCCGCAGCTCCGAGCGGACCGGGTCGTAGACGGCGTAGAGGCAGGTCGCCAGGTAGTGGTCGCCGAGCCGTTGCGCCAGGTCGTCGAGGCTGCGCAGCAGCTGCGCCGGGTCGGTGTCGAGCGCCGCCATGGTCTGCACGGCCGTGCGCAACTGGCCCATCATCGCGGCCGAGTTGAGCCCGTGGCCCATCACGTCGCCCACGACCAGGGCGGTGCGGCAGCCGGGCAGCCTTATGGTGTCGAACCAGTCGCCGCCGACCCGGCCAAGCCGGGTGCCCGGCAGGTAGCGGGTGGCGGTGTCGCAGCCCGCCATCCGCGGCTCGATGCGCGGCAGCATGCTGTCCTGGAGGGTGTCCGCGACGTTCTCCTGGTACGTGTACATGCGCGCGTTGTCGAGCACCAGGCCGGCGCGGGCGGCGAGTTCGGCGCCGGTGACGCGGTCCATGTCGTTGAACTCGACCCGACCGCGGTGCCGCAGCAGGATCATGAAGCCGAGCACCACCTGCCTGGCCTTCAACGGCACCACCAGCATGGAGCGGTGGTTGATCAGCGGACTGATGTCGCGCTTCTCGAACTGGGCGGCGATCATGTTGCCCATCTGTTCGCTGATGTACGGCACCAGCACCGGATCGCCGGTGGTCATGCACTGGAAGAACGGCGTGTTGGCGGGGAACGGCATGGACTCGCCGACCGGCACCACGTCGTCCCAGCGGCCCGGCTCGTCGTTGTGCTCGACGGCCACCCGGTGCCACATGGTGCTGGTGTCCGGCGGGCCGTCGGGGAACCCCTCGCCGGCGACGACCTGTTCGCGGAGATAGGTGCCGGCCACGTCGGTGAAGCGGGGCACCACGGCCTCGCTGACCTCCTGGATGGTGCGGGCCAGGTCGAGGGAGGAACCGATGCGCCCGCTCACCTCGTTGAGGAACTCCAGGCGCTCCCGCACCGCCGCGTACTCCAGCTCGGAGGCCAGCTCGGCCTCGGCGGCCGCGGCCCGCTCCTCGTCGGCCGCGGCCCGTGCCTCGCGGGCCGCGCGCTCCAGACCCTCGCGCCGGACCACCCGCTGCTTCACGCCCCAGTCGGCGGTGACCGGCACCCGCGCGTGGCGGCTGAACTCCAGTACCGGATAGCCCTGTTCGAGGACCTGCGCGGCGATGTGGCCGGCCTCCTGGGGGCTCATGCTCGGCATGATCTCCGGCAGCCGCTTGGCCAGCTCGTCGGCCTCCTCGAACCGGGTGTACGGCGCGAAGTCCGGTGAGACGCGGTCCTCGGCGGTCGGCTCCTCCCGCTGGGCCGCCGCGCCGTCGGTGGCGAGGACCAGCACCCGCGCGGCGCCCGGGCCGCTGAGCGGATACGCCCACCACAGCACGTCGCGGGTCTCGGCGTGGATCGGGTCCTGCGTCCAGAAGCGGCCGGCCAGCGGCTGGGAGAACTCGACGGTGTCGGTGCCGAAGACGAACTCGACCTGCTCCTCCGGGTCCAGCGGACCCGATCCGTTCGCCCCGAGGGCCGCCCCGGCGGCCGTGCCGGGCTCCGGCTCCGGCTCCCGGGCCATCACGGCCGATATCGGCATGACCTCGGCCGCGCGCCGGCCGACCGCCTCCTCCCGCTCGATGCCGAACAGCCGCCGGGCGCCGGCGCTCCAGTGCGAGATCTCGCCGGCGCCGTCGACGACGACCACCGCCAGCGGGATCCGACCGGACACGGCGACGGTGGGCGGAGCCTGTTCGTACTGCGGGTGGTGGTGTTCCGGATCGGGGGCCACCATCTCTCCTTCCCGGAGGGAGCGTTGCCCACGGTACGCCCCGCCGGGGTCCCGGCGGGAGTCAATGGCCAAGGTGGTGGTGCGCCCGCGCGTTCCCACGCCCGCGCGACGGGGCGCACGCCCTCAGGGCCCGCACGCGGGCCGCACGCGGGCCGCTCAGGGGTCGCCCGAGCGCCGCGATCTTCACCCGTACGGGGGAAGCCGCCCTGTTCCGGCCCCTCACCCGGACGGCCCACGGCTGAGCGCCGGCCCGCCCCGGCTCCGCCCGGCCCCGGCCGCTCCGCGGTTGCGACCGCCGTCCCAGCCGGGACGCTGCCTGTGAGAGCAGGCCCGCGGCGCGGCCACGCGGCGCGGCACCGAGAGGAGCACGCCGATGACCACCCTGTCCCGCCCGCCCTCCCAGATCCTGGAGCCCGCCGCGCAGGAGCTCGCCGACGCGACGGCCGCCCATCCCCGCATCTACGAGGTGCCGCCCGACCAGGGCCGGGGCATCCTGGCGGGCCTGCAGAGCGGCGAGGGGGTGACGAAGCCGGCGGTCGACGAGTCGTGGGTGACGGTCCCCGGCGGCCCGACCGGTTCCGTTCGGGCCCGGATCGTCCGGCCGCGCCACGCGACGGGGCCGCTGCCGGTGATGCTCTACATCCACGGCGCCGGCTGGGTCTTCGGCGACGAGAACACCCACGACCGGCTGGTGCGGGAACTCGCGGTCGGCGCCGAGTGCGCCGCGGTGTTCCCCGTCTACGACCGCTCCCCCGAGGCCCGTTACCCGACCGCCGTCGAGCAGAACCACACGGTCGGCCGGTGGATCGTCGAGGAGGGCGCCAAGCACGGCCTCGACCCGTCCCGCATCGCGGTGTGCGGCGACTCCGTGGGCGGCAACATGGCGGCGGTCCTCGCGCTGATGGCCACCGAGCGCGGCACGGTCCCGCTGCGCGCCATGGTGCTGTTCTACCCCGTCACCGACGCGGACTTCGAGACCGGTTCCTACCGCGAGTTCGCCGAGGGCTTCTACCTCACCCGCGACGGGATGAGGTGGTTCTGGGACCAGTACCTGCCCAACACCGCCCAGCGCACCGAGCCCTACGCGGCCCCGCTGCGCGCCTCGATCGACCAGCTGCGCGGCCTGCCGAGGACGCTGGTGATCACCGACGAGGCCGACGTGCTCCGCGACGAGGGCGAGGCGTTCGCCGCCAAACTGCGGGAGGCCGGCGTCGACGTCACCGCCGTCCGCGTCGAGGGCATGGTCCACGACTTCCTGATGCTCGACAGCCTGCGGGACTGCAACGCGACGGACGCCGCCCGCCGGCTCGCCATCGACACGCTGCGCACCGCTTTCCACGACTGACGCGGGGGCGCCGGAACGCGGAGGACCGGCGTGGCTTCCCCAAGCCACGCCGGCCACGGCCTGCCAGCGGCCGTACTCCCCCTACGAGCGACACTCACCGAGTGCACGGCAGTCGCCACCCGGGCACCGCCCGCGCCGCGCGGTTGGATCCACGGCGGGGGCGGCCGTCACACCCCGGAGCCTGTCCGTCGCGCGCTCGCGCGCGTGGACGCGTCCTCACTATCGCGAAATCGGAAGCGCCTCGTCCACGACCTTGCGGCAGGGCGCAAAAACCCAGGTCGGACGGGGGTGCGCCCGGCCCGCCCGGCGGGGTCCCCTTTCCCCCCGCGTACGATCGGCCGGCTCAGCCGTCGAGCAGCTGCGTGTGGGCGAGTTCGCGGTAGAGCGCGGAGTCGCGCAGCAGCTCCTGGTGGGTGCCGCGGGCGACGATCCGGCCCTGGTCGAGCACGATGATGGCGTCGGCCGCCACGACGGTGGAGAGCCGGTGCGCGATCACGATGACCGACCGGTCGCCCGCCCCGGCGCGGATGATGTCCTGGACGACCCGCTCGTTGTTGCTGTCCAGGTTCGAGGTCACCTCGTCCAGCAGCAGCACCGGGGTGCCGGCGATCAACGCGCGGCCGATCGCCAGCCGTTGCCGTTCGCCGCCGCTGAGGCGCAGCCCCGACTCGCCCACCTCGGCGTCCAGCAAGTCGCTCCCGGCCGCCCCTGGCAGCAGGTTGAGCCGCGCGAGCACGGCGAGGCACTGCTCGTCGGTCGCCCGGTGGTCGCCGAGCAGCAGGTTGTCGCGGATGGTGCCGGAGAGCGCGGGGGCGTCCTGCTCGACATAGGCCATCTCACCGCGAAGTGCCTCGCGGGAGAGCCGGGTCACGTCCTGCCCGCGGAACAGGATCCGCCCCCCGGTCGGCTCGTGGAAGCGCTCCAGCAAGGCGAAGAGTGTCGACTTGCCGGCGCCCGAGGGGCCGACGATCGCGGTGGTGGCGCCCTGCTCGAACCCGACCGTCACCGCTCGGAGGGCCGCGGCCTCGGCACCGCGCGGGGCCGTCGGGTAGCGGAAGGAGACGTCCCGCAGCTCGAAGAGCGGCTCCCCGGCGGCGCCCGCCGCCGGCAGCGCCGCGGCCGGTCGCTCCTCGACGTCACGCTCGGGTTCGAGCGCCTCGACCGCCAGGATCCGGGACAGGGCGCCGAACGCCTCGCCGAGCATCGAGACCACGCCGGCCAGCGTGCTGACGGGCGCGACCATCAGCATCAGGTACATGATGAACGCGCTCAGGTCGCCGACGCTGAGCGAGCCCGACGCCACCCGCAGCGCCCCCACCGCCAACACCGCGATGAGCAGCACCTGTACGGTCACGCCGGCGAAGGTCTGGACGACGGCGCGCAGCCCGGCCGTGGCCAGGCCCGCGTCCAGCGCGCGGGACGCCTCGCGCACCGTGGCGTCGGCCTCGCGCCGGGTGGCGGAGGTCGCGCGGATGGTCCGCATGGCGGCCAACGCGCGCGAGAGCGCGGAGGCGAGCTCGCCGATCGCGGTCTGGAGCCGCAGTCCCGAGGGGCGGACGCGCCTGCCGAGGTGGAGGATCGTCGTGACCACGGCCACGATGACCAGCAGGGTGAGCGCGAGCAGCGTCCAGTCGAGGAAGGCCATCATCACGACGGACACGGCGACGGTGACCAGGCTGCTCGCGAGTTCCACCAGGCCCGAGCTCAGGATCGCCCTGATCTGGGTGACGTCCGTGGTGACCCGGGAGATCACGTCGCCGCGCTCGCGGCCCTCAAGCACCCCGACGGGCAGCGCGAAGACGCGCCGGATCAGCCGCTCCCTGGTGTCGAAGGCGAAGCGCTCCCCGGCCCGTTGGAGCACGAGCTGCCGCACGCCGGTGAGCGCCGCGCTCGCGACCAGCAGGGCGACCAACAGGCAGACGGAGAGGGCGGGTACGCCGCCGTCGAAGGTGTTGACCATGGACCTGACCAGCACCGGCTGGAGTGCGCCGGCGGCCGTGCCGCCGAAGCCGAGGACCAGGGCGAGCAGCATGCTCCGGCGGTAGGGGCGCAGCCGGGCCAGCGCCTCCCGGAAGCCGGCCACCCGCACGTCGGGCGGGGGCGGGTGCGGGCTTCGCGGGCCCGGCGCGGCCGCCGGCGGGGCCTTGGTGTCCGGTGGGGGGGCGGGGCCGGCGGCGCCCTGCCGGCTCACCGGTCGGCCTCGTGCCGCTCGTCGCGGTACGCGGGGCTGACCTGGAGCGTCGTCAGGAAGGTGCCGACGATGTCCGGTTCGCCGACGGCGACGCCGTCCACCTCCACCCAGGCGTGGCCGATGAAGGGGCTCGGCCGGAATCCGGTCTTCCAGACCGGCGCGAAGCCGTGGGATCTGGCGAGCAGCATCACCGCGACGGATCGCGGCAGGCAGCCCTCCCCTGCGCAGCGGCGGCTGACGCCGACGACGGCGCCACGCCAGCGCAGCACGTCCGCCGGGGTCGGCCGGGTGCCGCCCCTGACGACGAACCCGAGGACGCGTTGGACGCGCCCCGGGGAGAGGCGGCTCAGCGGGATCGCCACGGCGACGGCGGCCCGGGCCCGTATCCCCCGCCACCCGCTCGTCCGGATGCCGGGCTCGGGCAGGATCGGCGTGCTCATCCCAGCTCGCCCTTGATCAGCCTGGCCTGGCGGAGCTCCTGGAGGACGGCGAGGTAGTCGCCGCGCACCCGGGTCTCCTGGACGTCGGCGGCGCGGGCCGTCTCGCGGACGACGTCCTCGAAGGCGCGCCCGTCGCGCAGCGCTTCGAGCAGGGCGATCACGGAGTCGTTGAGGTGCCAGTAGACCCCGCTGCGCACGTCGAGGACGACCTTTCCCTCCTCGGCCTCGACGATCCGCAGTCCCTCGCTGAAGACGATCATCGGTTTCCACCCCCCTGTCGGCTCCCGTCGAGGGAGCGCGTTTCCTGTCGCGCGGACCGCAGCCAGCGTTCGCCGAAGGCCAGATGGACCAGGTCGGTATAGCCTCTGCCGTTCGCGGAGAACTGGTCGATCGAGCGGGAGACCTGTTCCGGCGCTATCAGGCCCAGGTCCTCGAGGGCCGAGCCGCCGGCGAACATCTCCCGCAGTACGGGCCGCAGCGCACGATGGTGCTCGAACACGTCGGCCGTGTAGTCGCCCTTGTCCCGCCGGGTGAAGTAGTCGAGGGACATCCGCGCCGGGCGGGCCGCGGCGAGCAGCGGCTTGGCGGGGTCCTGATGGGTTCGGTCGCCGATGCGCAGCGACAGCGCGGGCTCGACCGTACGGCGATCGAGATAGGGGCTGTCGAAGTGGATACCGAGCCCCGGGGTGCTCGCCAGGTTCATTCGGCGGACGGCGTTTCCGTGCACCGTGAGGTACTGGACGATCTGGTGGAGCGTCCGATCCGGGGACAGCGCCTCGGATCGGTCGTCGATGGCCTCCCTGGCCAGTTCGCGGAGTTGTTCGCGGGCGAGTTCCGTCAATGCCGGATGCGTGCGCGGCAAAGGTATCCAGCGAGAGAATCCGGACACACCTTCATCGCCTTGTCGGAAATCGCTTCTCGTGAATCCGGTCAGCTCCTCCCGATAGCTTTCGTTCCTGACCAGCATGCGCAGGGTCTTTCCCAGCGGATATCTGTTGATCACCCGATGTCGTCGCGACCGGCGTATGCGTCCTTTCACGCGGGAACGCGTCAGCGACCACAGCATCGTGGACACCGGGCCGAAGAGCGCGTCCCCGGCGTGGCCGGTGAGATGCAGCGTCGTCCCGGTGTCCTTGACGAGTTCCTCGACCAGTGACGTGGCGGCGACCGAGACCGAGCCCATGCCGGGGCCCTCGGGGAAGCGCGTCACCGAGCCGGTCTCCTGGGCGAGCAGCAGCGGGATCACCGAGTCGTAGGGTGCGACCCGGTGGTCGGTGCCGAGTTCGGTGGCGGCCCGGTCGGCCCACAGGTGGTCGTTGTTCGCGGCGTTGCCGGACCGCAGGAACAGGGTGTGCGGCGAGCGTCCGATCTCGGCCAGGGTGAAGGCGAGTGTCGTGGAGTCGAGGCCGCCGGAGAGGTCGGCGCTGATCACGCGGTGCGTCGCGACCCGCCGGCTGAGCGCGGCGCGCAGGCCCTGCCGGAGCGGGTCCGACAGTTCGGCCAGCGAGCGGTCGGGCCGGGGCGGTCGCCACCAGACGCGGCGGACCGGTGCTTCGGCCGACCGGCAGTCGAGCCACTCGCCGGGCCCCGGCCCGCGCACGCCCTCCCAGATGGGGCGGAGGGCGAAGGGGTGGGAGAGCTCGGCTTCGGTGAGGCGGCTGGTGAGGACGGCCGGATCGGGTCCCGCTCCGGTCAGCCGGGCCAGCGTCAGCTGGTCGTCGGCGACCAGGTGCACCCCGGCCGCCCGGCTCCAGAACAGGGCTCGCGTCAGGAACAACGGCCCCTGTGCCCGGAGCCGTCCGTGTTCCCTGGCGAGGAGCAGGACATCGCCCTCGACGAGTTCGGCCGCGAGTCCGTCCAGGTCGGCGACGCTCCCCCGGCCGCGCACCCGGCCCGCGAGGGCCTCCGCGTCGACGTCGGGTGCTCCGTCACCGATCAGCACGACGTCGAGCCGGCCGTTCCCGGCGCTCAGCACCCGGCGTCCCCCCGGATCGCCCACGATCCACGGCGCGCCCGACGGGTGGTGGAAGAGTGGTGGCCCGACCTGGGCGGCGATCTCCTCGGCCAGGGCGCGAGGCAGCCCCACATCGGGTATGACGAGAACAGGCACGATCGTTTCCCCCGGTCTTCCGGGCCCCCGTGGGCGACTCGCTACGATGAGGTAAGGGAACGGTGTGGGCACGGAGCAGATGACTGCTGCTCCGTGCCCACTTCCGGCCGGGTGGCCCGGCCGGGCGGTCGGCCCGTTACGGCCAGATGACGAAGATCGCCGGGTCGTTCCAGAAGTCGTTCGGACCCCCGCCGAGGCCCTTGGTGACCTGCCGGAACGTCCCGACGCGGGTCAGCCTGGGTGCGGTGTAGCTGCTCATCTCGCCCTCCTCTCATTCCTCACGTCACGGTGGGGATGACGAAGTGGGATTCGCGACGATCTTGGCTGCATCCGCCAGGATCGCCCCCCTCTTCGCGAGCCCCGGGAACGTCTTCACTATTGCGAGTCGAGCCCCGAATCGTCCATGCTGTTGCACCAGGGGACAAATGCCGAGTTCAGTGGGGGGACACGGCGGTGTTACGCATTCATTTCTCTGATTCCGACCTGGCCAGAACACGGGTGGCGACATCACCTGATCCACTGTGGGAGGTCGCCGCGAGTTTGCACCGTCTCCAGACGAAGGTCGGGAGATGGGCCTATGCCGACTGGCATCGCACCACCACCGCCCGGATTCGGGAGCGCCACCTCGACCGGATGATCCGCGAAGTGCTGATCCCGCTCTTTCCGCGCGCGGCCTACTTTCCGGACTTCCTGACGCCCAACCAGTCCGAGGGCGGACTCGACGCGGGTCTCGCGGCCGTCCTGGCCACCCCGCCCCGGCGGATCGAGCGGGAGTTGGGGATCCTCGACCGACGCGTGGGCGCGCCGAGCTGGGTGCGGCGGCTGACGGAGCTGCCGGAGCGTGAGCGCCTGCTCGGCGCGATCCGCGTCTACCACGACACCGCGCTCGCCCCGGCCGAGGAGCGGGTGCGCGCCCGCATCGACGCCGAACGGGCGGCCCGCGGCCGGGCGCTGCTCGACGGCGGGGTGCACCGGATGCTCGCCGGGGCGAGCCCCTCGATGCGCTGGGAGCCGCCGGTGCTGCACGTCGACTATCCGGCGGAGGACCGCGACATGTGGTTACAGGGCCGCGGGCTGCGGCTCGTGCCGTCCTACTTCTGTTGGCAGAGCCCGGTCAGCATGTTCGACCCCGAGCTGCCGCCGGTGCTCTTCTACCCGCTGCTCCACGAGCCGGCGCCCGGGGCCGCCGGCGACGGCGAGGGCGAGCCGCTGACCGCCCTGCTCGGCAGGACCCGGGCCACGGTCCTCCGGATCACGGCGGCCGGCGCGGGCGCCACCACGGGCGAGTTGGCCCGCGCGGCCGGCGTCTCCGACTCGTCCGCGAGCCGGCACGCCTCGGTGCTCCGCGACGCCGGCCTGCTCGCCAGCACCCGCTACGCCACCAGCGTCCTGCACACGCTCACCCCCGCCGGCGCGGCCATGCTCCGCGCCCGGCGCCGGCGGCCGCACGGCTGACCTCGGCCGGCGCCGGGCCCGGTCGGGCCCGGCGCTGCGAGAGGTAGACGCCCACCATGACGACGGCCGCGCCCAGGAGTTGGATCGCGCCCGGCCGCTCGCCGAGCAGGGCCAGGGACAGCACGATGGTGATGACGGGCACGAGGTTGATGAAGCCGGACGCCTTGGCCGCGCCGAGCAGGTGCACCCCCTGGTTGAAGAAGAGGTAGGCGAGGACGGACGAGCCGACCGCCATGAAGACCATGCAGCCGATCAGGCTCCACTCGAGTTCCGGGAAGCGCCGCAGGTCGGCCAGCCCTTCCTGGTCGAGCAGCAGCCACGGCACCAGGCCGAGCGCGCCGTAGCAGAAGATCAGGCAGGTCTGGACGGTCGCGTCGCCCCGTGGCGCGAACAGCTTGAGCAGGAAGTTGTAGAGCCCGAAGCAGACCGTGCTCAACAGCAGCAGGATGTCGCCCCAGTTGTAGTCCGCTTCGAGGATCGCGTTCGGCGACAGCCGGGTGATGATGACGACCACGCCGAGGTAGGAGACGACGAAGCCGACGGTCTCCAGGCGGCTGGCCCGCTCCCGGCCGGCGGCCACCCCGAGCGCGAGTGTCACCAGCGGGATGGTGGCTTCGAGCAGCGCCGCGTTGAACGCCGAACTGGCCTGGAGGCCGCGGAAGTAGAAGTAGTAGCAGAGGGTGACGCCGATCAGGCCGAGGGTGGCGTACCGCAGGTGCTCACGTAACCCGACGCGCAGCGGGAGCCGCATCAGCGGGACGATGGCGAGCAGCAACACGGCCGCGCCGCCGAACCGCAGGAAGGTGGTCGAGGCGGGGCCGAGCTCGTCCATGACGAGTTTGCCGGCGATCGCGGAGCCGCCCCAGAAGAAGGCGGAGGCGCCGAGCTTGAGGTAGGTGAGTCGCATGGCGGTCCTCGTGTTCAGGCCGCCGTCGCGTACCAGTCGGTGGGCCCGGCGCCGAGCAGCGGCCGGTACTCCGTGGCGAGTCGGCGGAGCCGGAACAGCATCTCGTCGGTGTATCTGACGACCCTGGTCCGGTCGGGACATCGTCCGCCGTCCGAGGCGATCAGTCCGTCGATGGCCTCGGCCGCGAAGGCGCTGGTCAGCCGCTGGACGTCCCGGATGTCCCGGTCGAGGCGGCGGGTGATCTCGGAGGCGACCGGTTCGCCGGCGCGGAAGTCCCGCACCCGGGCCACGTCGCGCAGCCGGCGGGACAGGAAATCCTCGAGGCGCCCCACGTAGGACGTCTCCGAGGTCTCGGTCAGCAGCTCGTACAGGGCCCGCGCGCCCGGGTCGAGGAGCGCGTAGTTGAGCACGTCCCAGACGGCGCGCCTCGGTCGGGTGATCATGTCGTCGCCGAGGCGGATGCCGGGCAGCGTCTCCACCCGGGAGCACAGGTTCCACAGCGTGCACAGGCCCAACCGCTCCAGGAACGTCACGGTGTTGGCGATCTGCGGCAGCGTGACCGACTGGTGGAAGGTGATCACGCCGTTGGTCGATCCGGACACGCCGGCCCGCCGGAACTCCTCGAAGGCGCGGATGGAGGCGTTGGCGTGCACCTTCTTGTTGTAGACGTCGAGCACCTCGTCGTCGCCGGCCTCCAGGCCGAGGTAGGTGCTGACCATGCCGGCGCGGCGCAGTCGCCGGATGAGCCGCAGGTCGTCGCGGCTGGTGAGGTCGAAGCTGTCGGAGCGGACGAACACGTCGAACGGCACGCGTAATCCGCGCTCTTCGAGCTCGTCGCAGAGCGCGACCGCCCAGGCGCGGCTGGCCGGCGACCGGGTGACCCAGGTGGCGTCGTAGAACCGCAGCAGCAGGTCGTGTTCGGCGAGGCGCGGCCCCAACTGTTCGATCTCGTCGGCGATGTTGGCGGCGGTGCGGTAGCGCATGCCCTTGGTCTCGTTGCCGAGGAACCGGTTGGCGTTGCAGAAGGAGCAGGGGAAGGGGCACCCCCGCTGTCCCAGGATCCCGATCTCGATCGGGGTGCCCTGCGCCAGGGCCTGGTCCGCGACGTCCCGGCTGGCGAACGGCAGTTCGTCGAGGTCCGCCACCGGCGACCGGACGGGGGTCCGCACGCAGACGTCCTTCTCCCGGTCCCAGTACGAGATCCCCCGCTCGCCCCGGACGTCGCGGCCGGCCCGCAGGGCGTCGGCCACCGCCAGGAACCCCTGTTCGCCCTCGCCGCGCACCACGAGGTCGACGCACGCGTACGCCCCGAGCACCCCGTCGTCCAGGTAGGTGACGTGCTCGCCGCCGAACACCACGGTCGGCGCCCCCGTCACTTTGAGCAGCTGCGCCACCTTCAGGGCCGGCTTCAACGTCGCGTAGTTCACGCTGAACCCGACGAGCTCGGCGCCCTCGCCGGCGATCCGGTGCGCCACCTCCCGGTCGGTCAACCGGTGCACCCGCTGGTCGACCAGCACGACCTGATGCCCCCGCTTCCGCAACGCGGCGGCGATCAGAGCGAGTGCGAGGTTCTCGTGGAACCCGTAGATCTCCCGCATGTCGTCGTTCTCGGTTTGCGGGTTCACCAACGCTATCTTCACATCTGCCCCTTTTTCCGGGATGGTCAGTCCTCTGAGGGTCGATCTTCACAGCGTGCTCGGGTGATCAACCCACAGCGCCCCGGCGCGGTCAAGCGTTCGAACGCCATGGCGAGTTGCCGCCACCGACCGGGCGTCGCGGCTTGCCCTGGAGGGCGCTCCAGCTCGTAGCGTCGTCCCGAACGCGCTACAGAGGGGAACCCCGTGCGATACACACTCTTCGGCAGGACCGGCCTGCGGGTCAGCGAACTCAGCCTGGGCGCCATGACCTTCGGCGAGGACCTGGGCTGGGGCGCCGACCAGGAGACCAGCGGGCGGCTCCTCGACGCCTATGCGAACGCCGGCGGCAACTTCGTCGACACCGCCAACCTGTACACCCGCGGCAGCTCGGAGCGGATCCTCGGCCAGCTGCTCGAAGGCCGCCGCGACCAGTTCGTGCTGGCCACCAAGTACACCTGTCCGACCGTCGAGGGCGACCTCAACTCGGGCGGCAACCACCGGCTGGCCCTGGTCCGCACCCTGGAGGAGAGCCTGCGCCGGCTGCGCACCGACCGGGTCGACGTCCTGTGGGTGCATGCGCGCGACAACTTCACCCCGGTCGACGAGGTGATGCGGGCCCTGGACGACGTGGTGCGGAGCGGCAAGGTCCTCTACGTCGGCGTCTCCAACTGGCCGGCCTGGGAGATCGCGCAGGCCAACACCCTCGCGGAGCTGCGCGGTTGGACCGCCTTCGCCGGCTCGCAGCTCCACTACAACCTGTTGGAGCGCAGCCCCGAGGCCGAACTGCTGCCGCAGGCCCGCGCCTTCGACCTCGCCGTGCTCGCCTGGAGTCCGCTGGCGGGTGGCAAGCTCACCGGCAAGTACCGCACCGGCGCCGCCGGCCGGCTGGCAGACGGCGGCCGGAGCGGTGCCGAGGACGAGCGGGAGGCCGCGGTCATCACGGCGGTGCTGGAGGTCGCGGAACAGGGCGGCTGGAGCCCCGCCCAGGTGGCGCTCGCCTGGCTGCGCGCCCAGCCGGGCAACGTCGTCCCGATGATCTCCGCCACCCGGGAGAGCCAGCTCGCCGACAACCTGGCCTGTCTGGACGTCGAGCTCGACGCGGCGGCGCTGGAGCGGCTCGACGAGGTCAGCGCCGTCCCGCTCGGCTACCCGCACGGCTTCCTGCGCGATCCGCAGGTGATCAGGAACGTCTACGGCGAGCACTCCGCCGCCATCGTGGACCGCCGCTCCACCTACCGCCGCACCCTGACCGACGTACGCTGAATCCGTCCGGTCGCTCGCCCGTCGCGGAGGATCCATGGCCAGCCCGCCCCAGTTGCCGGAGCGCGGCATGGATCCCGCCGGTCTCGGGCGAGCCGTGGAGCTCGTGGAACGCCGGGGCGCGGCGGCCCAGTTGTGCGTGATCCGGGGCGGCGAGACCGTCCTCGACCACGCGGTCGGCTGCGCCCCCGACGGGCTGTTCTGGACGTTCTCGGCCAGCAAGCCCTACACGGCGGTGCTGATCCACCGGCTCGCCGAGCGGGGCGCCCTCGACCTCGACGCGCCGATCACCGACCACTGGCCGGAGTTCGGCCGGCACGACAAGGCGGGCATCACCCTCCGCCACGTGCTCCAGCACCGCTCGGGTCTCGCCACCGGCGGCTCGGCCCTCGGCGACGTGCTGACCATGACGGACTGGGCCCGGTCGGCGAGCCGGATAGCCAACGCCCGCCGCCGCTGGCCGGTCGACTCCGTACCCGCCTATCAGTACCTGATCTTCGGTTTCCTGCTCGGCGAGGTGGCCCAGCGCGCCACCGGCACGCCCTTCGCCGAGCTGTTCCGCACCGAGCTGCTCGACAGGCTCGGCGTCCACGACACCCACCTCGGCCTACCGGACACCGAGTGGCCGCGGCACGTTCCGCTGCACGGCTCGCTCCCCACCCGGGTGGTGAACCGGCGGTCCACCCGTCGGGCGGTGATCCCGTCCGCGGGCGTGTCCACGACGGCGCGCGACCTGGCGGCGTTCTACCTGGCGCTGCTGCGCGACGACACGGCCGAGGAGGCGGCGCCGCGCATCCTCTCACCCACCGCGCTCCGCACGGCGCGGACGCCGTCGAGCGACGGCGAGCTCGACCGCTTCGCCAAGGCCCCGATCCGCTGGTCCCAGGGGTTCCAGCTGGGCGGCCCGCGCTCCGACCCGAGCAGGGTGGGCCCGATGGGGCGGCTCAGCAGCCGGCGGGCCTTCGGCCACAACGGCAGCAACTGCTGCATCGCCTGGGCGGACCCGGACCGCGACCTGGTCGTCGCCTACCTCACCAACAGGATGACCGGCCGCCGAGCCGACCTCGTCCACCTGGCGGCCGTCGCCGACGAGATCATCGGCGCCTGCGCCGACGCCCCCGGCGAAGGCGCCTGATCCCGCACTACGCGTCCTTCTCCATCTCCCTCGCGAGGTTGGCCAGAATCCGGTCGTAGATTTCGGTCAGCGCACGAGGTGCGAACCGGCGCTCGAAGAAGCCGCCGATCCCGCCCGCGCCCTCCCACGCGGTGTGCACCCGCACACGCGCCCCCTGGTCACCGTCACCCGGTGTGACCGTCCAGGTGGTGACGAGGGTGGAGTTGCGGTCCTTCTCGACCAGCGTGTTGTCCTCGGGCTCGGTGATGTCGAGCAGGAGCTCGCGAACCCGCCTCGACGTCGCCTGAAACCGGACGTGGAGGACGGTGCCCTCGCCGTCGCCACCGTCCCGTACCTCGTACTCGGTGAAGTGCTCCGTGAGCAGCCTCGGGTGCACGTCCTGGTAGTCCGCGATCGCGTCGAACACGTCGTTCGGCTCCGCGGCGATGTCACGTTGCGTAGCCATCTCAACCAACGCCATGCCAAAGCTCCTGCCGTCGAAGGGACTTGGGCGCAAAGCCAATCACCCCCGCGCACCGAGGCCCAAATCTGGCTTGACAGCATCTATTCGAACATGTGTCCTATTCGTACGGCACGGACGAGTCGGGCACGTCGAACGGTGAGGAGAGCCCATGCGCTGGAACAACCTGAGCGATGGCCCGACGGCCACCGCGCCACCCGCGCTGTTCGGCACGGACGTGGTCACCAGGACCTTCGACACCCCGGAATTCCGGGGCATCACGTTCCACGAGGTGCGGGCGCGGTCGATCGTCAACCGGGTCCCCGGCGCGTCCCGGATGCCGTTCGAATGGACGATCAACCCGTACCGGGGCTGCTCCCACGCCTGCGTGTACTGCTTCGCCCGCAAGACCCACAGCTATCTGGATCTGGACACCGGCATCGGCTTCGACACCCAGATCGTCGTCAAGGTCAACGCGCCGGACCTGCTGCGCCGCGAGCTGGCGTCCCGGCGGTGGCAGGGCGAGCACATCGCGATGGGCACCAACGTCGACTGCTACCAGCGGGCGGAGGGCCGGTACCGGTTGATGCCGGGCATCATCGGCACCCTCCGGGACTACGCCAACCCGTTCTCGATCCTCACCAAGGGCACGTTGATCCTGCGGGACCTGGAGCTGCTGCGGCAGGCGGCGGCGGTCACGGACGTCGGCATCTCGGTCTCGGTCGGCTTCGTGGACCAGGCCATGTGGCGCACGATCGAACCCGGCACGCCGGCGCCGGAACGGCGCCTCGACGTCATCCGCCAGCTGACGGACGTCGGCATCCCCTGCGGCGTGCTGATGGCGCCGGTGATCCCCTACCTGACCGACTCCCCGGCGCAGCTGCGGGAGACGGTGCGGGCGATCGCGGCGTCCGGCGCCCAGTCGGTGACGCCGCTGGCGCTGCACCTGCGGCCGGGCGCCCGCGAGTGGTTCACGCAGTGGCTGGCCGCGCACCACCCGAGGCTGGTCCGCGACTACGAGGTCATGTACGGAGGGGGCGCCTACGCCCCCAAGTGGTACCAGCGGCGCATCACCGGCCAGGTCCACGAGTTGGCCGCCGAATACGGCATCGGCCCGGCCTCCAGGCCGGGATCGCACCGGCGTGTGCCGGTTCCGGCGAGGCCGGAGGAACCGGAGCCGACCCAGCTCACCATCCTGTGAGAACCTCCGAACGTGCTGCTGTCGACATCCGAGACCGGCTCGGTCTGTCCGGTTTACCGCGCGACGGGGGACGTGTGCCGAGTCGTGTGCGGTAGCAGACAGCCGCGGCGGGGCCGCGGGGAAGGACAGTGCTCGTGAACTACTACTTCATGGCTTCCGACCGGTGTTCCGTGGAAGCTGTCGTGGGCGCGCTGGCCGATGTGCTGGGGGTGTCCGCGGATGCCGTGGACTTCGTGGACTCGGGCGTGGAGGAGGAGTTCGCGGGCCGGGACTGGACGGCGCCGGTGCTGTGCACGCAGTACGCCCTGTCCGGAGACCTGGCCACGCGGTTGGACATCCAGCTTCAGGGGCCCGTGGACCCGACTTTCGGCGAGGGCGAGTTGGCGACCGCCTTGGCGCGGCGGCTGAACACGATCCTGTTCTGGGACGCGCAGGAGGGGGCTCCGTCGACGAACCGGCTCGTCACCCCGGACGGCTTGGTCACCCGGGCCCGGGTGACGGAGACGGACGGCCCTGCTCCCACGTACACGGTCACGTACACGGTCGACGCCGTGGAAGCGCCTGTCCCGCGCTTTCCGATGGCGCGCGTGCAGCTGCTCCCAGAGATCTACTGGGAGGAGCGCATCGCCACACCGGTGGCGGACGTCTTCGTGGCCGCCACCGCCCCTGACCGCGGCAGCAGGGCCGACCACCCGTTGAACAGGGCCGGGGAATGCCTGGTGTTGTGGGAGCGGCTGGTGCGCCGGATGGCTGGGGACTGGGCGCCGACGGGGCGCTATCCGGCGGAGTCGTACCTTCGGGATCTCCGTACGCGCGATCATCTGGCCGCATGTCACACGGCGCTCGCCGCGCCCGGGCCGCGCGACAGTCTCGCCGCCGCCGTCGAGGAACTGGACGAGGTGTTCGGTACTCACACGACGGACGACGGTGGGTTCCTGGTTCTGTCCCTCGGCCGGGCAGGGCCGGAGGTCACAGGCGATGCCTGGTGGTGGCGGCGTAGGCCGGTGCGGGTGCCCTGGCCGGACGGCCCGGTGCCGGAAGGAGAATCCCCCGGCGCTGCTGATGGCCGGCCCGGTCGCGGCGATGCTCCGCCGGGCGCTACACCAGGATCGGCCTGACGAGTGACCGGAGTGGCTCCGGGAGCGGCACGGCTGTGCCGTGGTCCATCGCCAGGAGTGGGGATCCCGGCCCTGTCACGGTGGTTGCACCCGTGGTGAGTCACAGGCGCACGAAGCTCACTATGAGTACGGTCAGGGACAGCAGCAGCATGCCCAGGCAGTTGACCCAGAACGTGAGGCCGAGGGCTCGCGCGCGAATGTGGGCTGCGACGGCCGCGAGGAAGTAGACAACGATCCCCGCGGTGGTCGTCATGGCGACGCCGGGCACCCAGAGCCCGACGGTGATCCCCACGACCGAGGTCGCTTTGACGGTGATCAGCGCCCACCACCAGTCTCGCGGGAACCGTACGCCTTCCAGGCAGTCGACTATGCCCTTCGGTGGGCGGACCATCATCGCGGCGTCGCCGGTTTGGACCGCGAGCAGGATCAGGATCGGCCAGACCGGAGAGGGGAGTTCGGAGAGAGTCATCGGTCATTGCCGTTCTTGTGCGGTGACGAATTCAGCGGTGTGTCGGATCCGGGTTGCCGTCTGCCGGGGGTCGGTGGATCCCGCGGCAAGCAGCATCAGCTCACCGAGGTAGCTGGCGAACATCACCTGCGCACCGAGCCGGGCGTGGGCGTCTGGCGTTCCCGCGTTCACCATCGCGGCGCTCAGATTGCTCTCGGCCAGCGTGCGCAGTGAGCCGAGGGCCGCCTTCTCGGATCGGCCTCGGGTCAGGGCCCGGAAGTACGCGCGCGCGAGTTCCTCGTTCTCGGTGAACAGGTCGAGGAACGGGGCGAAGTAACGGGACAGGTAGTCGACCGCGGAAGTGGTCGACTCCGCCGCCGGTGGCGCGGGGATGCGCGCCGCGATGGCCTGGTCGTAGACCAGGCTCAGCAGGGACTCCTTGTCCCCCACCGCCATGACCGCACCTACGGAAACACCTGCCTCCGCGGCGATCCGACGCACCGTTGTGCCGTGGAAGCCATGCTCCTGGAAGAGCCGTGCGGCAGCCTCGGTGACGCGGGTGGTGGTGTGTCGTTTCTGTTCAGCACGAGTTGGCTGAACATGTTCAGTGAACATGTTCAGAATATAGGAGGCGCAGTTGCGCCGACGCAACCGTGCTGGCCGGTACGGTTCAGAACAGCGGCCAGCAGCCGCTCTCCGCTGTCGTCGCCACGACGGTCGCGATCAACGAGGGGCAATGTGCACTGCTACCTTCGGTTTTTCTTCAGCTACGGCGTCTCGGACACTCCGTTGTGGCCCAACGACGTCGACAGCCCGTACGGCTACCCATGCGATCTGCAACGGCTGCCGATCAGCCTGGCCACCCGGACCGAACTGGTCCGACTGTGCGAGTGCTACCAAGCGTCTCTCGACTGGGACAATCCTGGCGGTCCGTCTCCGTGGCCCGAGGAACAATGGGAGCTGTTCGAACAGCAGGCAGATGCCGCACTCGCCGCTCTGCAACACGAGCTGGGCGACGGTTGGGTAGTCATGGACCGGCGCTCCCGACACCGGTGACCCATACAGCGGGTCAAGTCATCACAGGACAGCCCCCGTCTCGTCGTGACGGCCTGGCTGGTCGGCGTCCCGTCCGTGGTGTGCGTGGCCAGCACGATCGTGCCGATGACCCAGGAGGTCACGACTCCCTGAGGCGCGCGACGAACGCCGCCCACGCGGGCGCGGCGAACGTCAGGACGTCACCGGAGGGGACCTTGCTGTCGCGCACCGGAAGCCCTCCGGGGACGCCGTCCCCGACCTCCAGGCAGTCGCCGCCGTTCTGATTGCTGTAGCTCGACTTACGCCATCCGACCTCGACACAGTCGCCGTTGTCGTTGCTGTAACTCGACTTCCGCCACTCAGTCTTCGTCAGCTCGGTCCCGACCATCGCTGGTACTCCTCTGCCGCCTGCTGGATCATGTCGATGGACGCCTCGGGAGAGAGGGCCTTCGCTCGCACCAGATCGTAACGAAGCCCGAACTCCGCGACTGCTTCCCGCGCTTCGGTGAGGTGACCGGAGTCCACGCCTTCCGTGTACGCCATGTCGGAGTCGTCGGCGAACGAGAGCATGGTCAAGGAGCCTCCCGTGGAGGCATGTGCCCCGACACTGAATGGCAACACCTGAACGATCGCGTTCGGTTGCTTAGCCATCCGGACCACATGTGCCAGCTGCGCCGCCATGATGCGCGGCCCACCAATGGCTCGTCGCAGGACGGCTTCGTCCAGCACCGCCCAAAACAGGGGTGCCTTCGACCCGTTCAGGATCCGTTGCCTGGCCAGCCGGGCCACCACCATCTCCTCGACCCGGTCATCGGTGAGCCGAGGCTTGGTTCGAATCAGCTCGCGTGCGTACTCCTCCGTCTGCCAGAGGCCCGGCACGGTCTGCACCATGTACTTCTGCATCTTGGTGGCTTTGGGTTCCAGCTCCATGAAGCGCCGGACGTAGTCCGGGAACACGTTGTGGTACGCCGCCTCCCACAGGCGTTTGAGGAGACCGCCCGCGCCGAGCGCCTTGTCCAGCGCCACGATGAAGATCTCGCTGGGGAACTTCTCCGCCCGCTCGACTCGGCTGAGATACGTCTTGTCGCACGCGGCGATCTTGGCCACGTCGTTGAGGGACAGCTTCAGCTCCTCGCGGAGCCGGCGGGCCTCGTAGCCCAGGAGGCTCCGGGGGGTGAGGGGCGGGATCACATCGCCGTGCCGCTGGTCCATCGGCCACTCCTTCGATTGCTTGCCGCATGGGCAACGTCAAACCCCTGCCCAAGCTAGTACCGGAGGGTCATGCTGGAGCCACTTTCCGTGAAAGCCAACTCGAAGGGGAACCAGCCATGACGACGACCGTCGAGCGACTCAGGGATGCGGAATCGGCCGCCGAGGAGGTGCGGGCCGCGCTGGCGGAGGTCGGCGTCGTGCTGCCGTCGCTCCGCGTGGACCTCGCGTCCTGCACCGCCGAGGCCAACCGGCCGCTCGTGGACCTGGGTTGCTGCAATCTCGCGATGGCCCGCAAGCTGGCGTCCGTGCTCCGGGGGTGCGCCTGATGGCACCCGACCGGCGGCCGTCGCTGGAGGCGCTGCTGCGGCAGGCCAACGCCATGAGCGACCGCAACCGACGTCACGCGCTGGGTGGTTACCCGCTGCTCGGACGTTCGCTGCTGGTCAGCGAGCCGGACCGGGCGGCGGACGCACCGGCGATGACCCACCGTATAAGGTGCGACACCTGCGGCCAACGGTCGCCGCGCCACGTCGAGTTCGGGCGGGTGCAGGACTGGCAGCTGCGGCACGCGGCCGCCAATCCGACGCACCACGGCTACACGGAGACCCTGACCCGGCCCTGGGTCGTCTCGCCGAGGCCGTAGGTGGAGCTGGGAGGAAGAAGCCATGGTCGGAGGGATCGACGGACTGCTCCGTGAGGTGAGACGCCTGACGTCCGGCGGGTCCGAGCCGGGTGCCGGCGGAGTCCTGGAGTGGCTGCACCGGCAGACCGGCGCGCAGGTCGGCCTGATCGCGGAGGACGACCTCGGCGTGCTCGAATCGTCCACCGCGGGTTTCCCTCGGGAGATCCTGCCTCCGCTCGCCCCGCTGCTCGCCCGATTAACCGGCGGGCAGGTCGCCGCCGCGGCGACCAGGACCGGCGCCTGGCACGTGCACGCCGAAGCCCTCGACGCGCACGACGCGCGCCTGGTACTGGTGACCGCCGGCCGGTCGCCGCTGAGCCAGGAGACGGTCGCGCTGGCCTCGCACACCGGTAGCGTCCTCACCCTCCTGCGCCGTGCCGAGGACGGCGAGCGGACCTGGCACGGGTACCGGCACAAGGCCCGTCAGGTGCGGTTCGCCGTGTTCTCGGCGTTGCTCGCGGGGGATGTGACGCTGGCCCGCCGCATGACGACCGGTGGCGTGCCGCCGTTGCTGGAGACGGATCGGCTACGGATCCATCTGCTCCACTGTCCGCCGCCGCAACGCGCCCGGGTCGAGCGGGCGTTCCAGGATCCCTCCGGCTATCACGGCACGGATCTGATGGTCGAGTGTCCCATCTTCCACGAGCATCTGATCTGCCTCATCGCCGACGCCGCCGACGGTGGGGCCGGTGGCCACGGCGAGGCGCTGCGCCGCCTGGCGCGGGACACCCCCGGGTACGCGCTCGGCATCAGCGGCCCGCATCCGCTCGGCGCGACGGCCAGCGCTTACAGCCAGGCCGCCCACGCCCTGGCCGCCGCCCGCGCCACGTCCAGCCGGGTGGTCTCCCACCAGGGGCACACGGATCTGGAGCGGGTGCTGCCCCGTGGGCCCGCACTGGCCTGGGCTCGCACCATGGTGCGTCCGCTGGTCTCCCTGCCGCCGATCACCGCCGACGTCACCCGCATGCTGATGGCCGTGCCCCGAGGCGCGGTGTCCCAACTGCTCAACATGAGCCGCAACACCGTCACCGCCCACATCAGACGAGCGGAACAGTTCCTCGACCTGGATCTGGCCGATGTCCGCTCCCGGGCCACCCTCCACCTGGCCTTCGTTCTCTCCGCTTCCGCCGGCGGACCCGAGCCCGACGAGCCGCGCACGGCCCCGGCCCTGGACGACCTGCTGCGCGGCGAGCGTCCCGTCGCCTGGGCACGGACCTTCCTCGAACCGCTGCCGGCTCCGCAACGCACCACTCTCGAAGCGTGGATCGACGCCAACACCGACGCCCAGGAGGCCGCCCGCCGCATCGGCATCAACCGCAACACCGTCCGAGCCCACCTGCGCACGGCCGAGGCCGTGCTCGGCCGTGACCTGCTGACCACCGGCGTCGGTCTCCACGACATCGTCCACGCCCTCCGGATCCACGCCGCCCGGGGTCTCTGAGCCTGGTGCACAAAACGCGCGAAGAAGTGCGCGCCGTGCACTTTGAATCGGGGACACGCCCCCTTCTACGGTCCTGCTGACGGTTCTTCTACCGCGTCGGGCACGGTCCGGCGTGGTGTCGATCACCAGGGGGCCTGATGATCAGGACGGTGTTCCGGTCGGCCGACGTGTCGGCCGACCCCGAGGTCTACCACCTCGTCTTCGTGATCCACGGCGGCGTCGAGACCAGCGTGTACCTGCTCGACGGCCCCCAGCCCGCCCACGACGTCGGCACCACGCCGGAGTTGGTGAAACTGGACGTCCCCGACCTGGGGAGGGCGGTGATCGACCTGCTCGCCACCACACTGGAGAGCAGGCCGGCGGAGACCCCCGGCCACGCCCTCGCGCTGCGCGTCCAGGCGTTCGTCCGGCACCACCTGGGCGACCCGGACCTGTCTCCGGGGACCATCGCGGCGGCCCACCACATATCCGTCGGCTACCTGCACCGGATCTTCCGGACACTCGGGCACGGCACCACCCTCGCCGCGTGGATCCGCCACGAGCGGCTCGAAGGCGCTCGACGTCAGCTGGCGGACCCCGCGTACCGGGCGGTTCCCGTGCACCGGATCGCGGCCCGCTGGGGTTTCACCGACGCAGCCGTCTTCTCGCGGACCTTCCGCGCGGTCTACGGCATGCCGCCGAGGGACTACCGGGTGGGCGCGGAGCGGATCACGGAGTGTCAACGAGCCGGGAGCTCCGGGTCAACGACTTCCGACGGCGGAACGAGGAGGCTCTGAGAGTGCCTCGGCACTCACACCAGCCATCTCCCCCCGGAAGGGACTCACCGCATGAGCCGTCATCGGTCAGGTCGCCGGCGGACCGGTTCCCGCGCGTTCCTGGGACTCGCCGCGGCCTTCGCCGTCCTGGCGAGCACTGCCACCCCCACGCAGGCGGACGAGGCCCGCGAGAAGCAACCCCCGCCCTACGCCCTGGTGCGCGAACCGCCGCCGACGAGGAACTGCCGCCGGCCGTGGAGGTTTCCGAAGAGGCCGTGACCTCGATCCGTGCGTCAGTGTCAGTGGCGCGAGCCGGCCCGCTTCGGCGGGGCTATGCGGACCCGCTGCTCGACGGGCGCGCTCTCCAGGTCGTCGAGCTGCGCCACGATCGTGGCGCGCAACTCGTCGTAGCTCTCGAAGGAGTGGTCGTGGAAGAGGGCGTGGCCCGACCACATCAGGTTGGCGCAGACCCGGGCCGGCACCCGGCCGGTCCTGGCGCCCAGGCCGACGAGGGCCACGGAGCGGATGCTGCCCGGCGCCTCGCGGTTCTTCTGGTGGATCGCCTGGAAGGCGGCGGCGCAGGCCAGGGCCACGTTCAGGGTCTCGCTGACGTTCTGCGACGACGTCTCCATCGTGGGCGTGGAGATCAGGAACCTCGGCTTGACCGCCCCGGACGGCACGCACACCGCGCTGCCCACGGGGAGGGAGCCGGCGAACCCGCTCCTGATGGCCTTCTGCACCCGCAGCTGGATGCCCGCGCCGAGGTGCCGCTTGATGACCGCGTCCACCCCGCCGTCCATCCGGCCCCGGGAGTTGGTGGGGCTGACCCAGGCGTCGACGTCCTCGGCGAGGATCGAGCCGGTGCGGATCTCGATCTCGGGGCTGTCGGCGAAGGCCGCGCGCCACGCCTCCACCACGGCGCTGTTGGTGTCGGCCAGCACCACCCTGAGCGGCGACGGCGCGTGGTCCACGGTCATGGTTCTCTCCGATCGGTTGACGGTCACTCAACTGATCACGACGCTATCGCGCGGCACTGACAGCGCATCACGGACGACGGAACTGTCAGGACGGACTGTCAGTGGGCTGGCCTAGTGTCGTGAACACCTGGCCGACCAGGCCATCCACCAGCACGGATCGCCCCTTTGGAGTCCCGCCACCATGAGCGACGAC
>NZ_SMKI01000002.1 GCF_004348415.1 Streptomyces hainanensis
TGGCGGGGGAGGGGTGAGCCGGCCGGCTCACGGGACGCGGCGGTAGACATCCCGCCGGTTGCCGACCGCCAGCACCCAGACGAGGAGTTGGCCGTCCTCGACCGTGTACACGACGCGGTAGGCCCCGACCCGCAGGCGCCAACGGGCGTCGTGCCCCTGGAGCGGTTTGACGTCGAGGGCGGAGACGTCGCCCGCGTCCAGGGCGCGCTGCAACTCGGTGAGCCGTCGGAGGACGCGCATCGCGTCCGACCGGTCGATCTTCAGGAGGTCCCGCTGCGCGGACGCGCTGAAGCGAGTGGTGTACCCCATCGGCGTCAGCCGTGGTGGGCACGGAGCATGGCGGCCATCTCCTCGAGCGACACGGAGCCGTCGAAGCCCTCCGTCTCCGCCTCGTCGGCCAGTCGGTTCAGCCACGCGTCCTCGGCGTCCTCGGCGAGCCGCCGCAGGCGCTGGTACTCCTCGATGTCGATGACCACGGCCTCCTGGCGCCCGCGCCGCGTGATGATCGTCGGAATCTCGTCCCGACGAGCGCGGTCGACGACGTCCGCGAGATGACTGCGCACCATGGCCATGGACTCGATCACCGGATCACTCATGTCACCAGTGTAGTAGATGTACATCTGTGACTTCCAGGTTCGGGCCGGGCCGAACCGCGACGACCGGCGCCACCCGGGCCGAGCCGATGCCGAGGTCGGGGCCGCCCAGCCGTCAGCCGCCCGCGCGCAACGCGCGTGCCCGGCGCCGGAGCAGCGAGGACAGCGTCTCGCCGCGCCGCCGGTCGGGGCGGAGGCCGGGCACCAGGCGGCGGCCGTCCGTGACCTGGATCGTGCCGACGACGAGCCGGGCCGGAACGTGCGTGGTGTTCACCTGGCTGTCGGGCGCGCGCAGCGCCTCGGGCGTCACCGGCGCCGGCCGGTCGTGGTCGGCGGTCCAGGCGCGCGGCAACCCGGGAGTCTGCTCGGGGAAGGCCGCGTACCAGTCCCGCCAGGTCCACGGCGACGTGCCGCCCTCGCGCCGCCGGAGGAACCGCTCGACCACCTCCCGGCCGTGCGGCCGGACATGGGCCTCCACCACGCGCAGCACGAAGGCGAGGTCGTCGATCAGCGGCCGCTCCATCGGGCCGCCCCACAGCCGGGGCGGCGGCTGGTCGTCGCCGGGCCGCAGCGCCGCGCGGAAGCGGCGGTAGGGGCGGTGGTCCGCGAGCGTCGTCAGCTCGTACTCGTACTGGAAGGCGCCGCTGAGGCAGTGGAGACAGGTGCGGGAGTCGCGGTCCCGGTCGATCTCCTCCGGGAGCGTGACGCGGTGGGCGGCGAGGATCCTGGCACGTTCGCGCTCCAGCGCCGCCTCAGTCGGGTAGTCCGGGTAGCGGACGTCCATGAGGTGCAGGTACTCGTCGAGGAAGCGGGTCCACTGCTCCGGTGTGAGGTCGTCCCGGAGCGCCGGGTCGCGCCGGTGGACGCGGAGCCGGAGCGTGTCCGCCACCCGCCGTGGCTCCAGCGGGACGTGCCGCTCCGCGAGGCTGTCGGCCAGCCAGTAGAGCAGGCACCACACGGAGAGGCCGTCCGGCAGCCGACGCTCCGACTCGCGGCGGATCCGCCTGGCCTGCCACGCGATGTCGAACTCGGTGTTGGTGACGACGCTCCTGACCAGGCCGAGTTCCTCGGGCGGCAGCTCGACGACCACCAGGTGCCCCGGCCGCCGGTGGGGATTGCGGAGGTGCCGCTCCGGCCAGCCGAAGGCGAAGGCGACCGGATCCCCGCCCCTGCCCGCCACCGGCTCGGTGCTGAGGAACACCCCGCGCTCCGGATCGCCCTCGGCGGGCCGCAGCCCCTCCCGGAGGATCCCGGCCACGTTCTCCTCGCTCGTCCCATGGAACAGCAGCACCATCACGAACCCCCCTGAGCCGTTTACCCGCCGTACCCTCGGCCGGCCCCGCCGGCCGGGCCGTCGTCGTCCGCCACCATCGCCAACACCGGGGCCCACCGCTCGGGGCGGACCCGCAGGAACGTCCACGCGTCCTCGTCCCCGGCCACCACGGCGCGTAGCGCGTCCTCCGGCCCGAGGCGCTCGGGGCCGGCCAGCTCACGCAGGATGACGACGGCGGCCGCCGCGCCGCATGGGCCGTGCGCCGCCCAGTGCCCGAGGGCCGCTTCGACGGGCCCGGCCGCGGCACGGGCCTCGGCCACCGGCCCGGCCAGCCACCGCGCCCAGCGCCGGTGCGCGGCCTCGCCCGGCGGCTCGGCCGTGGCGAGGAACGCTTCGAGCGCCGTCGCCAGCCGGCTCGTCAGGTCGTGCCGCGGCCCCGGATCGAAGCCGTCACCGGCGAGCCGCGGGTACTCGGCGGCGAAGTGCTCCCACTCGACCTCCATCTCGACCGGGCCGAGTGCGTGGAGCCACCAACGCCCGGGCGGGCGCAGGGTGTCCGCCTCGGGTTGAGTGAGGAAGGCGTCGCGGATCAGCGGATGGTTCGGCGGCTCGCGTTCGGCGAGGAGCACGGCGTCGTAGAGGTCCTTGCCCATGGGGTGCCGGTCGGTGAGCAGCCACATCAGCTTCCAGGCGAGTGAGAGGCCGGGGGAGACGGTCTGGAGGCGGCAGCCGGGTCCCTGGCCGAGTGGGCGCAGGTCGGTCCAGGTGGGTGGCTCCGGCAACGGTTCGTTGAAGACGACGTCGATCTGGACGGTGCCGCCGGGGGTGCCGGGTGCGGTCCAGGGCAGCAGCATCCGGCGGCCGGGGACCCGGTCGTAGGTCCAGATCTCCTCGACCACCGCACCGGCCGCGTCGATCGCCGCCGGGCCGCTCGCTGCCGCCGCGGCGTCGGCGATCTCCCGGAGGAGGCGGGCCGTCTCCGGGCCGTCCGCCGCCCACTCCGCCGGTGTCACGACGAGGTCGATGTCGCCGGGCTCGCGGGCCTGCGACCCGAACCACTGGGTCATCAACACGCCGCCGCGCAGCACCAGATGCGGTGCGTACGGGCCGTCGGCGACGGCGGTGAGCACGGTGTCGAGCGCGGTGCGGCGGGCCCGCCACCAGGCGGTGGCCGACTCGTCGTCCGCGAAGCGGGGCTCGCCGGCGCGGTAGGCGTTGTGGAACTGCTTGAGGGCGGGCTCGAAGATCAGCGGCTGCCGCAGCCCGTCGCGCGCCGGCGCGATCGTCCTGGGCAGCGACTGGCTGCGCCGCGTCTCCTCGTCGAGCGGGGCGGACGGGACGTCGCGGGGCCCGCGCCAGAGCCGCCGCCAGGCTTCGTGTTCCGTCACCGGGCTATCCATCCGTCGTCGAGGGCCAGGTTGGAGTCGTGGAGGACGAACTCCCGCTCGACCTCCAGGATGTGGTGGCCGGCCGCGCGTAACGCGTCGAGCAGCGCGGTCAGTCGGCGCTCGGCCGTGTCCCGGCCCGCGTCGTGGCAGCGCTGGGTGACGAACCGCTCCTGCCGGCCGTCCGGTCGGACCCGGCGGGCGTTCCACGAGAGGTGGGCGCCGTGCGGAGTCGCCAGCCGCTCCAGGGCGGGCCGCTCGTGGTCGGCGGGCAGCAGCAGCTTGACGTGGTGCTCGAAGTACTGGCCGGCCTCCCGTGGATCGTCGTCCCGCTGCGGGACGGAGGCCGCCCACGGAGCGGCCTCCGTCTTGACGCGCACGACCGCGAACCCGTCCGCCACGAGATCGCGCACCGCGACGGTGGCGTCGCCACGGACGTTGACCATCGGCTGCGAGCGGGCCAGCCCCCTGGCCAGCTCGATGTGCGTGAACCCCAGCCCCCGCGCGGCGGCCCACGCCGCCAACCGGGGAATCCCGCCGGGCGGGCAGCTCACGGTGATGTGCGTCTCCAACACGTCGGCCATCCGCGATCCGTCAGCGGTCTTCGTCGAGCACCAGCATGACGTGCTCGTTCTCGGCGTACCAGACTGTTTCGGTGCGCCGGAAGCCGTGCTTCTCCAGCAGCCGCACCGAGCCGGTGTTCCCGAGATAGGGATCGGCGTGCAGCGGGCGGGCCTTCTCGCGCTCCAGGAAGAGCGCCAGCGCGCGCGTGCCGATGCCTCTGCCCCAGAACTGCCGACCGAGCCAGTACCCGATGAAGCGGCGGCCCTCGGCCCACCACGCCACGAAGTTGCCCGCCAGCTCGCCGTCGACGGTGACCGCCTGCACGAAGACGGTCGGCTCGCCGAGGACCTTCGTCGTCCAGTGCGTCATGAAGGTATCCCGCTCCCGGGGCGAGAACCTCGACCGCCGTGCGGCCTCCGGGTCCTGCTCCTGCGCGAAGAACACCTCCAGATCGGCCGGCCCGACATCTCTCAACTCCACCTGGTCACTCATGCCAACAGCCTGCCACGCGCCACTGACACTCCCGCGGGCGGTCAGCGGCTGACGCCGGGGCTCCGCGCCCCCGCGAGTCCGGTGAGCCCAGGCCGGCGGGCGAATGGTAGCGGCGGCGATAGTATCGCTTGCGATAGTATCGTCGGGACTACCAGGGAGGTGTCCATGCGTCGCTTCATCGGACGGCAGCACGAGCTGGGTGTGCTGCGGGGCGTTCTCGACCAGGTGCGCGCCGCCATGGGGGCGGGGGGCGCGCCCGGGCAGTGCGTGCTCATCCGGGGGCGCCGGCGGGTCGGCAAGTCGAGCCTGGTCGAGGAGTTCCTGCGACAGGCCGAGGTGCCGGCCGTCTTCTACACCGCGGCCGGTCAGTCGGCCGAGCAGGAGCTGGCCGAGCTCGTCGAGGCCGTCGCGGGATCCACCCTGCCGGGCGGGGAGCTGTTCGTCGAGGAGGCCCCCGGCCAGTGGAACGCGGCGTTCCGGCTGCTGGCGGAGGTGCTGCCGGACGACGCCCCGAGCGTCGTCGTGATGGACGAGGTGCCGTACCTCATGAACCGCGTCGACGCCTTCGAGGGCATGCTCCAGCGGGCCTGGGACCGTCAGCTCAGCCGCAAGCCGGTGCTCCTCCTGCTCATCGGCTCCGACCTGTCCATGATGGAGGCGCTCAACGACTACGCCCGCCCCTTCCACCAGCGCGGGCGCGAGATGGTGGTGGGCCCGCTCAACCCCGCCGACATCGCCGACATGCTCGGCCTCCCGCCGGCGGCGGCCTTCGACGCGGCGCTCGTCACGGGCGGCCTGCCGCTGATCTGCCGCGAGTGGGGCGCCGGGCAGGGCATGTGGGACTTCCTCCGGACGTCGCTGGAGAGCCCCGTCTCCGCGCTCCTCGTCTCCGCCGAGCGCTCGCTGGCGGCCGAGTTCCCGCCCCAGGCGATGGGCCGGGAGGTGCTGCGCGCCATCGGCTCGGGGGAGCGGACCTTCACCAACATCGCGCGCGCCGCCGGCGGCATCGCCCACACCACGCTCAGCCGGGCGACGGAGCTGCTGATCGAGAAGGGCGTGGTCGCCGCCGAGCTGCCCGTCTCGATGCGTCCCTCGAAGGAGCGCCGCTACCGCGTCGCCGACCCCTACCTCCGCTTCTGGCTGGCGTTCGTCGAGCCGCACATGGCGGAGATCGAGCGGATGCGCGGCGACCTGACGCTCGAACGGATCAGGGAGCGGTGGACCGCGTGGCGGGGCCGGGCGGTCGAGCCGCTGGTCCGGGAGGCGCTGGCCCGGCTCCTGCCGGACGGCGACCTCCCGGCGGCCCCCGTCATCGGCGGCTACTGGACGCGGGGCAACGACGTCGAGATCGACCTGGTGGGCGCGGACCGGGAGCCGGTCGCCAAGCGTCTCCTGTTCCTCGGCTCGATCAAGTGGCTGGAGCGGTCGCCGTTCGACGCCCACGACCTGGCCGCGCTGCACCGGCACCGGGCCGCGCTCACCGACGACCCCGTGCCGCTGGTCGCGGTCTCCCGGAGTGGCGTGAAGTGCCAGGGGCTGACCGCGACCTACGGGCCCGACGAACTCGTCGCCGCCTGGCGGCGCCCGGGCTGACCCGGTCGCCGTCCTCGACGCGGCGGCCGTCACCCCGGGACGGCCACCACCAGGGTCATGGAGTCGCCGGAGCGCCGCTGCTCGATGACCGTGCCCTGCTGGAAACGGCCGTCGGCCCGGTCCTCGCGGGAGACGGAGAAGCCCTGGGCCTCCAACCCCTGGCGGGCCTGGTCGAACTGCTGGCCGAGGACGTTCGGGGTCTCCTCCGGGGTGTCCGGCTGGTCCGGATTCTGGTCCTGCCCGCCCGCCCCGACGGCGTAGACGATCTCGACGGGCGTGCCGGGCGCCACCTGCGCGCCGCCCTCCGGGGACTGCCGGATGACGGTGCCCGCCGCGATCGACGGGTTCTGCTCCTCCGACAGCACGGGCTCGAAGCCGGTGTTCCGCAGCGCCTGGGCCGCGGCGTTGAACTCCTGCCCGACGACGCTCGGGACGGCCACGGTCGACTGGTTCTCCGAGTCGCCCGGGTCCGGCTCCTCGTCGGAGTCCGACTCCGGCGCGTCCGCCACGACGAGCGTGACGGTCTCGCCGGGTTCGGCCTCCTCGCCGGCCTCCGGGTCCTGCGTCAGCACCGTGCCCGGCTCGGCGCTCCCGTCCTCCTGCGACTCCTGCGCCACCCGGAAGCCCGAGTCCTGGAGCTCGGCCAGCGCTTCCTGGAACGGGTCGCCGACGACGTTCGGGACCTCGACCGGCTCGGGGCCCGAGGACATGATCAGGGTGACGGTCTCGCCCCGCTCGATCTCCTCGTCCGCGGCCGGGCTGGTCTCGCAGACCGTGTCCGCCTCCTCGACGCAGGGCCTGCTCGTGCCCTCCGCGACCACCAGGCTCTGGTTGGCCGCGCGTGCCCTGGCGTCCTCGAAGGACAGGCCGGTCAGGTCGGGCACGGTCAGCGTGGTCCCGCCCCCGCCGTCGCCCTCGTCCGGGAAGAGGAGCCGGCCGATGGCGACGGCCCCGATCAGCACCAGCACGGCGCCCACGGCGAGCAGGACCGTCGACCGCTGGGACGAACGCCGCTGCGGCGGACGGCGGTTGGCCCGCCGGCCACCGCCGTCGGGGACGGCGGGCGCCACGCCGGTCCTGGCAGCGGACATCGCGGGCATCGAGGCGGTCGCGGCGCCCGAGGCGCGGGAGGCGGACGGCTCGGGCGGCGGGGCGAACACCGCCATGCCGCGCCCTTCGAGCACGGCCTCCAGATCGGCCCGCATCTCGGCGGCCGACTGGTACCGCCACTCGCGGTCCTTGGCCAGGGACCGGAGCACGACGGCGTCGACGCCGGGCGAGATCCCCTCGGCGAGGACGCTGGGCGGCGTCGGCTCCTCGCTGACGTGCTGGTAGGCGACGGCGACCGGGCTGTCACCGACGAACGGCGGCCGGCCGGTGAGGAGCTCGTAGAGCATGCAGCCGGTCGAGTACAGGTCGGAGCGGGCGTCGACCTTCTCGCCCCTGGCCTGCTCGGGCGACATGTAGTGCGCCGTGCCGATGACGGCCGCCGTCTGCGTCATCGTCATACCGGAGTCGCCCGAGGCGCGGGCGATGCCGAAGTCCATCACCTTGACCTGGCCGGCGGGGGTGAGCATGACGTTGGCCGGTTTGATGTCCCGGTGGACGATCCCGGCGCCGTGCGAGTAGTCCAGCGCCTGCAGCACGCCGACGCAGATCTCCATCACGCGCTCCGGCAGCAGGCCCCGGCCGGTGTGCAGCAGGTCGCGCAGCGTGGAGCCCTCGACGTACTCCATCACGATGTACGGCATCGGGACGCCGTTGACCTGGTCCTCGCCGGTGTCGTAGATGGCGGTGATCGCCGGGTGGTTCAGCGAGCCGGCGGACTGCGCCTCGCGGCGGAACCTGGCCTGGAAGACGGGGTCGCGGGCGAGGTCGCCGAGCAGTGTCTTGACGGCCACCGTGCGGCCGAGACGGCTGTCGTGGGCCAGATACACCTCGGCCATGCCGCCCCGGCCAAGCACCTGGCGCAGCTCGTAGCGATCGGCGAAGCGCGGCGGCGCGTCCATGTCGTCTGGTCTCCCCGGGGCAGGCGAAGTCCCGTGAGCCTAGCGGGAATTGGAGGCGAGTGTTCGCGACTCCGGTCGCAGCCGCTAAGAACCGGGCATCGGGGTTTGGGGTGGGCTCAGGCGGTGAGAGGCTTCGCGTAGCAGAAGGTGCCGGGCCGGGTGGCGTACGTGCCCCACGGGTCGGTCGGCTCGTAGCCGGCGGACTCGTAGAGGGCGACGGCGGCCGGCTGGAGGTGGCCGGTGACGAGGCGGAGGCGGGTGTGGCCCAGCTCCGCCGCCTGCCGCTCGACCTCCTTGAGCAGCGCCCGGGCGATGCCCTGGCCACGGGCGGCCGGGGCGACGTACATCCGCTTGACCTCGCCGGTGCCGGCGACGCCGGTGGTCTGGACGGCGACACAGCCGACGGTCTCGCCGTCCACGACGGCCACCAGGTAGTGGGCGCCGGGGCCGATGCCCGAGCGGCCCTCCAGGCCGTACCGGGCGACCAGCTCGGCGAAGGCCGCGTCGAGCAACCGGATCAGGTCGAGGTCGTCGGCGGTGCGCTGCTCTATAAACATGCCGAACATTGTATAGGTATGAGAGCGGCGCGGGTCGGGGCTTTCCCCGACCCGCGCCGAGCGGTGCGTCAGTCGACCCGGTCGACTCAGTCGTCGTCGCCGTCCTCGTGCTGGCCGCCGTCGTCGTCGTGCTGGTTCTGGCCGTCGTCGTCCGCCTCGTCGTCCGCCTCGTCATCGGACTGGTCGTCCGAGTCGTCGGAGGCGTCCTCACCCTGGTCGTCCTGGGTGGCGTCCGTGACCTCGCCGGAGGCCGGGTCGATCGACAGTTCGTGCTCGGTGCCGTCGTCCGCCTTCACCTCGACGTCCCAGTGACCGTCCTCGAAGTCGACGCCGTCCAGGTTGCCGGACACCTGGCCCAGCGCGATGTCGATAGCCTGCGCCGCGTCCACCTGGTTGTCGGCGGACCGGAGGGCGTCGGCCACCGCGGCGTCATCGTCGTCGGTGTCGCTCTCGTTCTCGACCTGGCTGTCGACGACCTGGGTACCGTCCGCGTTGACCTGGACCTTGTACCACTGGCCGTCCTCGCCGATGATCTCGATCTCCCAGCCGCCCGCGTTGCCGCCGTCGTCGTCGTTGAAGTCGACCTCGGCGACCGCGCCGGCCTGCTCGTTGAGCGCCGTGCTCACGGCCTGCCGGGCCGCGGACCCGGAGCCGCCCTCCGGACCGCTGTCCCGGGTGTCGTCGCCCGACGACGCGGCCGAGGAGTCCGCGACCGAAGTCGAGGCGCCGCCGGAGCCGGCGGTGTCGGACGGGCTGGACGAGCCACTCGCCGCTGCGGCGGTGAGGGCGCCACCGCCGATCACGGCACTGGCAACCACGGTGGTGAGAATGACCTTGCGCTTCATGTGCGGGATTCCTCCCCGGTTGGCTTGCGCGAACGGTCTCGACCCTCGCTGATCGTTGCTGAAGGAGAGCTGAAGCCGCCTGAAGACGTCTTCAGGAAAGATTTGCCAAGCTGTAGCGCATGCGCGTGCTGATCGTGGAGGACGAGCGACGTCTCGCCCGCTCCCTCGCCCAGGGACTGACCGCCGAGGGCTTCGCCGTGGACGTGGTGCACACCGGCACCGACGGCCTGCACCAGGCCACCCAGAACGCCTACGACCTGATCATCCTCGACATCATGCTGCCCGGCCTCAACGGCTACCGGGTGTGCGCGGCGCTCCGCGCCGCCGGCGACGAGACCCCGATCCTGATGCTCACCGCCAAGGACGGCGAGTACGACGAGGCCGAGGGCCTGGACACCGGCGCCGACGACTACCTCACCAAACCGTTCTCCTACGTCGTCCTCGTGGCCAGGGTGCGCGCGCTGCTGCGCCGCCGGGGCGGCCGGGGCGCCGCGCCCGAGCTGCGGGTCGGCGACCTCACCGTCGACCGCGTCACCCGCCGGGTCACCAGGGGCGACACCGACGTCACCCTCACCGCCAAGGAGTTCGGCGTGCTGGAACACCTGGCCACCAGGGCGGGGGAGATCGTCTCCAAGGCCGAGATCCTGGAACACGGCTGGGACTTCGCCTACGACGGCGACCCCAACATCGTCGAGGTCTACATCAGCGCCCTGCGCCGCAAGCTGGGCCCCGGCCTGATCGTCACGGTGCGCGGCGCCGGCTACCGGCTGGTCGGAACCCGTGGCTAGCGTCCGCGCCCGCGCCACGCTGGGGGCCACGGCCGTGGTGGCGGTGGCACTGCTCGCCGCCGGCCTGCTGCTCCTCAACACGCTGCGCGCCAACGTCACCCAGCAGATCGGTGTCGAGGCGGAGGTCTCGGCCCGGGGCGTGGCCACGGAACTGGCCGCGGGTACCACGTTCGAGGACCTCAATCTGGACTCCGACACCCCTGTCCAGGTACTCGACGGCGACGGCAGGGTACGTGCCGTCAGCGACGACCTGGAGGCCATCACCGGCACCGGCCAGCCCGACGTGACGTCACGCGGCGCCGGGCTGAGCACGCACGACCTCGATGACGACGACGATGACGATGACGACGCCCCCGGCGAGGCGGAGCGGGGCGAGGTGTCGGAGCACGCCACCATGTCCACCGGCACGGCCACCATCGACGGCGACACCGACGACTACCGTTTCGCCCGCGTCGAGGTGGTCGGTGACACGGGCGTGGAGGCCGTCGTCTTCGCCGGCGCGCCGCTCGACGTCGAGCAGGCCGCCGTGTCCGGCGCCCGCGGCTCCATGCTGGTCGGCTTCCCGCTCGTGCTGGCCCTGGTGGCCGTCGTCACCTGGCTGGTGACCCGGCGGGCGCTCGGCCCGGTCGAGGGGATCCGCCGCGAGATGGCCGCCATCACCCACTCCGAGGACCTGTCCCGGCGGGTGCCCGAGCCGGCCAGCCGGGACGAGATCGGGCGGCTCGCCAGGACCACCAACGAGACGCTCGCCGCCCTGGAGAGCTCCGTGGAACGGCAGCGCCGCTTCGTCGCCGACGCCTCGCACGAACTGCGCAGCCCGATCGCCTCGCTCCGCACCCAACTCGAGGTGGGCGAGGCCCACCCGGAACTGCTCGACGTGTCGGGCGCGGTCCAGGACACCGTCCGGCTCCAGGTACTCGCCGCCGACCTGCTGCTGCTGGCCAGGCTCGACGCGGGGGAGCGGCCGGTGGCCGGGGCGGTCAGACTCGACCGGCTGGTCGCCGACGAGACGGGGCAGCGCACCGGCGACCGGCTCCCGATCGACGTCGGCGACCTGCCGGAGCTGACCGTCGACGGCTCGCGCGGCCAACTGGCCAGGGTGCTCGGCAACCTGCTGGACAACGGGCAGCGGCACGCGGCGGGACGGGTTCGGGTGACGCTGCGCGGCGAGGGCGACCAGGCGGTGCTCGAGGTCGCGGACGACGGCGCCGGGGTCCCGGAAGAGGACCGCGAGCGGATCTTCGAACGCTTCGTCCGGCTCGACGACGCCCGCGGCCGCGACGAGGGCGGCGCCGGCCTCGGCCTGGCCATCGCCCGCGACGTGGCCGTCCGGCACGGCGGCACCCTGACCGTCTCCCGGGCCCCGGAGGGCGGCGCCCTCTTCACCCTCCGCCTACCGACGGGCGACGCCGCAGGCGGCACCGACGTGTAGTACCGGAATCTCGTACCGCTGCGGTACGGTGGCCTCGTACCGTTCAGGAGGGGCCGCGCGAAGGGAGAGCAGCGTATGAGCATCAGTGCCAGCGAGGCCAGGAGGAGCCTGTTCCCGCTCATCGAGCGGGTGAACACGGACCACGATCCGGTGCGGATCACCTCCAAGGCCGGCGACGCCGTTCTCATGTCGGCCGACGACTACGACTCCTGGCAGGAGACCATCTACCTGCTGCGTTCCCCTGCCAACGCCCAGCGACTCATGGAAGCGGTCGCCCGGGACAGGGCGGGTGAGCCCGGAGTCGCCAGGACGATCGACGAACTCCGGGACATGGCCGGGGGTGAGGCGTGAGGAGCGTCACCTTCGACCCCGCCGGCTGGGACGACTTCCTGTTCTGGCTCGCGTCCGACCGGAAGATGGCCCGCCGGATCACGCGCCTGATCGCGGAAATCCAGCGCACCCCCTTCGAGGGCATCGGCAAGCCCGAGCCGCTGAAGGGCGACCTCACGGGTTACTGGTCGCGTCGGATCGACGACGAACACCGACTCGTCTACCGCGCCGACGTCAAGGAAGTGAAGATCATCAAGGCCCGCTACCACTACTGACGGCGGGCGACCGCCGCGGTGCGACGGCCCGTCGCGCGCGCCTCCGGCGCGCTGCCGCGCCTCGGCCCGCCCGCGCCTCCGCGCCGAGGACGGTCAGCCGCGGCCCCGCTCCTCGTGCAGGTGGGCGGCCACCGGGCCGAGCGCGTGGAGGAGGGCCTTCAGGTCCTCGGGGGAGAGCAGGTCGACGAAGTGGCGGCGGACCGAGGCCACGTGGTGGGGGGCGACGTCCCGCATCGTCTCCCAGCCCTCGTCGGTGAGCACCGCGAAGAGGCCGCGCTTGTCGGAGTCGCAGTTCTCGCGGCGGACGAGACCGGCCCGTTCCATGCGGGTGATCTGGTGGGAGAGCCGGCTCTTGGACTGGAGGGTGGCGGCGGCGAGGTCGCTCATCCGCATCCGGCGTTCGTCCGACTCCGAGAGGTTGACCAGGATCTCGTAGTCGTTCATGGTCAGCCCGAACGGCTGGAGGTCACGCTCCAGCTGGTGGGTCAGCAGCTTGGTCACCTCCAGATGGGTGCGCCAGGCGCGCTGTTCCGCCTCGCTCAGCCAGCGGGTCTCCTGGGCGGCGGGGGCGGCTTCGGTGTCCATGCTCCGACTCTAACCAACCGGCCACCCCGGCCCGGAGGGGTCGGCGGCACCCCTGCGAGAATGGCCGGCATGGACCTCAAGACCGCTAGCTCCCTGCGTCGGCTCCGGCTGGTGTCCGCCCCCGAGGCGGTCTCCTTCCTGGTGCTGCTGGTGTGCTCCGTGCTCAGGCGCACCACCGACTTCGACGCCGTCCCCGTGATGGGCATGATCCACGGCGTGCTGTTCGTCGGCTACGTGCTGTTCTGGCTGGACGCCTGGAACCGCACGAAGTGGCCGCTGCCGACCGCCGCCTGGTTCTTCCTGATGTCGGTGCTGCCCATCGGCGGCTTCTTCGCCGAGCGTCGGCTGCGCCGGGCGCAGGACGACGCGGTGATCGCGGCCCGCGCCCGTCGCGAGGGCGTCGTCAACGCCTGACGCCCCGGCGGCGTCAGGTGACCAGCCGGTAGGGTCACAGGCGTGTCGAAACCGCTCAGCCTTCCCTTCGACCCGATCGCGCGCGCCGACGAACTCTGGCAGCGGCGCTGGGGAGCCGTGCCGGCGATGGGCGCCATCACCTCGATCATGCGGGCGCACCAGATCCTGCTGGCCGAGGTGGACGCCGTGGTCAAGCCCTACGGGCTGACCTTCGCGCGCTACGAGGCACTGGTGCTGCTCACCTTCAGCAAAAAGGGTGAACTGCCCATGTCCAAGATCGGCGAGCGGCTGATGGTGCATCCGACCTCGGTCACCAACACCGTCGACCGGCTGGTCCGCTCGGGCCTGGTGACCAAGCGCCCCAACCCCAACGACGGCCGCGGCACCCTCGCCTCCATCACCGACGAGGGCCGCGCCGTGTGCGACGCCGCCACCCGCGACCTGATGGCCATGGACTTCGGCCTCGGCGTCTACGACGGCGAGGAGTGCCAGGAGATCTTCGCGCTGCTGCGCCCGCTGCGGGTGGCCGCCCAGGACTTCGCCGACGGCGAGCCCGCGCCCGCGGCCGGGGCCCCTCGCGGCCCGGCGTCGGACCCGGCCCCCCGGGAAGATCGCCCCGAATGACCCGTTAGGCTCTGGAGCCATGAAGCGGAGTGTGCTCACCCGGTATCGGACCATGGCGTATGTCACCGCGGTGATGCTGCTGGTCCTGTCCACCTGCATGGTGTTCAAGTACGGCTTCGACACCGGTGAGGACGTCACCCTGGTGGTGTCCCAGGTGCACGGGCTGCTGTACATCGTCTACCTGGTCTTCGCCTTCGACCTCGGGCAGAAGGCCCGCTGGCCGTTCGGCAAGCTGCTGTGGGTCCTGCTCTCCGGCACCATCCCGTTCGCCGCGTTCTTCGTGGAGCGGCGGATCGCGGCCGAGACGGAGCCCCTGATCGAGTCCGACGAGGCGGAGCCGGTCAAGGTCTGACCCGCGCCGGCCACCCCCGGGCCCTCGGCCGGCCCAGGCCCCCGGTGAGTCCGGGGGCCGATTGGTCGACATTTAGTTGGGCGTCCAAGTAAATTGGCTCCATGGACGCTGACGCCATCTCGGCGGGCCGCGCACGTTGGCAGGCCCGCTTCGAGGCGTCCCGGATCCGGGACGCCGACTTCACCACGCTCTCCGGGGACCCCGTCGAGCCCGTGTACGGCCCTCGCCCGGGCGACACCTACGAGGGTTTCGAGCGCATCGGCTGGCCTGGCGAGTTCCCCTACACCCGCGGCCTGTACGCCTCCGGCTACCGGGGCAGGGCCTGGACGATCCGCCAGTTCGCCGGCTTCGGGAACGCGGCGCAGACCAACGAGCGCTACCGCTCCATCCTCGCCAACGGCGGCGGTGGGCTCTCCGTGGCCTTCGACATGCCGACGCTGATGGGCCGGGACTCCGACGACCCGCGCTCGCTCGGCGAGGTCGGCCACTGCGGCGTCGCCATCGACTCGGCCGCCGACATGGACATACTGTTCGGCGGCATCCCGCTGGGCGAGACCACCACCTCCATGACCATCAGCGGCCCCGCCGTGCCCCTCTTCTGCATGTACGTCGTCGCGGCCGAGCGCCAGGGCGTCGACCCCGGCACGCTCAACGGCACGCTCCAGACCGACATCTTCAAGGAGTACATCGCCCAGAAGGAGTGGCTCTTCGAGCCCGAGCCGCACCTGCGGCTCATCGGCGACCTGATGGAGTACTGCGTCCGGCACATCCCGGCCTACAAGCCGCTCTCCGTCTCCGGCTACCACATCCGGGAGGCCGGCTCCACGGCGGCGCAGGAGCTGGCCTTCACCCTCGCCGACGGCTTCGGCTACGTCGAGCTCGGGCTCTCCCGCGGCCTGGACGTCAACACCTTCGCGCCCGGGCTCTCGTTCTTCTTCGACGCGCACGTCGACTTCTTCGAGGAGATCGCCAAGTTCCGCGCCGCGCGCCGGATCTGGGCCCGCTGGATGCGCGACGTCTACGACGCCACCAGCGAGCGCGCCCAGTGGCTGCGCTTCCACACCCAGACCGCCGGCGTCTCGCTGACCGCGCAGCAGCCGTACAACAACGTGGTGCGCACCGCCGTCGAGGCGCTGTCCGCCGTGCTCGGCGGCACCAACTCGCTGCACACCAACGCGCTGGACGAGACCCTCGCCCTGCCGAGCGAGCAGGCCGCCGAGATCGCGTTGCGCACCCAGCAGGTGCTGATGGAGGAGACGGGCGTCGCCAACGTCGCCGACCCGCTGGGCGGCTCCTGGTACGTCGAGCAGCTGACCGACCGGATCGAGGCCGACGCGGAGAAGATCTTCGACCGGATCAGGGAGCTCGGCGCCCGCGCCGTGCCGGACGGGCAGCACCCGATCGGGCCGATCACCTCGGGGCTGCTGGCCGGCATCGAGGACGGCTGGTTCACCGGGCTCACCGCCGACGCCGCCTTCCGCTACCAGCAGTCGCTGGAGAAGGGCGAGAAGAAGGTCGTCGGCGTCAACTGCCACCCCGGTTCCGTCACCGGCGACCTGGAGATCCTGCGGGTCAGCCACGAGGTGGAGCGCGAGCAGTCCCGCGTGCTGGGCGAGCGCCGCGCCGCCCGCGACGAGGCGGCGGTCCGCGCCGGCCTCGCCGCCCTCGTGGACGCGGCGCGGAGCGACCGCAACATGATCGAACCCATGCTGACCGCCGTCCGCGCGGAGGCCACCCTGGGCGAGATCTGCGACGCGCTGCGGGCCGAGTGGGGCGTGTACGTGGAGCCGGCCGGCTTCTGACGGTTTCCCTTCCGACGGTTTCCGGAGGAGCCCGCGCGCGAGTTATTGCGCGCGGGTTTCGGCGGGCCCATTCTGGGAGCGCTCCCATCGCTCGCTCCCATCCATGCCACTCCCGATGAAGGGACCCCCACATGGCAAGCAGGAGACAGTTACTCGCCGGCGCCATCGCCCTCGCCGTCGCCCCCACCGCGATCGGCGCCACCACCGCCCACGCCGCGTCGTCCGACACCGGGGCCGCCGCAGGCGTGCGGGTGATGCCGCTCGGCGACTCGATCACCGACGGCTTCAACGTGCCGGGCGGCTACCGCATCGGGCTGTGGGAGCGGCTGGTGGCCGGCGGCCAGACGGTCGACTTCGTCGGCTCGATGTCCAACGGCCCGGGCAACCTCGGCGACCGCGACCACGAGGGCCACTCCGGCTGGACGATCGCCGGGATCGACGCCAACGTGTCCCGCTGGCTCACCACCTACCAGCCGCAGACGATCCTGCTGCACATCGGCACCAACGACATCTACGGCTCCGACCCGGGCGGCGCCCCGGCCAGGCTCCGCACCCTCGTCAACCGCATCACCAGCCAGCTGCCCCAGGCGTACCTGTTCCTGGCCACCATCACCCCGCTGCCGGCCTTCGACGCCGGCGTGCGGGCGTTCAACGCGGCCGTCCCCGGCATCGTCCGGGACCAGGCCAACGCCGGCCGCCGGGTCCATCTGGTCGACATGTACGCGGCGTTGACCAACGCCGACATCGCCGACGGCGTGCACCCCAACGCCACCGGCTACAACAAGATGGCCGCCGCCTGGTACAACGCGCTGCGATCCGTACCCGGCGCCACCGGCGCCGGCGCGCTGACGAACGCGGCGTAGCCGGGTCCTGGGCGGGTCACCACGGTTGGTGCCCCGACTCCAGGCAGCGGGCCTCGTTCGCCCGCATGGCCGCGAGAGTCGGGGTCACCCGGCGCCGGGTCCGTTGGCGGGTGCCGCTATCGCCATGGGGGTGTGGACGCCCCAGCGGTCTCGCGTCCGCGTCGAGGCTGGTGTATGTCGCCCAGTGGCTCGACGGGCTGTCCGACAAGCACGTCGGAAAGGTCGACGATGCCTCGGGCCTGCTGGCTCAGCTCGGCCCGGCGATACCCATGGCCCTCGCCCGGCCTCTGCGGGACGGGGTCTGGGAGCTGCGGCTGACGCTCGGCGACGTCGACGCGCGCATCACCTACTGGATGGCGCCGGACCGCCGGATTGTTTTCCTGACGTGGTTTCGCAAGACCCGTCAGCACGAGGAGAAGCAGATCACCCGCGCGGTCCTCGCCCGTAAGCAGTGCGAGGCCGAACACGACCCGGCCGACGCCGACTTCCATCGGAGCAGACTCGAAGGAGGGACACCATGAGTGGTCACACCAGGACGAAGGCCCGGCGCGGGAAGCGCATCCGGGGCGATTACCCCGACTCCGAGGAGCGTGCGCAGGAGCGGCGGGAGAATCCGCTGGCCATGGCACTCGCCGTCGTCGTCTACAACCGCCGGAAGGAGCTCGGCCGGACCCAGGCCGAGGCCGCCGAGAGGTGCGGCCTGGATCAGGCGAAGATCTCCCGTATCGAAGGCAGCGACGCCGTCCCCACTCTCCCACTGCTGTACAAGCTGTCCAGGGGCCTCGACGCGGCCCTGCGCATCGACATCGACGTCGTCGACGACGAGCCGAAGATCACGCTGACCCCACACGGCGCTGCCGCGTAGCGTCCTGCGGCCACCGCGGTGGAGTGAGGGTGAGGTCGCTGGCGACGACGTTCAGCCTCCTCGGACTCCCCAGACGAACAGGGTGCCCGTGCGCCGACTTCCCGAGGGCGGGGCGAGCACGGACGCCGACACGTCCACGTAGCCGTGTTCCTTGAGCGTCAGCATCCACACATCGGGTTCGTAGTCCCACCGCTTGACGACGGCGGGGTCCTCTTCGGGCCCGCGCGGGATGTATGACGCCTGGCAGCCGTAGCACCCTTCAACCGGGGGCCGCTGGGAGAAGGCGAACACTCCACCTGGCTTGAGTTTCGCGTGAACGTTCGGCAGCAGCAGGGTGGGGTCGGTGAACCAGGCAGCGCCGAACACGCTGTAGATCGCATCGAAGATCGTGACCGTGCCTTCGAGGTAGGTGAGGGCATCGGCCTGGTGGAGTTCCATCCCGTCCACGCCCGGCCACCGTTCGTGTGACTTGTCGAGCTGCTGGGCGGAGAGGTCGACCCCTACGGCCTTGGTGCCGAGCGTCGCGAGGTGAGCGGCGTTCCCACCGGACCCGCACCCGAGGTCGAGCACGCTGTCTCCGGGGTTGAGGCTGAGCACGTCGGCCCCCGGGCCGTGGTCGGGGTACTGGGTCCAGTTGAACCACGTGGTGTCGCCCTCGGCGTTGGTCTTCCGCCGGTGGGGCTTGCTCTGTGAATAGGTGTCCCATGCGGTGCTGCGAGGGTCAGTCACTACCTGTCCGTTCTCGTTCACGGCGACAGCCGCCCGGCACGATACCGGGCGGCTGAGGCTGTAGTCGTCCCGCTTGCGGCGGAGCTACTTGACAACGGGGCTGTCGGAGCAGCCCGCGTAGCTCTGGGTGCAGTCGGCCGCGCCGTTGACCGGCCAGAACTCCGGGTCCACGTCGAAGCCGGCCGATCGGATCATCTCGGCTGTCCGACGCATCGCGGCCCGTCCCTCGGCGGGGTTGTGGCTGTTGCCGCGGTCGGGGACGTGGTGGATGAATCCGGAGCCGAGCGCCTCACAGAACTCGGCGTAGTGCGGGGTCCTGGGTGGGTCACCATGGTTGGTGCCCTGACTCCAGGTAGCGGGCCTCGTTCGCCTTCAGCGCCTCGAGGGCCTGGACGAGTCGGCGCCGGATGCGGGGGCGCAGGGCGGCTATCGCGTCTTCCTGGGTGAAGAACACGCAGGCGGACAGCTCCTCATCGCGGGGAGCCAGGGCCGCCGCCACTTCCGGCGCCAACTCCCCGCCGTCGAAGATCAACACGATCTGGTCGTCCCAGGGCCCGTGCGCGGGGTCCCAGTCCATCGTGAGGACGCCGCGGATGTGTGGCCGAATGCGCAGCTCTTCCCACAACTCGCGCATGGCACCGTCAAGCGGGGACTCGTTCGCCTCGACCATCCCTCCCGGAAGATCCCACCCCTCCTTGTAGGTCGGCTTGACGAGGAGCACCCTTCCCGTGACGTCGCGCAGGATCACGTCCGCGGCGACACGCTTGCGGGCCTGCCTGGCATTGCCCTCCGCGAGGTAGGCGTCCCACTCGGCGGTTCCCGGCTGTGGGCGAGAGGTCACGACGAAACTCCCCCGACATGAGAGGACTGGATTCCGGCCAGCAGCAGATTCCTCTGTTGGGTGACCACGGTGAGCGATTCGAGAAGCTGAGCCACCCGGCGTTCTGCCCGAACGGCCGCAACGCCCGTGACAGCTCGTCGAGTTGCTGGTTGATCCGCAGCGAGCCCAGTGTGCGGCAGGATGCGATGAGCTGACCGCCGACCTGGCAGGCGGCCTCCAGCTCGCCCATCTCCGTGCGAATGACGGCCAGCGAGATCTGCCCGAACACCCGGCTGCGCGCCCGATCTCCGGTGCGGAGGCTCACGGCTCGCTCTGCGCTCTCCGCCGCCGCTGGAAGCTGTCCGAGGTCGCGCAGACACAGGGCTGTTTCGCTGGCGAGAGACGCCTCGTCGAAGTGGCTGATCCACACGGAGGGCGGCCCGTCGGCGTCACGACTCAAACACTCCGCCGCAGTCTCGATGGCCCGGCTGGCCGTAGTTTCCTCCCCTGCCCGCGCCAGGGCGCGACCTTCCATCGTGTGCAGGCGGGCCATCAGCGTCGGGAGGAAAGGGCCGGTGTCGACTTCACTTCGTCCAGCGCGCGCGAGCCTCGCCGCCTGCTCCGGCTGGCGCTGTTGCAGCGCGAGGTGGCTCATGCTGGCCAGGATGTTGGCCGTGAGCGCGCCGTCCGAACCGGCTCGGGCGAGCGGCAGGGCATGGGCGAAATGCTGCTGAGCTCGGTCGTCCCGACCCGAGTCGTGCGCCATCCACCCGGCCATCTCCGTGAGCGCGGCGGCGGCGCGAAACGTCTCCGGCGTGCTGCTCACACTGGCGGCCCCGAAGAGTCTTGGTGCCACTTCGGCGGTCAGGTAGTGGAGCACGGCACCGTAGAGATGACCGCCGCCGAGTTGGCGATCCGCCATGCGGAAGGAGTCCACAGCCGCCCGGTCGGCATGCCGGCCCGTGTGTGGTGGGCCGGGCAACGTGGCCGGCGCATCCGGCTCGCCGCGTGCCCGTGCCGCCGCTCGCTCCAGTTCGTCCAGGGGTACGCCCACTGCCTGCGCGAGGAAAGGGAGCCAGGAGTCGGGGATCCGTTCGCCACGCTCCCAGCGGGATACCTCGTTGCGGGTCAGCGACGTGACTCCGGACAGCGCGCACAGCCGTTCGGCGAGCTGCCGTTGGCTCCTTCTGCCCGCACGGCGTAGGCGCGCGAGATACGCGCCGAACTCCTGGCGTCGCGTCGTCACCTGGCCCCCTGTCCCCTCAAGGCTGGCCTCTTCCTGGCCCCCAGTCTGGCTCCCCCTTCCGCGCGGCGGGCGGAGTTCGATGGGAACTCCCCCGACAGGGGACCCCCGCGACCGCTGGCAGGCGGCCCGGGGGCGTGGCCAACGCTGAACAGGAGCGTCAACGATGAGGAAGGGTATCGCCCGCGTCGCGGCGCGATCGCTTGCACTGTTGCTGCCCGCGTCCGGTCGTCACCGGGCCTCTGCGGGAGGGAGGCGGTCCCATGGCTGAACGGGACACACCCGAGGTCGGCGAACTGGCGCGTGACGCGCGCGGGGTGGTCGGCCGGGTCATGGATCGCGAAGCCGGTCGGGTCTGGCTCCGGCCGGTGGGTGGTGGCCGGGAGTGGGACGTGCGTGCGGAAGAGGTGGCGGCGGTCGGCACGAGGGAGCTGCCGGGTCCGGCCGTTGCCGAGGCCAACCGCCGTTCCGGGGAGGCGCGGTGACGCGCTTGATCATCAAGGCGGCTGAGTGGACTCTGACGGAGGAGGCGGCCGAGGGTGCGCCTCGGGCGATCTTCCACGTCGCCTGCCTCACCTGCGGGGCTGAGTCCGAAGCGGTCGACAACCAGCCGGACCCGGTGGAGACGTGGGCGCTGCGACACACCGGGCTGAACACCTCTCATCGGCAGTTCAAGCTCACCACCGAGTGGTTCTGGCGCGTCGTCCCCTCGCCCGGTAACCCCTACCGCGCCTTGGAGAGCGGGGGATGAACCGTGAGGCCCCCGGCCCGTCGGCAGAACGGAACGCGGGTGGCGGAGAAGGAGATTGTGCCTGACGTCGGAGCCTGACGGTCCGCGCGCCTTCACGTGCCCCCGGCGGCACGTGAAGGCGCGCGCTCCACTCGCTCCGAGTCAGATCGATTCGGCCTGGTTTTGATCGATCTCTGCCCGGGGTGGTGTTGGCGTTGCTGGTCATCGGGGGGCTCGGCCGACCGGGCGGTCCCTCGCCAGGACCTGTCGGTTCTCCCCCGCAACAGCTTCCCGCGTGCCTGGCTCGGCCCGCCGGGCAGGACGAGGTGAACACAGTGCGTGACATTCTGCCGCCACTGCCACGGGGGGTGACGAGTGTCAGTCGCCGCGGTGAGCCGGAGCTGCCGATGACGGATCCACGGCCGCTCCGGACGGCCCAACACGAGGTGGCCAGGGCAGCCACCGTGACCGTGTCCGATGTCGTCGAGGCTGGGTTGCACCAGACCTACCACTCGGTCACGGTCTCCTCCTGCGCTGCTCGGGAGGTGACGGTGCTCTGTCACCGGCACCTGCCGTGGGTTGCGTTCGCTGACCCGGGACGGCACCAGGCGTTCACCCCCTGGTTCGTCCAACCGCCGCCGTGGGCCGAGCACTTCACCTGGTGCGGCTTCACGGTGCTCGACCTCGGCTTCCTGCTCGCGCCCGTCGCCGGGGCCGATCTGTCGGCCCTGGGCCGTGTGGAGCGCGAGCAGGTCGGGTACGGGAAGCCGCGGGTGATCGGGGAGATTGCCTTCAACCGCTGGGACTGAGCGACGCCCCCGCGGCGGCTCGTCGGGCGCCGCGTGCCGGGTGCGTGTCCGAACGGTTCCGGAAGGGGGGAGACTGGTGCCATGCAGCCACGCAACATGTCCATGAGCGGAGCCGTTGACCTCTCCGCGGTGAAGGCGGCCGCCGAGGCCAAGCAGAAGGCCGAGCGGGCCCGGTCCCAGCGGGCGGCCCAACCGGGCGGGCAGCAGGCGGCTGCCGCCACGCGACTGGTGATCGACGTCGACGAGGCCGGGTTCGAGCAGGAGGTGCTGCAGCGCAGCGCCGAGGTGCCCGTGGTCATCGACTTCTGGGCCGAGTGGTGCGAGCCGTGCAAGCAGCTCAGCCCCATCCTGGAGCGGCTGGCCGAGGCGTACGCCGGCCGGTTCGTGCTCGCCAAGATCGACGTCGACCAGAACCAGATGCTCTTCCAGCAGTTCGGCGTGCAGGGCATCCCCGCGGTGTTCGCGGTGATCGCCGGGCAGGCCCTGCCGCTGTTCCAGGGCGCGGCGCCGGAGCCGCAGGTGCGGCAGGTGCTCGACCAGTTGATCCAGGCCGCCGAGGAGCGGTTCGGCATCGTCGGCGCGCCGGTCGACCCGGAGCAGGCGGCGGCCGCCGGCGAGGAGGCGGCCGGCCCGCCGCAGCCGCCGGCCAACCCGACGCTGGCCGCGGCGCACGCCGCGCTGGACGGCGGGGACCTGGCCGGCGCGATCCAGGCGTACGAGAACGTGCTGGCCGACGAGCCGGGCAACCTGGAGGCCTCCATCGGCCTCGGCCAGGCGCGGTTGCTCAAGCGGGTGCAGGAGGCCGACCCGGCGAAGGTCCGCAAGGCCGCGGCCGACAAGCCGACCGACGTCGCCGCGCAGCTCGCCGCCGCCGACCTGGACCTGGTGGGCGGCCATGTCGAGGACGCCTTCGGCCGGTTGGTGTCCCTGGTGCAGCGCACGGCCGGGGAGGACCGGGACGCCGCGCGGGTGCGGCTGCTCGAACTCTTCGAGGTCGTCGGCCCGGACGACCCGCGCGTCATCAGCTCGCGTGCGGCGCTCTCCCGCGCGCTCTTCTGAGGGAATCGGCTCTTCTACACTTCATGGCGGCCGCGCTTTACCAAAACTTGGTAATCGCGGCCGTCATTACACTCGGTCACAAGGGCAGGGGGCTACTGGGGAGTTACGCCTGGTTGAAGGGAGGGTGCGGCTTTCGCGCGGTCGCGTCTTCGTGTCGACCGGCACGCGGTGATCACTCATTTGCCACATCGTTATTACTCGCAAGTAACGAACCCCTTGTGCCGGGACGTGAGATGCACCACGATCGGCCAAGCCGATGGGGCCACCCATCGGCCTCGGAGCAGGGGGGTTCCCGCCGGCCCGCGAGGGGCGGAGGGACCTGTTTCGCTGTCAGCCGCGTCCAAGCGACGGTCAGTGGCTGTCGCCGGGGTGCACGCCCGGGGATAACGCACTTCTTCTCTCCAGGGCCCCGGACGGCTTGGCAGACCACGGGCTTGCGGAGTCCGTGGAGTTGTTCGTCCGAGAAGGAGGAAAGTCAATGGAGTCACAGGCTCGCGGCGGCACGAGATGGCGGCGGTTCGGCCTCGTCATGGTGCCCGGCGTGGCCGCTACCGCTGCCATAGGTATCGCCCTCGCCCAGGGGGCGCTGGCCGCCTCGTTCTCCGTGTCCGGCCAGCAGTTCAAGGTGAGCGTGCGCCAGCTCGTGGGAGAGGGGTTCAATCAGTACGGCTCGTTCGTCACACCGCCCGACGGTCGGGACAGGCCCGTCGCGGTCTCGGCCTTCGATCACGCCGAGCTCAACGAGCTCTGCCAGTCGGTGGTCATCCCCGTTCCGTTGTTCGGAGACGTCACCGTCAAGATCAACGCCGGGTCCGACCCCAACAACCCCGTCGATGCGCAGAACCTGTTCATTGACCTGACGCAACTCGACGCCGACGCGGAATTCAGGAACATCGACATCGGTGTCAGCGTGGACGAGCTCACTCGCGGGCCCGACCCGGTCAGGAACACGCTGCCCGGCTCGTTCGCTCAGCAAGCCGAATCAGTGACGCTCTCGCAAGTGGAGCAGACGGCCTGGGGGACCCAGGCCGGCACGTTCACCCTGAACGATCTCAGCCTGAGGTTGCACAGGGGTAGCAACGAGTGTTTCTGATCGGCTGATCCACGCCTGGGGCAGGGAGCGGAGACGCGCCTCTCTGCCCCAGGGCGCACCGCCGTATCGTGCATCCCGCCACTGAAACGCGCCACCAGGGGAGTACGTGCCGTGAGCACCAAGACTGAGGAAATGCCCAGAATCTCGCTGTTCACCCGGGCGCGCGTCGCCTTCCGGCACTTCAGGTGGCGGCGGCCGTTCTGGGCGGGCCTCTTTGTCCTCATAGGAGGACTGCCCATCGCCTACTTCCCGTATGCCAACATGACGTTCGGTCAGCTCACCGTTCGCATGGCCACCACGGCCGGCGCCGGGTCGCTTGTCATCGGCGTCCTGCTGATCGTTCTCGGCCTGACCATATGGTTCCAGCCGCATGTGCGGATATTCGCGGGCGTCGCCGCGATCATGTTGGCACTGGTCTCCCTGGTGGTCTCCAACGTTGGTGGCTTCCTGCTGGGTTTCCTGTTCGGCATGGTCGGCGGGGCCATGAGCATCGCCTGGATGCCGGGCGAAGCGCGGCCGACCGCGGCAAGGGACGCCGCGGCGGATGGCGAGCCGTCGGTCCCGGTCCCCGGGACAGGCAGCGCGCTGGAGGCCTTCCAAGGAGCCGCACCGGAGCGGGGGAAAGATCCGGGGAAGGGAAACCAAGGTGCCGAGTGAAGAGATAACCACCGCGGACGGCGATGGGTCACGGCACGCGGTGCCGCGCAGGCCACTGCTGCGCCGCCTCCACATGCCGGTGGGGAAGGCGATCGCGCTCGCGGCCATGCCGTCCGCCGCGCTGATGGGCATGGGCTTCACCTCTCCGCTGGCCAAGGCGGACCCGAGCCAGCCGGAGAACCCCTTCCAGGACGCGCCGTGCGTCGAGATGCCGGACGAGGCGGAGGCCGAGGACACGGCTGAGGAGCCGACCGAGGAACCGACGGCCGAGGAGACGCCGGAGCCCGAGCCGGAACCCGAGCCAGAACCGGAACCCGAGCCAGAACCGGAGCCCGACGAGGAAGCGGAGCCGGACGCGCAGCCGACGGAGTCCGAGACAGAGTCCGAGCCGGCGGAAGACGCCGCGGCCACCGAGCAGGAGCGTGCGGAGGGCCAGGACGCGGCCCAGGAGCCCACCGAGGAGGCCGAGGAGCCCACGGCCGAGGAGCCGAACCCCTGGGACCCGCTGGGCGTCGGGCGCGGCCTCGAGGAGCTCGGCAACGCCATCGGCGACGTCCTCAACCCCGGCCGCGACGAGGAGCCGCCCGCAGAGCCTGAGGAACCGGCGGAGGAGCCGGAGGACGAGCCGGAGCCGGAGCCGACGACGCCGCCCGCGGAGCAGGACGAGTCGGACCGGACCGAGACGGGGACCGACGAGGCGTCAGCGGACGAGGACGCCGCCGGGGAGCCGGACGCGGAGCAGACGGACGAGGCCGAGGCGGAGGCCGACGAGCGGGACGAGGCCGACGCCGAGGAGCAGGACGAGGTCGAGGTGGAGACCGTCGACCCGTTCGCCCGCGACGAGTTGGGCCGGCTGCCGTTCCCCTGTCCCGAGGAGCGCCGCGTGCCCGGCATCGACGAACAGACGCCGCTCGTCCTGCCTGACCAGCCCTGGTATCTGGAAGCCAGCTACCTGACGCTGCGCGGCCTCGACTACCACGGCGTCGTCAACGTCACCACCGCCAACGGCGGCGTGAAGCAGGTGCTGAAGTTCACCGCTGACCTGATCGACATCGGCGACCTGCACCAGATCGTGGACGCGCCAGGCGGGGTCCGGTACCACGTGGGCACGGACCCGGGCTCCAACTCCACCTTCAGGAACGGCACGGTGACGATGTACACCGAGCGCTTGGAGGGCAATCTCTTCGGCATCATCCCGGTGGTCTTCGACCCCGAGCACGAGCCGCCGCTCGACCTTCCCATCGCGAACTTCACCGACGTCCTCATCACCCAGGCCGGCCAGATGGGCGGCACGCTCACCATGCGGGGGATGACGAGCTACACCACCAACGACGGGCCGACCACGGTGGGTTGATCCGCATTGCGAGAAGGCGGGCGCGAACGCGGGGCGCGCGAAGGCGGGGCGGCGCGGTGCCGCCCCGCCGGGAGAGCGCCGGGAGCGCCAGGGGACCCTCAGACGCCCTGCTGGCCGCCGATGTGGTGAACGCGGACCATGTTGGTGGTGCCGGCCACGCCGGGAGGCGAGCCGGCGGTGATGATCATGGTGTCGCCCGCCTCGTAGCGGTTGAGGCGGGACAGCTCGGCGTCGCAGAGCTCCACCATCTCGTCCGTGTGGTTGACGTGCGGGACGACCGTGGTCTCCACGCCCCAGCTCAGCGTGAGCTGGTTGCGGGTGGCCGGCTCCGAGGTGAAGGCCAGGATCGGCTGGATCGCGCGGTAGCGGGAGAGCCGGCGGGCCGTGTCACCGGACTTGGTGAAGGCCACCAGCGCCCTGGCATCCAGGAAGTCGGCGATCTCGCAGGCGGCGCGGGCCACGGAACCGCCCTGGGTGCGCGGCTTCTTGCCCGGCACCAGCGGTTGGAGGCCGCGGGAGAGCAGCTCGCCCTCGGCGGCCACCACGATCTTGGACATGGTCTTGACCGTCTCGACCGGGTAGCGGCCGACCGACGACTCGGCGGAGAGCATCACCGCGTCCGCGCCGTCCAGGATGGCGTTGGCCACGTCGGACGCCTCGGCGCGGGTGGGGCGGGAGTTGGTGATCATCGACTCCATCATCTGGGTCGCCACGATCACCGGCTTGGCGTTCCGGCGGCACAGCTCGATGAGCCGCTTCTGCACCATCGGGACCTTCTCCAGCGGGTACTCCACCGCCAGGTCGCCGCGGGCCACCATCACACCGTCGAAGGCCAGGACGACCTCCTCCATGTTGTCGACCGCCTGCGGCTTCTCGACCTTGGCGATCACCGGCACCCGGCGGCCGACCCGGTCCATCACCCGGTGCACGTCCCGCACGTCCTCCGCGTTGCGCACGAAGGAGAGGGCCACCATGTCGGCGCCGAGCCGCAGCGCGAACTCCAGGTCCTCGACGTCCTTCTCGGAGAGCGCCGGCACGTTCACCGCGACGCCCGGCAGGTTGATCCCCTTGTGGTCGGAGATCACGCCGCCCTCGATCACGATGGTCTTCACCCGAGGGCCGTCCACCTCGGTGACCTGGAGCGAGACGTTGCCGTCGTTGATCAGGATGGCCTCGCCCTTGGCGACGTCACCCGGCAGCCCCTTGTAGGTGGTGCCGCAGATGGACCGGTCGCCCGGCACGTCCTCGGTGGTGATGGTGAACTCGTCGCCCCGCTGGAGCTCCACGGGGCCGTTGGCGAAGGTCTCAAGGCGGATCTTGGGGCCCTGGAGGTCGGCCAGCACGCCCACGGCGACGCCGGTCTCCTCGCTCGCCTTGCGGACCCGGTGGTACCGCTCCTCGTGCTCCTCGTGCGAGCCGTGGCTGAAGTTGAACCGGGCCACGTTCATGCCTGCCTCGATCAGCGCCTTCAGCTTCTCGAAGGAGTCGACGGCTGGGCCCAGGGTGCAGACGATTTTGGAACGGCGCATGCTGGCGATCCTACTCGTTTTGTTCCGTGCCGGAATAATGTGGTGTCTTACCGGGGCCGGGCCAGGGCGAAAGCCTGGGTGGCGATCTCCAGTTCCTCGTCCGTGGGCACCACGGCGACCGCCACCCGAGCGTACTCCGGGGAGATGAGCCGGGGCCCCTTCGCCGCCGCCGAGTTCAACCGTTCGTCGATCTCGATTCCCAGTCCCGAAAGCCCCGCGACGGCCGCCGCTCGCACCTCGGTCGAGTTCTCCCCGACGCCGGCCGTGAACGCCACCGCGTCCACCCGGCCGAGCACCGCCACGTAGGCGCCCAGGTACTTCCGCAGTCGGTACGCGTAGACGTCGAACGCCAGCCGGGCCGCCGGGTCGCCCGCCGCCATCCGGCGCGCGATCTCCCGCATGTCGTTGTCCCCGCACAGGCCGAGGAGCCCCGAGCGCTTGTTGAGCAGCGCGTCGATCTCGTCGACCGGCATGCCGGCCACCCGCGCCAGGTGGAAGACCACCGCCGGGTCGAGGTCGCCGGAGCGGGTGCCCATCACCAGGCCCTCCAGCGGCGTCAGGCCCATCGAGGTGTCCACGCACCGGCCGCCCGCCACCGCCGAGGCGGAGGCGCCGTTGCCGAGGTGCAGCACGATCACGTTGACCTCGGACGGGTCGCGGCCCAGCAACGCGGCGGCGCGGCGCGACACATAGGCGTGCGAGGTGCCGTGGAAGCCGTAGCGGCGGATCCGGTGCCGGTCCGCGGTCGCCACGTCGATCGCGTAACGGGCCGCGTGCTCCGGCATGGTGGTGTGGAACGCGGTGTCGAAGACGGCGACCTGCGGCACGTCGGGGTTGAGCGCCCGGGCCGTGCGGATGCCGGCCAGGTTGGCCGGGTTGTGCAGCGGGGCCAGCGGCACAAGACGTTCGATCTCGGCGAGCACCGCGTCGTCCACCAGCGTGGGCTCGGTGAAGGACTGCCCGCCGTGCACCACCCGGTGGCCCACCACGGCCAGTTCCGGGGAGTCCAACCCCCGCCCGTCCGCGGCCAGTTCCTCGGCGGCGAGGCGGAGCGCGGCGCCGTGGTCGGGCACCGGCAGCTCGCGCTCCCGGCGCCGGCCGTCGGCCGGGGTGTGCGTGAGCCGGGCGGTGCGCTCGCCGATCCGCTCCACCAGGCCGACGGCCAGCCGGGCCTCGTCCCGCATGTCGAGCAGCTGGTACTTCACCGACGAGGAGCCGGAGTTGAGCACCAGCACCCGTGTCGCCCCGGTCATGCCGCGGACTCCTTGCCGTCTCGGGCCGGTTGGGCCCCTTGGGCCGGTTGGGCTTGTTGGGCTCCTTGGGCCTGTTGGGCCTGGATCGCGGTGATCGCCACCGTGTTGACGATGTCCTGCACCAGCGCGCCGCGCGACAGGTCGTTCACCGGCTTGCGCAGCCCCTGGAGCACCGGGCCGACCGCCACCGCGCCCGCCGAACGCTGCACCGCCTTGTAGGTGTTGTTGCCGGTGTTGAGATCCGGGAAGACGAGCACGGTGGCCTGGCCGGCCACCGGCGAGCCCGGCAGCTTGGCCGCCGCCACGATGGGCTCGACCGCCGCGTCGTACTGGATCGGGCCCTCCACCAGCAGGTCGGGCCGCAGCCGCCGCACCAGCCCGGTGGCCTCCCGCACCTTGTCCACGTCCGCGCCGGACCCCGAGGTGCCCGTCGAGTACGACAGCATCGCGATCCGCGGCGTCACCCCGAACCCGGCCGCGGTGGCCGCCGACTGGATGGCTATGTCGGCCAGTTGGGTCGCGTCCGGGTCCGGGTTGACCGCGCAGTCGCCGTAGACCAGCACCCGGTCGGCCAGGCACATGAAGAACACCGAGGAGACGATGGACGCGTCCGGCTTGGTCTTGATCACCTCGAACGCCGGGCGGATCGTCGCCGCCGTGGAGTGCGCGGCGCCGGACACCATGCCGTCGGCCAGCCCCTCCTCGACCATCAGCGTGCCGAAGTAGGAGACGTCCGCCACCACGTCGTGCGCCAGCTCGTAGGAGACGCCGCGGTGGGCGCGGAGCCTGGCGTAGCGCTCGGCGAACCGCTCGCGCAGCGGCGACGTCTCCGGGTCGACCACCCGGGCGCTCGGCACCGGTCCCGCGGCGTCCGCCGGCTCGTCCGGATCGAGCAGCCGCACGTCGAGGCCGAGGTCGGCGACCCGCTTGCGCACCGCGGCCACCGGGCCGAGCAGCGTGAGGTCGCACACGTTGCGGCGCAGCAGCACCTCGGCGGCGCGCAGCACCCGCTCCTCGGTGCCCTCGGGCAGCACCACGTGCCGCCGGTCCACCCGGGACCGCTCGATCAGCTCGTGCTCGAACATCATCGGGGTCACCCGGTCGCTCCTGCCGACCGAGAGGTGCCGGGTGAGGGCCGAGGTGTCCACGTGCGCCTCGAACAGGCCGAGCGCGATCTCCGCCTTGCGGGGGGTGGCCGCGGTCAGCTTGCCCTCAAGACCGGAGAGCGAGGTCGCCGTGGAGAACGAGTCGCCCGGCACGGAGAGCACCGGGATGCCCGGCGCGAGCCGCTCGGCGAGCGCCATGGTGCGCGCGCCGGGGCGTTCGCCCAGGGTCAGCAGGAGGCCGGCGATGCGGGGCGCCCCGGCCGAGTGCGCGGCCAGCGCGCCCACCACCAGGTCCTCGCGGTCCCCCGGCATGATCACCAGGCAGCCCTCGGTGAGCGCGGCCAGGAACGTCGGCAGCATCGCGCCGCCGAAGACGAAGCCGCGCACGTCCCTGGCGAGCCCCGTCGGGTCGCCGAGCAGCGGCTCGGCGCCCAGCGCGGCCGCCACCTGGTTCACCGTGGGCGCGGAGAGCGCCGGGTCCTCGGGCAGCACGTAGACGGGCACCGGCAGGCCGCCGGCGCCGAGGTCGCGGGCCGCCCGCACCGCCTCGTCGTCCCGCACCCGGTTGGCGACCATGGCGAGCACGTCGCAGCCGAGCGAGGCGAAGGCGTGGTGCGCGTTGCGGACCTCGGCGGTGATCGACTCGGCGCTCTGCCCGGTGCCGGCGACCACCGGCAGCAGGGCGGCGCCGAACTCGTTGGCCAGCCGGGCGTTGAGCGCCAGCTCGGCCGGCAACTGGGTGTCGGCGTAGTCGCTGCCGAGGACCAGCACCACCTCGTAGGCGCGGGCCACCGCGTGGAAGCGGTCGACCAGGCGGGTGACCAGCTCGTCGGTGCCGCGCTCGGCCTGGAGCGCGGCGGCCTCCCGATAGCTCATGCCGCGCGCCTCGTCGGCCCGCTGGGAGAGCCGGTAGCGGCCCTTCAGCAGCCCGAAGACGGGGTCGGGCGCGTCGTGGTCCAGCGGCCGGAAGAGGCCGACCCGGTCCACCTGCCGGGTCAGCATCTCCATGACGCCCAGCTCGATCACCTGCCGGCCATCTCCCCGACCGATACCGGTCACGTACACACTGCGCGTCACAGCAGCCGTCCCTGTCGCTTTGTATGGTCCCCCTCTGGCGCCGTAGCTCAAGGTGCGGGCAGCATGCCCGCGTGGGCCTTTCTCCCGACCGTACCCGGGGGCCGGGAGGGGGCGCGCGGTGGGGCCCGAGCGCCTTGCCGAGGTGCTCCGGGCCCGTGAAACAATTCCAATCGTCCGTGTCGCGCCCGAGTCGTCCCGGTGCCATCGGGCAAACGCACCAACGTCCAACCGAGCAGGAGAACGCCCCATCATGCGTATCGGAGTACTGACCGCGGGCGGTGACTGCCCCGGCCTCAACGCCGTGATCAGGTCGGTCGTGCATCGCGCGGTGGTGGACCGCGGCGACTCGGTGATCGGCTTCGAGGACGGCTTCAAGGGCCTGCTCGACGGCCGCTACCGCGAACTCGACATCGACTCCGTCAGCGGCATTCTGGCCCGCGGCGGCACCATCCTCGGGTCGAGCCGCCTGGAGCGGGCCCGGCTGCGGGAGGCGTGCGACAACGCCGAGGCCTTCCGCCACAAGCTCAGCCTGGACGCGCTGATCCCCATCGGCGGCGAGGGCACCCTGACCGCGGCCCGGATGCTCGCGGACGCGGGCATCCCGGTGGTCGGCGTCCCCAAGACCATCGACAACGACATCTCCGCCACCGACCGCACCTTCGGCTTCGACACCGCCGTCGGCGTCGCCACCGAGGCCATCGACCGGCTCAAGACCACCGCCGAGTCGCACCAGCGCGTCATGGTCGTCGAGGTCATGGGCCGGCACGCGGGCTGGATCGCGCTGGAGGCCGGCATGGCCGGCGGCGCGCACGGCATCTGCATCCCGGAGCGGCCCTTCCAGGTGGACGACCTCTGCAAGATGGTCGAGGAGCGGTTCGACCGCGGCAAGAAGTTCGCGGTGATCTGCGTCGCCGAGGGCGCCCGCCCGGCCGAGGGCTCCATGCCGTACGAGCGCGGCGAGATCGACCCCTACGGCCACGAGCGGTTCGCCGGCATCGGCAACCGGCTGGCCGCCGAGCTGGAGAACCGGCTCGGCAAGGAGGCCAGGCCCGTCATCCTGGGCCACATCCAGCGCGGCGGCACCCCCACCGCCTACGACCGCGTCCTGGCCACCCGCTTCGGCTGGCACGCGGTGGAGGCCGCGCACCGCGGCGAGTTCGGCATGATGACGGCGCTGCGCGGCACGGAGATCGTGATGACGCCGCTGGCCAACGCGACGATGGAACTGAAGCGGGTGCCGCAGTACCGGATGGACGAGACCGAGGCCGTGTTCTAGGCCGCCGCGTTCTTGGCGAACGGCCTTGCCCGACGCGACTCGCCCTGCCGGGCCGGGCGCCCGGCCCCGAGCCTGGCGGCTCGGCGGGCCCCACCCGGTGCGGTGGCCCTTCGGGCCGGGCCGGTGTGGTTTCCGGCATCGGCTGCTCGGCCCGTCGCCGACGGCCCTTCGGGCCGTGGCGAGCCGAAAGGTGGCCAGCGGCTCCGAGCATGGGCTGCCCCGCGCGCCGGCCTGCCTTCGGGCCATGGGCCCGGTCCGGCGTGGATGGATGCGGTAGTTCAGTGGGCCGTTGCCCCGGGTCGAGGCCGCCCTTTCGGCGCGGCGGTCCGCATCCGTCGGCGCGGCGTCGGCCAACCGGCGGGCCGATGGTCCTTGGGCCGGAGCCGGGTGGGCCAATGGGCCACGGGCCGGCCCCCTGGGCGGCCGAAGCCGGGCCGTTCGGCGAGGCGTCGGCCATCCGGCGGGTGATCGTCGCCGGGGCAGAGCCGGGTGGGTCGACGGGCTACGGGCCCGGCCCGGCGGAGTGACGCGGCCGGCAGGGCTCGTCGGGCGCCGGGGCTCCCGTACGTACGGGCCGGGTGGCGCCGCCGTTAGGTGGCCTAAGGCCCTCGGGTCGAGGTGTGGTGGGTTCCCTGGGCCGGAGGCCCGGACCTGGGTACGGCGCGGGTCCTTTGTCCGTGTGGGCTGGGTGGTGCCGGCCGTCTGGTGGTCGATGGCCCTCCGGGGCGGGGTTTGGTGGGTCCCGGGCCGTAGGCCCGGACCTGGGTACGGCGCCGGTCCTTCCTACGTGCCGGCTGGGCGGCGACGGCCCTCGGGGCGGGGTTCGGCGGGACCCGGGCCGGAGGCCCGGGCCGAGTGGGCCGTCCGGTCGGGCGCGAGCCCCCGGCTGGGCCGGGTGGCGCGGCCGCAGGCCCGTCTCCCGGGCGCCCGGGAGACGGCCACGCCGGGGGCGCGTTCGAGGGCCGTTGGGACCCCGACGCGCGATCCGGGAAACCCCCGGAGGGTGGGGTTGGCACCAGTGGGAAGCGGGAGGCAGGCGCCAGTGAGGCCGGTGGCGCGGGCCGCATAACGTGGCCCGCATGGCAACTCACAGTTGGTTACGACGTGCCGCCGTCTCGGCCGCCGTGTTGGGTGCGTGTCTCGTGGCGGCGCCCGCGGCGCCCGCGGCGCCCGCGGCGCCCGCGGCGCCCGCGGCGCCGGCGGTGGGCGCCGACCGCGCCGACCGCGGCGACCCGCTCCGGCAGTACTACGGGCAGGACCTCGACTGGCACGGCTGCGCGCTCGGGCCCGACGACGTGACCGGGCGGGAGCTCGACGACGCGGGGGCCGGTTGCGCGGAGCTCACCGTGCCGCTCGACTACGCCGCGCCGCGCGGCAGGACCATCACCGTCGCGCTGTCCCGGCTCCCCGCCACCGACCGCGAGCACCGCGTCGGCGCGCTGTTCCTCAACGACGGGGGTCCCGGCGGGGCGGGCCTCGACATGCCGCTCCGCATCGCCGCCGACCTGGGGGACGTCGCCGAGCGCTTCGACCTGATCGGCATGGACCCGCGGTTCGTCGGCCGTTCCACGCCGCTCGACTGCGGCTGGGACATCGGCACCGGCCTCTACTCCGCGGGCCCCGACCGGGCCTCGTTCGCCCGGGCCGCCGCCCGCGCCCACGACCTGGCCGGGCGGTGCCGGCGGACCAACGGCGACGTGCTGCCGTACGTCACCACCCGCAACACCGCCCGCGACATGGACGTGCTGCGCGGCGCCCTGGGCGAGGACCGGATCTCCTACCTCGGCTACTCCTACGGCTCCTACCTCGGCGAGGTCTACACCACGCTCTTCCCCGGCCGGACCGACCGGATGGTGCTGGACGGCGTGATAGACCCGGCGCGCTACCGGCAGACGCTGCTCCAGGACTCGGAGGTCGCCAACGAGCGCGCGCTGCGCGGCTGGGCGGCGTGGGCGGCCGAGCGGGACGACATCTACGGCCTGGGCGGCAGCCGGGAGGCGGTGCTGGCCACCGTGGACCGGATCGACGCCGCCGCGGCCGAGGCGCCGGTGCGGGTGGGGGAGTACCGGCTCGACGCGCACCTGCTGCCGATCATCCTGATCAGCGGTCTCGGCAGCGACCTGGACGGGCCGCGGGCCTCGCTCGCCGAGACCGTGGCGCTGCTGGCGCGCGTCGTCGAGGGGGAGGCGGCCGAGCCCACCCCGGCGCAGGCGGAGCAACTGGCGTTCCTGACCACCGAGGTCGGCTCGCGGTACGCGAGCGCGCAGCTGGCGATCCTCTGCGGGGACGTCGCCGAGCGGCGCGGCCTCGGCACCTACTGGCGGGACATCGAGGCCGGCAGGAGCACGAACCCGTTCGCCGCGCCCGTCGTCTCCAACGTCAACGCCTGCGAGTTCTGGAGCCGCCCGGCCGAGGCGCCGACGGTGGTGGGCGGCGACGTGCCGGCGCTGCTGGTGGCCGCCACCGGTGACCCCCGCACGACGTACTCGGGGACCGAGGCGGTGCGCGAGCTGTGGCCGTCCTCCCGGCTCGTCACCCTGGACGGCGCCGCCCACCACGGCGTCTACGGCGAGTACGGCAGCGCCTGCGTGGACGAGCGGGTCAACGCCTACCTGGCCAGCGGGCGGCTGCCGGCCGCCGACGTGACCTGCCTGCCATAGGGGCGTAGCGAGGACCTGTCGTCCGCCGTGCGGCGCTGACAGCCCGGTGTGCGGGGTCTGACAGCGCCGCCCGGCAGCCTCGGTCGTGTCATCGAAGGACGAACAGGAGGGAGGCGTCGTGACTTACGCCTTTCGGACCGAGGGGTTGGTCAAGCGCTTCGGCGCGACCACGGCGCTGGCGGGGGTCGATCTGGCCGCCCGGCCGGGCACGGTGCTCGGGGTGCTGGGGCCGAACGGCGCCGGCAAGACGACGGCGGTGCGGATACTCGCGACGCTGCTTCGGCCCGACGGGGGGCGGGCCGAGGTGGCGGGCCACGACGTGGTGCGGCAGGCCGAGGAGGTGCGTCGGCGGATCGGGCTCACCGGTCAGTACGCCTCGGTGGACGAGGACCTGACCGGCACCGAGAACCTGGTGATGATCGGCCGGCTGCTCGACCTGCCCCGCGCCGAGGCCAGGGCCAGGGCGGCCGAACTGCTGGAGCGGTTCGACCTCACCGAGGCCGCCGGGCGGCGGGCCCGCACCTACTCCGGCGGTATGCGCCGCCGGCTCGACCTGGCGGCCAGCCTCGTCGCCAGGCCCGAGGTCGTCTACCTCGACGAGCCCACCACCGGCCTCGACCCCGCCAAGCGGGACGACGTCTGGGCGCTGGTCCGGCAGCAGGTGTCGCAGGGCGTCACGGTGCTGCTGACCACCCAGTACCTGGAGGAGGCCGACGCCCTCGCCGACGACATCGCCGTCATCGACCGCGGCGCCGTCATCGCCCACGGCACCCCGCACGAGCTGAAGGGCGTGGTCGGCGGACAGACCCTCCGGGTGCGGCCGCTCGACCCGGCCAGGCTGCCCGAGGTGGCGACCCTGCTGGAGCGGATCGCCGGTCAGCGCCCCGACTCGCCGGGACGCGGGATGCTGGGCGTCCCGGTGGACGGCGACGCGGCGCTGGCCCCGGTGGTGGCCGCGCTCGCCGAACGGGGCATCGCGGTCACCGAGTTGTCGCTCCGGCTGCCCAGCCTGGACGAGGTCTTCCACACCCTCACCGGCGGCCGGTCGCGCACGGGCGAGCCGGTGGCCGAGCAGGACCGGGAGGGGGCGGCCGCATGAGCACCCGCGTTCTCGCGCACAGCGCGACGCTGGCCTGGCGCAGCCTGGTCAAGATGGTCCGCACCCCGGAGCAGCTGGTCGACGTGACGATGCAGCCGGTGATCTTCGTGGTGATGTTCGTGTACCTCCTCGGCGGCGCCATCTCCGGATCGACCAGCGAGTACCTGACGTTCCTCCTGCCGGCGATCATGGTGCAGACGGTGGTCTTCGCCACGGTCCCCACCGGGGTCAACCTCAACACCGACATCAGGAAGGGCGTCTTCGACCGCTTCCGCAGCCTTCCGATCGCCCGCTCGGCGCCGCTGCTCGGCGCGGTGCTCGGCGACATGGTCAGGTTCGTGGTCTGCGTCGTCGTGCTGCTCGGCTTCGGCTACGCGCTCGGCTTCCGGATCGGCACCGACCCGCTGTCCGCGTTCGCGGCCTGCCTGTTGATGATGCTGTTCGCGTTCTCGCTGATCTGGGTCTCGGTGCTGCTCGGGCTGACGGCCAGGGAGCCGGGCAGCGTGCAGGGGATCATGTTCCTCGCGATGTTCCCGCTCACCTTCGGCACCAACATGATCTCGCCCACCGGGACCATGCCCGGCTGGCTCCAGTGGTGGGTCGAGGTCAACCCGGTGACGGACGTGATGGCGGCGGCCCGCGGCCTGCTGACCTCAGGCCCCGTCGCCGGGCCGGTCATCAGCACGCTGCTGTGGTCGGCCGGCCTGTTCGCGGTGTTCTTCCCCCTGGCCGTCCGGGCCTACCGCCGCAGCGCGTAGCAGGTCGACGGCCGCGGCCCGGTCGAGCCGGGCACCGCGCTCGAACGCGGCGGCGTAGTCCGCCGCGAGCGTGTCGCGGAGGCGGGCGGCGAGCACGCCGGCGTCCCGGCCGCTCAGGTCGGGCATGCCACGGAGCCGCTCCGCCGCGCCCAACGCCTCGGCCGCCAGGGCCGGCTCGCCCCGCCGCTCGCACAGTTCGGCCAGGGCGACGCCGACCTTGGACAGGACCGGCATGTCCCAGACGTCGTTCACCTCTTCGAGCGCCGGGCCGAGGAGGGCGCCGGCCGCGCCGGCGTCGCCCTCGGACAGCACCACCATGGCGAGGCCGGCCCGCAGCAGTGAACTCAGCTGGGGCTGGACGAAGGTGCGGCGCTCGACGTGCCGTAGCGCGCTCTCGTACTGCGCCCTGGCCTCGGCCATCTCGCCGGCCTCACGGGCCAGATCACCGAGGGCGAGCCGCACGTGCGCCACCTGGTAGCCGGCGCCGCGCTGGTCGGCGGCCTCGGCCAGGTCTGCCAACTCCTCACGCACTCCGAGGTGTTCGCCCTGCTCGGCCCGGACGAGGGCGAGCAGGGCGCGCAGCTGGTCCAGGTCGGTCTCGGCGCGCAGCTCACCCGCCAGCCGCAGCGCCTCCGACAACGACTCGCGGGCGGCGGCGAGTTCGCCGCGCTGCCGGTGCAGCACGCCGAGCGTGGTCAACGCCATGCCGAGCCCCCAGCGGTCCCCGGCCTCCCGGAACCCGGCCAGGGCCGGCTTCAGTTCCTCCCAGACCCCGTCGGGATCGCCGTCGTTCTCCCGGATCGTGGCCCGCATCAGCCGCAGCATCGCGCGGGTCCACGGGTCCGGGTGGTCGAGCGCCAGGTCGGAGGACCGCAGCCCCTCCCCGGTCCGGTCCATGAACATCGCGAGGGCCGGATGGAGCAGCGCGAGCACCGCCGGGTGCGGGGACTCCCCGCCGGGCTCCACCAGTTCGGTTCTCAGCCCCTCGGCCTCCGCCCACGCCTCGGCCGGGCGGCCGGCCGAGGCGGTGCTGAGCACGTACAGGGCCCTGGCCACCGTCCTGGCCGCCCACGGCGACTCGCCCGGCACGTCGAGCGCGAACCGCAGCCAGTGGGCGGCCTCCGCGTGGCTGCCGCGCATCGTCCAGTACAGGCCGAGGGCCGCGACGAGGCGGACCGCGGTGTCCGCGTCCCCCACCGCCGCGGCGTGGTGCAGGGCGGCCAGCAGGTTGTCGCGCTCCGCGTTCAGCGTGGCCAGCCACGCCAGTTGGTCGTGGCCGCGCAGATGCGGCTCCGCCGTCTCCGCGAGCCGCAGGAAGTGCGCGGCGTGCGCGTCCCGCACCCGGCGCGTCAACCCGGCCGCCGCCAGCCGCTCCGCGCCGTACTCGCGCAACGTCTCCAGCATCCGGAACCGTGGTCCCGACGGGTCGCCGCCGTCGGCGAGCTGGAGCAGCGAGCGGTCGGCGAGCGAGGTCAGCGCCTCCAGGGCCTCGCCGGCCGCCACCCCGCACACCCCCTCGGCGCTCGCCGGGGTGACGCCGCCGGCGAACACCGCCAGCCGCTCGGCGAGCCGCCGCTCGTCGTCGGTCAGCAGCTCCCAGCTCCAGTCGACCACCGCGCGCAGCGTCTGGTGCCGGGGCAGGGCGGTGCGGCTGCCCGCGGACAGCAGCCGGAACCGGTCGTCCAGCCGGGACGCCAGATGGTCGGGGTCGAGGGTGCGCAGCCGCGCCGCGGCCAACTCGATGGCGAGCGGCAGCCCGTCGAGCCGGTGGCAGATCTCGCGCACCGCGCCGACGTTCCCCTCGTGCACCGCGAAGCCGGGCCGGACCGCGGCCGCCCGGTCGGCGAGGAGCCGCACGGCCGGGCTGGCGGCCGCCTCCTCGGCGCCCGCCGCGGGCGCCGGCAGCCGCAGCGGCTCCACGGGCGACAGCACCTCGCCGAAGATGCCCAACGGTTCGCGACTGGTCGCCAGCACCCGCAACCGGGGGCAGCGGCCCAGGAGTTGGTCGGCGAGCCGGGCCGCCGCGTCCACCAGGTGCTCGCAGTTGTCCAACAGCAGCAGCGTCGGGCCGCGGGACAGCGAGTCGACCAGCAGGTCGAGCGTGCCCCTGGGGGTGGTGGTCGCGCGGCGCGGTTCGAGGAGGGCGGCCGGCCCGCCGCCCAGCGTGTCAAGCACGGCGCGGGCCACGTCCTCCGGGTCGGTCACCGAGGCCAGCTCCACCAGCCAGGTGCCACCCGCGAAGCCGTCGGCGTGCTCGGCGGCGGCCGTGGTGGCGAGCCGGGTCTTGCCGGCGCCGCCCGGGCCGACCAGCGTGACGAGCCGCGCCTCCGTGAGCCGCTTGCCGATCAGCCGCAGCTCCTCGTCCCGGCCGACGAAGCTGGTCAGCGCCGCCCGCAGGTTCCCCGCCGGCGCGTGACCCGGCGCGTGACCCGGCGCGAGCGGGGCCAGCGCCGGGTCGGCGCGCAGCACCGACAGGTGCAGCTCGCGCAGCTCGGGCGCCGGGTCGGTGCCCAACTCGTCGGCCAGCAGCGCCCGGTACTCCTCGTAGCCGGCCAGCGCCTCGGCCTGCCGGCCGGCCGCGTAGCGGGCGCGCATCAGCAGCCCGCGCGGCCGCTCGCGCAGCGGGTGCTCGGCGACCAGCGACTCGAGATCGGCCAGCACCACGGCCAGCGCGGCCGCCGGCCGCCCGGCGGCCAACTCGGCCTCGGCCAGGTCCTCGACCGCCGCCCGCCGCAGCTCGTCGAGCCGGGCGACGGGCGCCGCGGCGTACGGCGCGTCTCCCGCGTCGGCCAGCGCGGGGCCGCGCCACAGCGCCAGCGCCGCGCGCAGCGGCCCGGCGGCCGCGCCGGGCTCGCCCCGACCGAGCGCCCGCCGGCCCTCGGCGGCCAGCCGCTCGAACCTGGCCGCGTCCACCGCGTCCGGCGCCACGGCCAGCCGGTAGCCGCCGGGCTCGGAGACGATCAGGCCGGGCTCCGGCAGGGCCCGGCGCAGCCGGGAGACGAGGGACTGGAGCGCGTTGGCCCGGTCGCCGGGCGCCGCGCCCCCGTCCGCCCACAGCGCCTCGGCCAGGGCCTCGCCGCGCACCGGCGAACCGGCGTCCAGGGCGAGGCGGATCAGCAGCGCCCGCAGCCGCGCCCCGCCGAGGACGACGGCGTCGCCCTGGGACGAGGTGACCTGGAGTGGCCCGAGGATGCCGACCTGCACACCGGTCAGTCTCTCACCGGCCACGACTCCGGAAGGTAAACGATTGGACAGGCCGCGCCCGGGTTCGTAGGGTCGGCGATCGTGTTCACCCCCGAAGCCGACAGACGCTAGCCACCGGTTGTCCGGTGGCCGCCCGCGTTCTCATCACCGCCCCCGCCGCGGGGCGTCCCGGGCCGTGATCCGTCCGCTGATCACCTCTGCCGTCACCGGATGGCCGGCGTAGCCGTCTCCTGTCGATTCCAGCCGCTTCGTGGTTGTGGGGTTCGCTGTGCCGTTCTTCCTTTATGTCCTTTCCCTGGCGGTCCTCGCCCAGGGAACGAGTGAGTTCATGCTGGCCGGCCTGGTGCCGGACATCGCCGCCGACCTCGGTGTCTCGGTGCCGGCCGCCGGGGCGCTGACCTCGGCCTTCGCGGTCGGGATGATCGTCGGCGCGCCGCTGATGGCGGTGGTGTCGATGCGGTGGCCGCGCCGCCGGGCGCTGCTGGCCTTCCTGGTCACCTTCCTCGCCGTGCACGTCGTCGGCGCGGTGACCACCAGTTATCCGCTGCTGCTCGCCACCCGGGTGGTGGCGGCGCTGGCCAACGCCGGCTTCCTGGCGGTCGCCCTGGCCACGGCCGCCGCGCTGGTGGCGCCGGACGCCAAGGGCCGGGCCACCTCGGTGCTGCTCGGCGGCGTCACGCTGGCCTGCGTCGCCGGCGTGCCGGGCGGCGCGCTGCTCGGCCAACTCTGGGGTTGGCGCTCGGCGTTCTGGGCCGTGGCGCTGATCTCGGTGCCGGCGGTGGTGGCCATCGTGCGGTCCGTGCCCGGCGACGTGCCCGCCGCCGCCGCCGTCGGTGGCGCGGGCGGAGCGGGCGGCGCTCGCGGTGAGCTGCGGGCGCTGCGGCGGCCCCGGCTGCTGGTCGTGCTGCTGCTCGGCGCGCTGGTGAACGGCGCGACGTTCTGCACCTTCACCTATCTCGCGCCGCTGGCCACCGACGTGACCGGTCTGGCCGACGGCTGGGTGCCGGCGCTGCTGGCGCTCTTCGGCATCGGCTCGTTCCTGGGCGTCACGCTGGGCGGCCGGTTCGCCGACAGCCGGCCGCTGCCGCTGCTCGCGGGCGGCGGCGTGGCGCTGTTCGCCGGCTGGGTGGTGCTCGGCCTGACGGCCGGCGTGCCGGCGGCGGTGGTGCCGCTGGTCCTGGTCCAGGGCACGCTGTCGTTCGCGGTGGGCTCCACGCTGATCGCGCGGGCCCTCTACGAGGCGGTCGACGCGCCACGCCTCGGCGGCGGCTTCGCCACCGCCGCGCTCAACGTCGGCGCGGCCCTCGGCCCCTGGGCCGGCGGCCTGGCCATCGACACCGGCCACGGCTACCGCTCCGCGCCCTGGGTGAGCGCGGCTCTCGCCGCCGTGGCGCTCGCGACGGCGGCGGCCGCCTGGCTGTCGACACGGGCCGCGACGCGGCCCGCACGGGCCGCCGCGCCCGCGGAGTAGGGCGTCCGCGGCTCCTCGTGCCACCGGCACGGGGAGCCGCGCCGCCCAGGCCGGCCCGGCCTCAGGGCATGGCCGCCGTGAGGAGGGCCTCGGCCGCCGCGTGGGCGGCCTCGGCGGCGTGGGACTCGTCGGCGATGGCGAAGCTGACGACCGCGCCCTCGTGCAGGCTGAGCAGCTGGACGGCCAGCTGGTCGGGGTCGGCGGCGCCGGCCGCCGTGAGCTCGCGGTGGAACAGGTCCCGCAGCCACTTCTTCTCGGCGACGATCACCTGCCGCCCCGGGTGCTCGGGCTCCGGCAGCTCGGCGAAGGCGTTGATGAAGCTGCATCCCCGGTCGGACTCGCCCAGCCACTCGGGCAGCACCTCGAACGGCACCAGGACCCGGCGAGCCGGGTCGTCGCCGACGGCCGCCAGGTGCTCGCCGAGGAGGTCGCGCCAGCGCTGGTCGCGGGTCTCCAGGTAGGCGACCAGCAGGCCGTCCTTGGAGCCGAACCGGTCGTAGAGGGTGCGCTTGGTGACGCCGGACTCGGCCGCGATGGTGTCGACCCCGACGGCGTGGATCCCGCGCCGGTAGAACAGCTCGGAGGCGACGGCCAGGATGCGCCGGGCGCCCGGGGTCAGTCGGTCGGCGCGGGCGGCGCCACTCGTGGCCCGAGACATCGGATTCCCCCTTGACTTCACAGGTCGGTATACCTAAGGTCGGGATCGGAACTTCACAGATCAGTATAGTCGGGAGGCTTCGATGGAGCGGATGCTGCGGCCACTGGCCCGATTCGTGCGTGATGTCGGCTTCGGAATCCACGCGGGGAACGCCATCCGGCACGGCCGGCCCCTGGGTCCGACCACCCGGGACGCCACCGCGCGGCCGCCGGCCGCCGCGCGGGTGTCGCCGCCGGCGCCGCGGAACCGGCGGCTGCTCGGCGGCTGAGTGCGCGCCGGGCGCGGGCCGGGCGCGGGCCGGCGCGGTTATCGTGAGCGGGGGCGGCGGCCGGACAGGTCGCCGCGGTGGGAGGCGGCATGTATGTCCTGAACGTCATCGAGGCGCTGTTCCTGCCGGGCAGCCGCCACACCCACGACGAGCGGCGGCGACAGGAGCTCACCCGGGACGAGGAGGGCGACGCCGACCAGGGGCGCGGCCCGATAGACCTCGACTCCGGCCGCGTCCTCATCACCCTTCCCGCGGCGCCTCCGCCGCACCGCTGAGCGAACCCAGGTCGGTGTTGGCGCCGCACAGCACCACGCACACCTCCTCGCCGGGCGCCGGCTCCGGCGCCCCGGCCACGGCCGCCGCGGCGGCGTGTTCGACGGCGAGCCGGTGGTCCCGCCACAGCCGCCGTCGGGTCTCCACGACGGCCGCGTCCGACACCAGCACCGAGTCGACGTGCGGTTCCCCGGCCCAGCGCAGCGCCTCCGCCGAGACCCGGCGGGCGCCGAGCGAGTCGGCCGCGACCGAGTCGACGGGCACGTCCACCGGCTCCCCGGCCGCCAGCGCCGCGTTCAGGCACCGGCAGTTCTCGGGTTCGACGGCGACCACCCGGATCCCGTGCGCGGCGGCGGCCGCCGCCACCCCGGAGAACAGGCCGCCACCGCCCACCGCGACCACCACCGTGGAGACCGCGGGCCGGGCCGCGGCGATCTCGTCCAGCAGCGTGCCGGCGCCGGCGGCGATCAGCGGATGGTCGTAGGCGTGCGAGGCCAACGCCCCGCTTTCGGCCGCGAACTCGGCGCAGGCGGCCGCCGCCTCGGCGTACTCCCGCCCCACCCGCCGCACCTCGGCGCCCAACTCCCGCAGCCTGGCCAGCTTCACCGCGGGCACCGTCTCCGGCACGAAGACCGTGGCCCGGATCCCGCGCTGCCCGGCCGCCCAGGCGCAGGCCAACCCCGCGTTCCCGCCCGAGGCGATGGTGATGCCGGCCGCCGGCATCTCGCCGCGCTCCAGCTGGGCGGTGGTGAAGTTCAGCGCGCCGCGCGCCTTGAACGTGCCGGTGTGCTGGAGGTGTTCGAGCGCGAACGACCGCCCGGCGCCCACCGGGGCCACCACCACCGGCCGCACCCGCCCCGCGATCCGACCGCCCGCCGCCTTCACGTCGTCATAGCTGATCACGCTCCTCAGCCTAGTTCGGGCGCGCCGCCGAACCCGCGGAGAGGCGGACAACGGCCACCGGAATCGGTCCTGCCAGGTCAGGCGGGGTGAAGACAGGACCAACCGGGCCCTGGGATAGGTTCATCAGCCATGGACATCGCGATCAGATCAGGTCATGTCGTGCCGGTGGACGGCGAGCCCATCGAGGGTGGGACCGTGCTCGTCCTCGGCGGCAGGATCGCCGCCGTGGGGCCGGACGCCGAGGTCACCGTGCCGGAGGGGGTGCCCACGGTCGACGCGGCCGGGAAGTGGGTGCTGCCCGGGTTCGTCGAGGCGCACGGGCACATCGGCGTCCACGAGGAGGCCGAGGGCTGGGCCGGCCAGGACACCAACGAGATGACCGACCCCAACGGCGCCCGGATGCGGGCGCTCGACGCCATCAACCCGGCCGACACCGGCTTCGCCGACGCCCTCGCCGGCGGCGTCACCAGCGCCGTGATCAAGCCGGGCTCCGGGAACCCGATAGGCGGTCAGACCGTCGCCGTGAAGTGCTGGGGCCGCACCGTCGACGACATGCTGGTCCGGCAGCCGGTCAGCGTGAAGAGCGCGCTCGGCGAGAACCCCAAGCGGGTCTACGGCGAGAAGAAGCAACTGCCGTCCACCCGGCAGGGCGTGGCCGCCGTGATCAGGGACGCCTTCACCAGGGCCCAGGACTACCAGGCCAAGCGGGAGTACGCGGCCACCGAGGGCAAGCCGTTCGAGCGCGACCCCAGCCTCGAGGTGCTGGTCAAGGTGCTCGCCGGCGAACTGCCCTGGTGCCAGCACACCCACCGCGCCGACGACATCGCCACCGCGCTGCGGCTGGCCGACGAGTTCGGCTACCGGGTCATCATCAACCACGCCACCGAGGCGCACCTGATGGCCGACGAGATCGCCCGCCGGGAGATCCCGGTGATCAGCGGCCCGCTCTTCACCACCCGCAGCAAGGTGGAGCTGCGGGAGCGCACCCTGGCCAACCCGGGCATCCTGGCCCGGGCCGGCGTGAAGGTGGCCATCACCACCGACCACCCCGTGGTGCCGATCAACTTCCTGGTGCACCAGGTCACGCTGAGCGTCAAGGAGGGCCTGGACCGCGGTGAGGCGATCCGCACCATCACCGCCAACCCCGCCGAGATCATGGGCCTCGACGACCGCGTCGGCTCGCTGAAGCCGGGCCTCGACGGCGACGTGGTGATCTGGTCGGGCGACCCGCTCGACGTGATGAGCCGCGCGCTGCGGGTCTTCGTCGAGGGGCGCGAGGTCTACACCTACGACGAGGAGAAGCGGGTCGGCCAGGTGCTCGACCCCTACTTCCGCGAGACCGTCTGATCCTCGGCCCACCCGGCCAAAATCTTGCCGTGGCGGAAACTTTGCCGCCACGGCAAGATTAGCTACGGTGGTCCGCATGACACCGGACGGCGACGCTCCCCTCGGCCTGCGGGAGCGCAAGAAGCGAGAGACCCGCGTCGCGCTGAGCCGCGCCACCATCCGGCTGTGCGTCGAGCGCGGCTGGGAGAACGTGACGGTGGAGGACATCGCCGCCGCCGCGAACGTCTCGGTGCGCACCTTCCGCAACTACTTCGCCGGCAAGGCCGAGGCGGTCGCCGCCAGCCACGTGGAGCGCATGCTGCGGATCGCCGACGAACTGCGCGCCCGGCCGGCGGCCGAGCCGCTGTGGGACGCGGTCACCGCCGCCGTCCTCGCCGAGTTCGGCGCGCCGGGCGACCAGGCCGACCAGGCCGTCGCCGAATCGCCCCACGCCCGACGCTGGCGCGACGGCGTCCGGCTGATGCTCGCCGAACCGGCCCTGCAGGGCGAGATCGTCAAGGCGAACGCCGCCGCCCAGGGCGAGTTGGCCAGGGCCGTCGCCGAGCGCACCGACGGCGACGCGGCCCACGACGTCTATCCGAAACTGCTGGCCGCCGTCGTCAGCGCCGCCAGCTCGGTGGCCGTCGAGCACAGCCTGACGGCCGAACCCCCGACCGCCGTCGGCCCGCTCCTGGCCGAGGTGTTGGAGCGGCTGGCCATGGGCCTCCGCGCGCCGTAGGCGCGAACGCGCCCCTCGAACGCCCCCCTGTCAGGACCGAAGTCACCCGGCTGTTCCCCGGGCGGTCCCCCCTGCCGTTTTCCGATCGGACACATCCCCCCGAGGAGTGCGAACCATGATCACCGATGTCGTCATAGCCGGCGGCGGCCCGAACGGGCTGATGCTCGCCTGCGAACTCAGCCTGGCCGGCGTCCGCCCCGTCGTGCTGGAGCGCCTGCCGGAGCCCGGCGAGGAGCCCAAGGCCAACGGCCTGCTCGGGCAGGTGGTGCGGATGGTCGACCACCGCGGGCTGCACGAGCGGCTCGGCGGCCAGGCGCCACCGCTGCCCAACACCCGGTACTTCATGTTCGCCGCCATGGGCCTGAACCTCGGCCTGCTGCCCGCCAGCCCGCTGTACGGCCTGGCGGTGCCGCAGCGGCAGGTCGTGCGGGTCCTGGAGGAACGCGCCGCCGAACTCGGCGTCGAGATCCGGCGCGGACACCGACTCGTCGGCCTGACCCAGGACGACGACGCCGTCACCGTCGACGTCACGGCGCCGGACGGCGACTACCGGCTCGGGGCCCGCGCTCTCGTCGGCGCCGACGGCGCGCACAGCGCCACGCGCAAACTCGCCGGGATCGGCTTCCCCGGCGTCAGCTACGACCGCAGGACCAACAGGACCGCGCACGTCACGATCCCGGCGGACCTGGTGGACCCCACGACCGGCGCCCTCACCGTGCCAGGACGCGACCCCGTCCCGCCCTTCCTGCCGCTGCGCACCGACCACGGCGGCTTCTCCTACGCCCCGTTCCCCGGCCACCCGCCGCTGATCAGCACCACCGAGTGGGACCAGCCCGAGACCGACGGGCCCATGAGCCTCGACGAACTCCGGGCCTCCGTACGCCGCGTGCTCGGCGCCGACCTGCCGCTCGACCCGCCCGTCGGCGAGGAACACCCCGTGCTGCGCCGGCTGACCAGCGGCCACACCCGGGTCGCCGACCGCTTCCGGGACGGCCGGGTCTTCCTCGTCGGCGACGCCGCCCACGTCTACGCCGAGGGCGGCGGCCCCGGCCTCAACCTCGGGCTGCAGGACGCGGTCAACCTCGGCTGGAAGCTCGCCGCGACACTCCGCGGCGACGCGCCGGCCGGGCTCCTCGACAGCTACGAGACCGAGCGCCGGCAGGCCGCCGACCGGATGGTCACCAACGCGCGGGCGCAGTCCGCGCTCTCCGCCCCCGGCGGCGACGTCACCGCGCTGCGCGAACTGTTCACCGAACTGCTCGGTCAGCGGGACGTCGTCCACCACCTCGCCGAGCTCCTCGCGGGCGCGGACGTCCGCTACGACATGGGCGTGGCGGAACCGCACCCGGCGGTCGGCCGGTTCGCGCCAGAGGCGGAGCTCGACACCCCGACCGGCACCGTGCGCCTCGCCGAACTCACCCGCGGCGCACGCCCGCTGCTCCTCGACCTGACCGGGAACGGCGCCGTCGCGGCGGCGTTGGCGGAGTGGAAGGACCGGGTCGACCTCGTCACCGCCCGACCCGGCACGCCCGCCCCCGCGTTCACGGCCCTGCTGCTGCGCCCGGACTGCTACGTGGCCTGGGCGACGGACGCCCCCCACCCGGACCCCGCCGAGCTGGCGTCGCTCCGCGAGACCGCCCGCCGCTGGCTCGGCGCGCCGTAGCCCGTCAGGCGGGCAGCAGCCACACCGTGGCGAGCGGCGGAAGGGTCAGGGTGATGCCGTCGTCGTGGTGCTTGATCGGCTCGGGGTTGGTGAGGCCGCCGCCGCCGTAGCGCTCCGCGTCCGTGGTGAGGAGTTCGGCCCAGGCCGGGATGGCCGGCGGCGCCGGGATCGGGTAGTCCTCACGGACGACGGGGCAGAAGTTGCTGATGGCCAGCAGCGGTGGGCCGGCGGCCGGGTGGCGGAGGAAGGCGAGCACGTTGTCGTCCGCGCGGTCGGCGGCCAACCAGGAGAAGCCGGCCGGGGTGTGGTCCAGCTCCCAGAGCGCCGGGGTGGCGCGGTAGTGGTGGTTGAGGTCGCCGACCAGGCGCCGGACACCCCGGTGGTCCTCGGCGGCCGGCCACTCGTCGTCCAGCACCCACCACTGCGGGCCCGTGACGTCCGACCACTCGGTGCCCTGGGCGAACTCCTGGCCCATGAACAGCAGTTGCTTGCCCGGGTGGGCCCACATGAAGGCCAGGTACGCGCGGTGGGTGGCGCGGCGCTGCCACCAGTCGCCCGGTGGCTTCGCCGCCAGCGGGCGCTTGCCGTGCACCACCTCGTCGTGCGAGACGGGCAGGACGTACCGCTCCGACCAGGCGTAGGAGAGGGAGCGGGTGATCTCGCCGTGGTGGAAGCGGCGGTGCACCGGGTCGCGGGACAGGTAGCCGAGCGAGTCGTGCATCCAGCCCATGTTCCACTTGAGGTCGAAGCCGAGGCCGCCGGCCGTCACCGGCCGGGTGACGCCCTCCCAGGCGGTCGACTCCTCGGCCATCGTGAGCACCCCGGGACAGCGGGCGCGCAGGGTGGCGTTGAGGTCGCGGAGGAACGACACGGCGTCCGGGTTCTCCCGGCCGCCGTCCGCGTTCGGGGTCCACTCGCCCTCGCCGCGCGAGTAGTCGAGGTAGAGCATCGAGGCGACGGCGTCCACCCGCAGGCCGTCCAGGTGGTACTCCTCGCACCAGTGGACGGCGTTGGAGATCAGGAAGTTGCGCACCTCGGGGCGCCCGTAGTCGAACTCCAGGGTGCCCCAGTCGGGGTGCTCGGCCCGCCGCGGGTCCGGGTGCTCGTAGCAGGGGGTGCCGTCGAAGCCGGCCAGCGCCCAGTCGTCCTTGGGGAAGTGCGCCGGGACCCAGTCCACGATGACGCCGATGCCGGCCCGGTGCAGCGCGTCGACCAGGAACTTCAGGTCGTCGGGGGAGCCGAGGCGGGCGGTCGGCGCGTAGTAGCCGGTGACCTGGTAGCCCCAGGAGCCGCCGTAGGGGTGCTCGGCGATCGGCATCAGCTCGACGTGGGTGAAGCCCAGGTCCCGCAGGTAGGGCGGGAGTTCGGCGGCGAGTTCGCGGTAGCCGAGGCCGGGCCGCCACGAGCCGGCGTGCACCTCGTAGACGGAGAGCGGCCCGGCGTGCGGGGCGCGCTCGGCGCGGCGGGCCAGCCAGGCCGCGTCGCGCCAGCGGTGCTGGGAGACGTGCACGACCGAGGCGGTGCCCGGCGCCCGTTCGGCGCGGCGGGCCATGGGGTCGGCGCGCAGCGAGCGCCCGCCGTCGGCGCCCACCACGTCGAACTTGTAGCGCGTGCCGGCGCCCACTCCCGGCACGAACGCCTCCCAGACGCCTGAGTCGCCGAGCCGGTCGAGCGGGGTGCCGGCGCCGTCCCAGCCGTTGCGCTCGGCGGCGAGGCCGACGCTGAGCGCGTTCGGCGCCCAGACGGCGAAGTGGGTGCCGCGCACCCCGCGGTGGCGGGTGGGGTGGGCGCCGAGGACGTCCCAGAGCCGGGGGTGGCGGCCCCGGGCGAAGAGCCGGAGGTCCGACGGGGTCAGGGGCACGGCGGAGTCTCCAGGTCAGTCGGCGGTGACGGTGGCGGCCGCGAGGCGGCGGATCGCCGTCATCGGGACGTGCAGCCAGTGCGGGCGGTGTCTGGCCTCGTACAGCACCTCGTAGACCGCCTTGTCGGTCTCGTAGGCGCGCAGCAGCTCCAGTTGGTCGAGCGGGTCCCGGCCCGAGGTCTCGGCGTAACCCCGGCAGTAGGCGGCGCGGTTGGCGCGCGACCAGGACTCGGCCCAGGAGCCGCCGGTGCCGTGCTGGCAGGCCGCGTAGTCGAACGACCGCAGCATCCCGGCGATGTCGCGCACCGGCGGCCCCGGGCGGCGGCGGTCGGTGAGCGGGCGGGCCGGTTCCCCCTCGAAGTCGATCAGCGACCAGCCCTCGCCCTCCGCGGTGCGCAGCACCTGGCCGAGGTGCAGGTCGCCGTGGAGCCGCTGCACCGGGCACTCGCCGCCGCGCGCCGCGTAGTCGGCCAGGGCCCGGTAGGTGCGGCGCAGCCCCGACTGGTAGGGGCGCAGCGCCGGCACCGCGGCGGCCGCGTCGGTCAGCCGCTCGGTCATCGCGGCCGCCGCCTCCTCCAACTCCGGCCGGCCGAGCCGGTCGGTGGGCAGGGCGGTGGCCAGCGCGGTGTGCACCTCGGCGGTGGCGCGGCCGAGGGAGCGGGCGGCGCCGGAGAAGTCGGTGCGCTGGGTGAGCGAGGCGAGCGCCAGCTGCCAGCCGTCGGCCGAGCCGGCCAGGTAGGGGACGAGGACGCCCAGGGTCAGCGGCTCGGCGTCCGGCTCGGGGGCCGCGGCGCCCGGGAAGGACGCCTCGAACCAGGCGGCGGGCGCCGGCACCCGGGCGCAGCCGGCCTCGGCCAGCGCGAGCGGGAGTTCCAGGTCGGGGTTGACGCCCGGGCTGACCCGGCGGAACAGCTTGAGGATGTGTTCCTCGCCGTAGACCACCGAGGAGTTGGACTGCTCGCCGGTGAGCATCCGGGCGGAGAGCCCGGAGGGGATGGCGGTGCCGGGCGCGCGGCCGAAGCTCAGGGTGCCGTGCCGCCCGGGGGCGCGCAGCCGCTCCAGCATCAGGGTGGCGAGCCGGTTGTCGTGCAGCGCCTCGTAGACGGCCCGGCCGCGCAGCGGCCCCTCGGTGGGGCGGCCGACGAGCGCGGGGGAGAGGGCGGGCGGCAGCACCGGGCGGACGCCGAGCAGCAGTTGGTAGCAGTCGTCCGGGGTGGTGTCGCGGGCGCCGCCGTGGCGGGCGCGGACCAGCAGGTGCAGCAGCCCGGGACCGGGCCCCGAGCCGGAGCAGGACAGCAACTCGGTGGCGGCCACCAGGGAGAGCGAGCTGAGGGGGCGGCCCTTGCCGGCGAACCAGCGCTGCCTGGGCAGCCAGCGGGCGAGCGGGCCGGTCAGCGAGCGCAACAGGGCGCTGCCGTGCGGCGCGGAGAGCTGGGGGAGACGGGCGTGCACCGTTCGGGGCGAGGAACTCTCCGGCATGGCGTCCTTTCCCCGGGCGGCAAAATATGTCCCGAAGTGTCCCGGATGGGGGCCGGTGTTGCCCGGCGGTGCGGGACGTGTCGTGAAGGAACGGCCGTGCGGGTGAGGCGAAAGGCGCCCGGATGGCGGTGGGACGCGGTGGAACGGGGCCCGGGGCCGCGGCCTGGGTGGCTGCGGCCCACGGTCGTTGGTGCGCTCAGGGGACGGCGGTGGGCGTGGGGCCCACCTCGGGTGCCTGGCGGAGCCGGAACCAGTAGAAGCCGTGGCCGGCCAGCGTCAGGAGGTAGGGGAGTTCGCCGATGGGCGGAAAGCGGACGCCGCCGATCAGCTCCACCGGGACACGGCCCGACCAGGAGCGCAGGTCGAGTTCGGTGGGCTGGGAGAAGCGCGAGAAGTTGTGCACGCACATCACCAGGTCGTCCCCGTGCTCGCGGAGGAAGGCGAGCACGGACGGGTTGGACGACGGCAGCTCACAGTAGGAGCCGAGCCCGAACGCCGGGTTCTGCTTGCGGATCTCGATCATCCGGCGGGTCCAGTGCAGCAGCGAGGCCGGCGAGCTCATCGCCGCCTCGACGTTGGTGACCTGGTAGCCGTAGATCGGGTCCATGATGGTCGGCAGGGAGAGCCGGCCCGGGTCGCAGGAGGAGAAGCCCGCGTTGCGGTCCGGCGTCCACTGCATCGGGGTGCGCACCGCGTCCCGGTCGCCGAGCCAGATGTTGTCGCCCATGCCGATCTCGTCCCCGTAGTAGAGGATCGGCGAGCCGGGCAGCGACAGCAGCAGCGCGGTGAAGAGCTCGATCTGGTTGCGGTCGTTGTCGAGCAGGGGGGCGAGCCGGCGGCGGATGCCGATGTTGGCCCGCATCCTCGGGTCCTTGGCGTACTCGGAGTACATGTAGTCGCGCTCCTCGTCGGTGACCATCTCCAGGGTCAGCTCGTCGTGGTTGCGCAGGAAGATCCCCCACTGGCAGTGGGACGGGATCTGCGGGGTCTTGGCCAGGATCTCGGAGACCGGGTAGCGGGACTCGCGCCGGACCGCCATGAAGATCCGCGGCATCACGGGGAAGTGGAACGCCATGTGGCACTCGTCCCCGCCCTTGTCGTAGTCGCCGAAGTAGTCGACGACGTCCTCCGGCCACTGGTTGGCCTCGGCCAGCAGCACGGTGTCGGGGTAGTGCTCGTCGATCTCGGCGCGCACCCGTTTGAGCAGGTCGTGGGTGGCAGGAAGGTTTTCGCAGTTGGTGCCCTCCTGCGCGAACAGGTAGGGGACCGCGTCGAGGCGGAAGCCGTCGATGCCGAGGTCGAGCCAGAAGCGGAGGGCGGAGAGGATCTCCTCCTGGACCGCCGGGTTCTCGTAGTTGAGGTCCGGCTGGTGGGAGAAGAAGCGGTGGAAGTAGTACTGCTTGCGGACCGGGTCGAACGCCCAGTTGGACGACTCGGTGTCGACGAAGATGATCCGGGCGTCCCCGTACTGCTTGTCGTCGTCGGCCCACATGTAGTAGTCGCCGTAGGGCCCCTCCGGGTCGCGGCGGGACTCCTGGAACCACCGGTGCTGGTCGCTCGTGTGGTTCATGACGAAGTCGATGATGACCCGCATGCCGCGCTGGTGCGCGGCGTCCACGAACTCGACGAAGTCGGCGAGGTCGCCGAACTGCGGGAGCACGTCGTTGTAGTCCGCGACGTCGTAGCCTCCGTCGCGCAGCGGCGACTTGAAGAACGGCGGCAGCCAGAGGCAGTCGACGCCGAGCCACTGGAGGTAGTCGAGTCTGGCGGTGATTCCCTTCAGATCACCGACACCGTCACCGTTGCTGTCCTGGAAGGAGCGGACGAGGACCTCGTAGAAGACCGCTCGCTTGAACCACTCCGGGTCGCGCTCGCGGGCTGGCGTGTCCTCGAACATGTCGAGGACCGGCTCATTGACGCTCATGGTTGGGTGACCCTCCGGTCTGTGAGGACGGTCGCAGGGCCAGAATGTGGGCCGACGAGGCGTACGCATCCGCACGGCCCGGCTCAAGCCGCACATAGTTGTCCCTGCCCCAGTGGTAGGTCGCTCCGGTGAGCTCGTCGCACACCGGGAAGGGTTCGGCACCACCCTCTTGCGCGGGCGTGAGACCGCACCCTTCGAGTTGCGCAAGGTCCAACGAGATCGTCGCTTCGTGGGTGTGGTGGGGATCGAGGTTGACCACGATCAGTACGCAGTCGGCGTGCGGTGTCCGGGTGCGCTTGGAGTAGGCCAGGATGTGCTCGTTGTTGGTTCGGTGAAAGTGCAGGTCGCGTAGGCGGCGCAGCGCCGGGTGACGACGGCGCAGGGTGTTGAGGGCGGTGATCAGGGGGGTGAGGGAACGGCCCTGGGCGTCCGCCTTGTCCCAGTCCCTGGGGCGGAGCTGGTATTTCTCGGAGTCGGCGTACTCCTCGCTGTTCGGCCCCGCGGGGGTGGCCTCGCACAGCTCGTAACCGGCATACATGCCCCAGCTGGGGGAGAGCGTGGCGGCGAGCACGGCGCGGGTCTCGAAGGCCGCGCGCCCTCCGCGCTGGAGGTAGGCGTGCAGGATGTCGGGTGTGTTGACGAAGAAGTTGGGGCGCATGTAGGCGCTGGCGGGGCCGCTGAGCTCGGTGAGGTACTCGGTGAGCTCCTGCTTGGTGTTGCGCCAGGTGAAGTAGGTGTAGGACTGCTGGAAGCCGATCCGGGCCAGCGTGTGCATCATCGCCGGTCTGGTGAACGCCTCGGCCAGGAAGATGACGTCCGGGTCGGTGCGGTTGATCTCGGCGATCACCTTCTCCCAGAACACCACCGGCTTGGTGTGCGGGTTGTCGACCCGGAAGATCCGCACCCCGCGGGCCATCCAGAAGCGCAGCAGCCGCAGGGTCTCGTTCACCAGCCCCCGGAAGTCCTGGTCGAACGAGATCGGCACGATGTCCTGGTACTTCTTCGGCGGGTTCTCGGCGTGCGCGACGGTGCCGTCGGCGCGTCTCCTGAACCACTCGGGATGTTCCTTGAGCCAGGGGTGGTCGGGGCTGCACTGGAGGGCCAGGTCGAGCGCCACCTCGAGGCCGGCGCCGGACGCCGAGGCGACGAAGTGGTCGAAGTCCTCGATGGTGCCCAGGTCCGGGTGGACGGCGTCGTGGCCGCCGGCCGGCGAGCCGATGGCCCAGGGCGAGCCGACGTCGTCCGCGTCGGCCGTCAGCGCGCCGCCCCGGCCCTTTCTGAAGGACGTGCCGACGGGGTGCACCGGCGGCAGGTAGACGACGTCGAAGCCCATCGCGGCGACGGCCGGCAGCCGTTCGGCGGCGGTGCGGAGCGTGCCGGAGATCGGGGGCGCGCCCCTGCGCACCACCGCGCCCTCGGAGCGCGGGAACAGCTCGTACCAGGAGCCGAACAACGCGCGCTCCCGCTCCACCACCAGTGGCATCGGGCGCGAGGTGGTGAGCAGTTCGCGCAGCGGGTGGCGGGTCAGGGGCTCCAGCACCGCCGAGTCCGTGGCGGCGGCCAGCCGCTCGTCGTCCGGGCTGCCGGTGTCGAGCAGCGCCGCGACGGCGGCCAGCAGGGCGTCCCGGCCGCCGTTCCTGGGGATTCCGGCGGCCGCCTGGCGCAGCACCTCGGCGCCCTCGGCGAAGGTGAGTTCGACGTCGGCGCCGGCCGGGACCTTGATCAGCGCCCGCTCCCGCCAGCTGGTCACCGGGTCGCCCCACGCCTCCACGGCGTAGGTCCAGCGGCCCTCGCTGTTGGGCGTCACCTCGGCGCCCCAGCGGTCGGTGCCGGGGGCCAGCTCGCGCATCGGAGTCCAGGGACCGCCGCGGCCGTTGGGGTCGCGGAGCACCACGTTGGCGCCCACCGCGTCCGCCCCCTCCCGGAAGACGGTGGCGGTCACCTGGAACGTCTCGCCCGGCACGGCCTTCACCGGGCGTCGTCCGCAGTCGATGCGGGGCTGGACGTCGAGGACGGGGATGCGACCGATCATCTGAGAATCACCTGAACCGGCTGGGAGATTGATGGGCTTCGTCCTTTGTATCGGTTTCGTCCCTGAGTGTCGGTGAGTGGGCGGATTCGCGTGGCGCGTGCGCGCGGGCTACCGCGCGTCGTCCACGCCGAAGATCTCCGCCATGTCGTCCAGCACCTGGTTGGCGCCCTGGAGCGACACGGAGGTCATCCAGATCTCGTCCCGGACGTCGTACGCGTGCCCGTTCTGGACGGCGGTAAGGCGTTCCCAGAGGGGATTGGCGAGGAATCTCTCCCGCCGCTCCTCGCCGCCCGAGTAGGAGGTGTAGAACAGGACGTCCGCGTCGGCCTGTTCGATCTGCTCCTCGCTGATCTCGATGTTGAACTCCTCCGGATCCCGCTGGTTCTCCGGCCGCGCCAGGCCCATGTCGGTGAGGATGATCCCGCTGAAGGTCGCGGGCAGGTAGATGCGGGTGGGGCCGTCGAGGAACCGGACGACGGAGACCGTCGGGTCGCCCAACTGCTCGTTGACCGCGGTGCCGATGGCGGTCGCCCTGGCCTCGTAGGCGGCCAGCTGCTCGGCGGCGGCGTCCTCCTCGTCCAGCGCCTCGGCGATCAGGCCGATGTTGTCCTTCCAGGTCGGCCCGGTGGTCGCGACGAAGACGGTGGGCGCGATCGCCGAGAGCTGGTCGTAGAGGTCCTCGTGGCGGACGGTCGCCGAGATGATCAGGTCCGGGTCGAGGGTGGCGATCAGCTCCAGGTTCGGGCTCTCCAGCGGGCCGACCTCCTCCGTCTCGGCCACGGCGTCGCCCAGGTACTCGGGGAAGCCGCCGAGGTCGCGGTAGGAGGAGATGCCGCCGACCAGGTTGCCGTCCAGCGCGACCACGGCCTCGACCAGGCTGTTGTCCAGGGCGACGATCCGCTGGGGCTTGGCCTCCAGGACGGTCTCGCCCTGGTCGTGCGTGACGGTGCGCGGGTACGCGCCGTCGGACGAGCCGCCCGAGGGCGCCGCGTCCTGTGACGTGTCGGTGTCGGAGCCGCCGCAGGCGGTCAGGGTGCCTGCCACGGCCAGCGACAGCAGCAGGGTGACGAGTCGGCCGCGCCGGCGGCCGACTCGGTTGGGGGTGCCGATCACAGAGTTCTCTCCCGCGCTTTCCTCTTAGGCCCGCATTTCCTTAGGCAAGCCTAACCTTGGCAAAATCTGTGTGAGAATAGCCGTTGATCCCGTTCCGCGCCATATTGGGGGTGGGGGGCGCGTCAACTTAGGTGTGCCTTACCGTGTGCGGGTGCACCTGAAGCCCGTCCCCGTCCCGGTGGCCGCCCAACCGCCACC
>NZ_SMKI01000300.1 GCF_004348415.1 Streptomyces hainanensis
GCAGAGTCAGATGTGTATCAGAGACACCCTCACCACCACCCCCGCGCCCACGCCCAGGTCACAGGCGGCTCTGCGGGGTTCGCCTAACACCTCGATGCGCGTGGCTTTGGTGACGGGCGCCGTGCCCACGGGGGAAGTTGATGGCGCTGGCCAACGATTATCGCGATTTTCCGCCGGAGACGGTCACCTGACCGCGTTACGTCCGCACAGGGGAGCTGTCGCTGAAAGGTCAGCGGGGAGCGACGCGCATCAGTCTCAGAGTGGTATGGATCAGCTCAAGCCCGGCGATCCTCGCGACCCGGCGATGCCTCGCCTGCTCGCCTTCGCCGAGCCGCTGCCCTTGGGGCAGCCCGATGACGAGGAGTGGCTCGGGGCGATCGTCCACCCTGGCGTTGATGCCGGCCCAGACGAGGTCCTGGAGATTCTGAGCGGGTGCCCACATCATGAGCCGCTCGGAGCCGGACCCCTTGACGACGCACCGCGTGGGCTTCACGTCGAGCGTGTCGAGGTCGGCTTGCCATTCCGGGCCGAGAACCTGCCGGGCGATCTGATCCGCTGTCGGATAACGGCGGAAGGCGTACTTCGCGTTGGGGCCGATGCCGTTGCGGACCCGTGGCAGTTCCTTGACCGGCCCGTCCTTAATCCACACCCGGACCTTCTCTCGGGGAATGAATCGGGCCAGCTTGTCGCCGATCAAGGGGTCGTTGACCCACTGCTCGTAACACCGTGAACGCTCACGTGGGGATAGCCCGTCCCAGTCGAGTTCCTCGATCTGGCGGTAGACCTCCGAGAGGACCTCCCCCCGGATCTCCTCATCGATCTCGCTCATCCGGGATCAGCCTCCAAAGGCGGCGGGGTTGGGGAACTGTAGACGGCTCTCCTCCAGTGTGGTCTCCAAACTGGCGGCGTCCTTGATCCATTCACGCATCAGGCTCTCAGCGCGCTGGTCCGCGAACTCGAAGCTAGTGCCGCGCTGCGTCAGTCGCAGGATTTCGAGTTCGTCCTCCGCGACCTGTTGGCGGATGTTCATGATGGCCGCGACACGGCGGATATCGCTGACAAAGTCCAGAACCTCCACGTGTGTCTTACCGGTGCGCAATCTCAGGCCTCGCCCGAGCTGTTGAACGAAGATCCTACGGCTGTGCGTGACTCGCGCGAAGCAGAGGATGTTGACATCGGGAACGTCGACTCCCTCGTTAAGGATGTCGACCGCGGTGAGGATCGGCGTCTGACCGCTGCGGAAGCGCATCAGTCGTGCCTGTCGCTCCCGCCGGGCCAGGCGTGCGTGGACCGGGAGTGCCCCCCGCCACTGGGGTACCTCTTCGAGCAGGGCAGCCATCCGATCGGCATGTTCGATGGTGCGGCAGAACACGATCGCCCGAGGCTGGGGCGTCCGTTCCCAGACGGCCATGAGCCGTTCGCGGACCGCCTCGTCCCGTTCCGGCAGGAAGAGACGAGCATTCAAGTCTTTGATTGAGTAGCTATGTTCGCTGGCGGAGCGGACGAAGTCCCAGTCGATGGTGTCGGCGTAGAGCCTGTACCGGACCTCGGACAGGTAGCCGAGCCGCATGCCGTCCTCGATTCCGAGAATGAAGCTCGGCTCGCCGAACCGATGGCGAATGTCGAAGCGGTCACCCCGCCATGGCGTCGCCGTCACTCCGAATTGGCGGCTGGCGGAGAGGACATCGAGCAGTTCGGCGAGCTGCCCGTCCTCGGCCACGTGGTGGGCCTCATCGACCATCACCAGAGCGGGCCGGTAGCCGGCACGCGCGTGACCGAGGGCGCTCGCCACGGTCGCGCACGTCACCCCTCGCAGGTCATCCGGGCGGTGATCTCCGGTCAGAAGTTGTGTGCGGACGTCCTTGGGCAGGTGCTGCCAGAGCGCGCGTTCCAGCTGGTCCACCAGGTCCTTGGTCGGGGCGACGACCAGGACCTTGTCGCTGGGATTCCGACTGAGATGGCGAGCGATCACTTCGCCGCCGACCACCGTCTTTCCCAGTCCGGTGGCCAGCACGAGTAGTGCGCGATCCGCGCTGTCAAGGTCGCTGAGGACGGCCTGGAGTGCTTGTTCCTGGTAGGCCCGTAGGGTGTGGTGCGGAAGGCGCCGGGCGGCGAACCCGTCGTCCGCGTACATGTCCATGAGTTCGTGACCGGACCACAGCTCGACGCGCATACCGGCAGCCGCGAGACTCTCGCGGCGCTTGCGGGTGGTAGGCCCGAACCGGCTGTTTGTCACGACTGCGGCACGGTCCGCGCCATAGTGGGCTTTGGCGCGGAGCACTTCGTCGACCGCGCCGGGTGGCACGGCCGCTCCCGCCTTCCACTTCGCCTGGAAGACCCAGCGCTTTCCCTCCCGGAGTGCGAGGACGTCTCCTCCCTGGTCGTAGGACCCGTCGATGTTGACAACGTCGGTGAAACCCAGGTGGAGCGCGAGGCGCTCCACCTGGCGAGTGAATCCCGACGGTCCAAGTGCGCGCAGGAAATCCGGGGCCATGAAGGAGGGCGTCACAGATCTACTCCGAGCGGATGATGTTGTGGTCGAGCATGTCGAAGGTGATCCTGGCCAGTGCCAGCTCCAGCCGGGGCTTCGTCCCCGGTTCCGCCAGGAACTCGCTCACGACCTCAAGCGGTCGCACAGCCTGCGCCACTTGGCGGTCCTTGATCTCGCTGTCCGACCAGCCGGCCCAGGAGGTTTTGAACACCGCTCCGTCGAGGAAATCGCCCGGGAACACTCGAACGAGCGCCGCGATGCCGGCCGTGTCGAGGTATGCCACGAACTTGCCCTCTTTGACGACCGCCGGCCAGTTGAGGGAGGCGTCAGCCCGGCCCGCTTCACGCTCGGCACGGAGGCGAGCGTCCTCAGGGAGGGCAGCCCACAACTCGGCCGCCTTCGGCGGGACGATCGGTTCCATCAGGGCCCGGACCCGGCTGGTCATTGCCTCGGCCCTCTCCCGCAGTGCGGACTCGGTGACCCGCTGGTCCGGGAACTGCCGGGTGACGTCAGCGAGGACCGCCGTCACCTTCTGCCCATCGGGTTCGAAGGCGTGCAGCGTCTGCGCGATCTCCACCAGCGCGTAGTCGCGGGGATCGCGCCCGTACTCGCGGAACACGGGATGCTCGCTATAGACGTAGACCTCCAGGTTGGTTCCGCGCCCCATTCGGGCCAGGGAAGGAACTTGACGTTCCTGGTCGTCGAGCAGGGGCACGCGAGTGTCAAAGACCGTCACGATCCGCCGCCCCAATCGAGGAAGGCTCACCTCGCCCGCGAGGTCGAATAGTCGGGTCGAGTCAGCACGGTACCGGGCGAACCGCTGCTCCTCGGTCTCCACCGGTTGTGGCTCGGGTTCGGCCACGGGATGGACGGGCCTCGCCTGACCGTCGGCATTCGTCTGGTCCCTGGTGCCCAGAGGAGCCAAGCCCGTGCGTCCGGCCAGCGAGCCGCGAGGCCCGCTGGCGCCGGCAGTCGGACTCGGGGCTCGGCCACCGTTATCGCGAGCCTCGTCGTGTGCGAGTACGGCTGTGAACCAGATCTCGTCCGAGAGGTACTCCGCCTGGCCAGCGTGGAACTTCGCGCCCCAGTCGCGGGCCGCCTCGTGGGTCGCCTTGCTGCCGTCGCCAGGGATGAGGCAATCCGTGCCCGGGCGGTTCTCCTGGTAGCCCTTGAAGATCTCGCCGAGGTGGGAGGTGTTTGGTGGGTAGCCAAGCGCTGCGGCCTTCTTCGGGCGCATCGGGCCCTCGCCTCGCAGGGCTGTTACCGCGTACCGCCACTCGCGGCTCTCGCGGTTGAAGTCCAACTTCTGATAGCCCACGGGAACGTGGTCGAGGTGGATCTCGCCTACGATGCGTCCCTGGGTGGCCGGAATGTCCACCGGGTACTCCGGGACGAGGGTGCCGTCGTCCGGGTTCTCCCAAGAGAACAGAGAACGATCCCCAACCCGGATCTTCCTGCCGTTGCGGAGGAAGTCGATGCCGAAGTCGCTCTCGTGAAGGTACCGCTGGACGCCGATCCAGCCGTGGATACGTCGCTCACGCAGTTGCAGGTCTTCGCTCTCGCACTGGACGCAGCGGTCAAACTCGAGGTCCGGGTTCTGCCAGTGACCGCAGTCCATGCAGGCGAGAGCGGGTGCCAGGCGGATATCGACGGGTTTGATCGCCGGAATCTCGCGGCCCTGTCTGATGACTGTCCGAGATGTCGACCAGACGCAGGGGAGCCGGGGCAACACGTTCTTGCTATTGACCTTGAGCCTGAAGCCGCGCCCAGCCATGGGGCCATCGGGGACCCCGGACACGGGGTTCTCACTACGAAGTAGGTAGGAATACACCCGTCCGAGGTCGGCGCGGATCGCCGCATGCCGGCGGGGGCGCTTGAGGTCCTCGGCGATCTCGTCCCGGAGGCGGCGGACGACGACCTCCGTGCCGTGCAGCGTGGGATCGTCCTTCGGCTCACGGCGAAGAGGTGACTTGTAGCTGTCGTTGCGGGCCAGCCGCCGCAGGTCGATCTCCACGACCAGCCAGTCTGGGTCTCCGACGCGCGTCGTTCGCACCTCGGTTAGGTTCCCAAGCCGTGCGGTGGCGATATTGAAGCCCATGCCGAACAGCCCGAGGCTGCCATAGCGGCGCTTGGCGCTGTAGCCGGCTCGGAGCGCGTTCTGGAGCATCTCGCGGCTCATGCCGCGACCGTTGTCAACAACGCTGACGAAGAGGTCCTCGTCAGTCGGCTTCGGAAGAGTGATCCAGACCTCCCGGGGATCTCCGCGTGTGAGGTCCGGGTCGGTAAGGAAGTCATCGAAAGAGTTGTCGATCAGCTCAGCCAGGCACTGCCAGGGCTTGTAGGGGATGTCTCCCAACGCCTCCAGCAACTGCGGCGAGGGCATGAGGTCGATCTCTTCAAGGGGCGCCCGCTCGGCGTCGGTCGACAAGGTGCTCCTCCTCGATCAATTGGTTAGTGGTCCAGCGGGTATCTGTCAGCTCAACCAAGGCTTACACCACGGCACTGACAATCCGGGGGCTCGGGCGGTTACCCGTCCTGATCGGGAGGCCAGTGGGAGTGCCGTGGGGGCTGGGGACGACAGCCGGGTGCGCGCCGATCCGGCGCGAGCCGGACGAACTTCTCGGCGGCGTCCCGGGGTTCGTCCAGGGCGGCCAGTGGCTCGGCGCCCAGCTCAGCCCATGATCGCGGCCAAGAGACGTCGCTCTCAGGAGGCGTCGAGGTCGAGGAAATTCTCGGTACTTGGGTGTGACCACGGCAGAGCGCCGTATCCGTTGACCTGCCGCTCGATGTGAGCCTTAACCTCTGAGACGAGCGCCTCGATGTCATGGACGACGCCCCCGTGGGTGCGCCGTCGCCCCTCGTGCACCGTGTCCCACTTGCTCTTCCGGCTCTGCCGGGTTGTCGCCCCCTGCTCCTTGCTACCGAACCCAGTGAGGATGCTGTTCCACACCGGCTGGTAGCCGACGCGCAGCCCGTTCTCACCCAGGTTCGCGTGCACGTCCGGCAGCAGTAGCGCCCGGAACCGGAACTCGTTGATGGGGAGGCCACCCTCGATGATCGAGGTCCGGTGCTGCTTGAGACGGCTATGGAGGGGGAATCGTTCCCGGACCCTTGCCCCGGTGGCGCTGTTGCTGGTGGCCTGCCCTACGTACACGGGGATCTGAAGGGTCGACAGCGGCAGGTACAGCGCTACACCGACCCCGCGACTGTAAAGCGCGTACAGCCCGGACCCCGCGAACCTCGGGATCTCCGTGGTCATGGAAACCAGGGGTTGACGCTCGAAGGTCTCGCAGATGGTGTTCGCGAGTTGTTCGGTCGACAGCGGGTCGAACGAGGCGGGCGTGTACTCGGAGGGCATGGCTTCCTGATCGATGGGGGGCGTGTCCCCGTCGGATGGCGGGGGACGTTGCTCCGGCGCGGCTGCGAACTGGCTCGCCGCCTTCAGCGCTGAGGACGTTCGCCCTGCTCCTTCTGGATGATGGATCACCGCGAACTCTATGGTTTTGCTCACTCCCTGGCGACTCAGTTGAGTGAAGCGACCTCGTGATCACCAATTCCGCGGTATGGTTCTTGCATGGTTGACCAGCCTAAAAAGACGAAGAAGCCGCGGACCAGTGTTGAGCTGTTCGCGGGCGGGGGCGGCCTTGCTATGGCGGTCCACCAGGCGGGCTTCCGCCCGCTCCTGTTCAACGAGTTCGATAAGCGCGCGTGCGAGACGCTCGTGGCGAGTGCCCGGAAGACGCTGGGCGTGGACGGGGTCGAGCGCGTCAGGGACACGAGGCCTGAACCCCCCAGGCCTGGACGGCCTGCGCCGCTCTACCCCGGGGATGTGCGGGACCTTGACATGACGGCGCTCGAGGGGAAGGTGGATGTCCTGGCCGGCGGCCCACCGTGTCAGCCGTTCAGTGCCGGCGGCGTCGCCAAGGGCGACGAGGACAAGCGGAACATGTTCCCGGCCATGTTCAAGGCTGTCCGTGAGATCCGGCCCAAGGCGGTCATCTGCGAGAACGTCCGAGGTCTGCTGCGACCCTCGTTCGCTGAGTACTTCCAGTACATCCAGAACGAACTGACACTCCCCTTTGAGAAGCGTGACGATCGGGACAGTTGGGAGTCGCATAACAAGCATCTGAAGGGCGTCATTGGCGGGCTCGCCGAGAACGACGCCGACCGCGACCACTACAAGGTCGTGATGGTGCCGGTGAACGCCGCGAACTACGGGGTGCCCCAGATCCGCAACCGTGTCGTGCTCGTGGCCTTCCGCGCCGACATTCCGGTCGATATCGAGGCATTCAAGAAATATGTCGAGACGCCTCAGTTCTCGGAGACTGCCCTGTGGCGCTCGATGCTCGACGAGGACGGGCCCTACTGGCGACGCCATCCGGGCGTGCCGCCGCGAGTGCGCGAAAGGATGCGCGCGTGGGCTCGCGCCAAGCTGCCGAAGCCCACCAAGGAAGCAGACCCCAAGATCAGGCCATGGCGCACGCTGCGTGACGCCATCCAGGGCTACGGCACCGATGCCAAACTTCCAGCGCTCCCGCGGGTGGAGCTCAGTCGTCTCGACGAGAAGTTCGACTTCGGCAAGGAGATCGGTGTCGTCGACCACATCGGCTGGCCGGGCGCGCGTATCTACCAGGGGCACACGCCGAACGAGCTCGACAAGCCCGCTAAGACGGTCAAGGCTGGCGTGCACGGTGTGCCTGGCGGAGAGTCGGTGGTGCAGCTTGATAGTGGCTACGTGGACCACACGTCACCGGACGGATGGACATATCATCACCGCTACATGACGGTTCGGGAGACGGCTCGAGTGATGACTTTCCCCGATGAATGGCTGGGCTCCGGCCCCCGCGGGGAGCAGATGCGCCAGCTCGGCAATGCCGTCCCGGTCGTTCTCGGTGAGTTCTTCGCCAATGCCGTCGCCGACGCGCTCTCGGCGGCTGGACACTGACGTCATGCGGGAACAAGGGGCCGGGGGGCGCTGGAAAGAACAACTTCCACCGGAGCGTGCATACAAGCGGCGTGCTGGCGCCGTGGCGCCGGCGGTAGAGCAGGACCGCGCGGCCGGAGGCCGCGGCCGACGCCATGTCGCGCTAAGCGACGGTCGCTTCGCGCGGGCCTCGATTAGCTTGCGGTTGTACCGGCGGACGCGGCGCATCCGCGCGTATCTGCGTTGGTCGCGGGATGGCAAGACCCAGGAGCGGTACGTCTGCGAGGTGGAGCACGCTTCCAGGGGCGAGAATCTGGCTGAGGCGTGGCAACGCGCAAAGGAAAGAGGGCTGTTGGCGGGGGAGACGCTGCCGCCCGAGTCGACCGCCTCTTCGCCTGAGGTCCGTGCTGCCATGCGTGCCAACCGTGGCAAGGACACCGGCCCCGAGATGGCGCTACGGAGGCTGCTCTATCATCGCGGACTGCGCTATCGAGTCAATTCCCGGCCACTCGCCGAGATCCGCCGCAAGGCGGACTTGATCTTCCCAAGTGACCACGTCGCGGTCTTCGTGGACGGCTGCTTCTGGCATGGCTGCCCCGACCACTACCGCCCGGCGGTCAAGAACGCGGACTTCTGGCGCGAGAAGATCGACGGCAACCGGGCCAGAGACGCTGAGACCAACGAGAAGTTGCTCGAAGCTGGTTGGAAAGTGATCCGAGTCTGGGAGCACGAAGATCCGGCCCGAGCCGCGGACACTATCGATCAGCTGCTCCGGCGGTCGCGAGTCTCCGGAGTTCGACGGGGTGCTACTCCGCCGGACGTTGAGCGGGCCTGTGATGGCGCCCTCCAGGCGTCGGATGACGATCCTGCCGTTGCCCAGGATTGATCCCAGCCTCGGCGAGGACGCTCAGGGGCAGGGTGACGGGGCTGTGCTCGACGACGACCACTTCGGACAGGGAGTCGGCTACCCCCGCTCGTACTCGTCCGCGTTCCTGAGGCCATACCAGGTGGCGATAGCTCGCTTGTAGCCGTCGGGCATGTTCAGCCGGGGCACCTCATCGATGGCGAACCTGCCGAGCCGCTTGTGCTTGTGGCTGACGACGGGCGGCCGGTCGGGGGTCAGTACGGTGCAGCCATAGGTGACGATCAGCACCTTCCGTTCGGGGATGGGCTGATAGATCCATACTCCGCCGTCGATGAGGGGGCCGGCCTTGACCTCCCAGCCGGTCTCCTCCTGGATCTCTCGTTCCAGCGCCTCCTCCGGACTGGCGTCCATGGGCACGGCACCGTCCGAACCGCCGATCTCCAGGCGACCGCCGGGCAACTCCCACTCGTCGCGCTCGTTGCGCAGCAGCAGTACGCGGTCCTGAGCGTCTAGAACGACACCCTTCACGGAGACCGGCCAGAGCGGCGGGGTATAGGTCATGGCAATCCTTGCTGGGGTCTTCCCTGTGACGTCGTTCCTCTACAGCCGTTTACGGCCGTTCGCCAGGGATGGCCTGGTAGGTGTCGCGCAGTTGAGTAAGAAGAGGGTGCTCCGTCGCCAGGGGGGCCTCGTCGATGCAGGCGATGGCTCGGACACCGATGGTGGTGTTCGTCGCGAACGCGGCCCGCATGCCCTGGGCGTCAGCGAGCGTGACGGGAAGCGTCGCATGGTCCGTGCGCTGCTGGAGCAGGGCCGAGGTGACGCCGGGCAGGACGTCGGCCTTCGGCCACACCACGCCGTTATCGTTGATGAAGCCGACGTTCCATGTCCCACCTTCCGACACCTGGTTGTCGGGGCTGATGAACAAGGCGTCGTCGAATCCTTCGAGTTGGGCCGCGCGTCGGGAATGGAGTAGGCCGAAGAGCCCTGTGTGTTTGACGGCCGGCACGTCTCGCTCGTAGTGAACGGACTTCACCCGCAGCGGCGGCAACGGGAGGCTCGCCGCCGGACGAACGGTGACCAGGATGTTCGGGTTCTCCGCCTCGGCAGGGTGGCCCATGTCGATGGCCGGGTCGAAGACGGTGACCCGCACGACGAAGGAGTCGCCGAGTCCTGCTGCCGCCTGCCGGACGTACCGCCGAACCAACTCCGGATCCAGGCTCGCACCGAACAAGGCGCCACAGTCCCGGACGAGACGCTCCATGTGCAGGCTCAGCCCTCGTACGCGTTGACCGTCAACGCGCATGCTCGTGAAGTGACCGTAGTTCGTGAGGGCCAGCGTCAGGAGCATGTCGGGGAGGACCGGTCGTCCGTTCAGTTCCGCCATGGTCAGCAGCATGACAGGGGAGGGAGCCCGAGCCGGTCGTCACGGTGAACGGCTCAGGCCCCCGGTCCGCCCGCAGGGCGGGTGTCAGCGCCGTGTCGGGTAGGTGGCCGTCACCTCCACCTCGACGAGCCAGCCGGGGACGGCCAGGGAGGCGACCTCCATGGTGGCGCGGGCCGGGCGGGCGTCGTTGGGGACGAGGGGCGGCTC
>NZ_SMKI01000301.1 GCF_004348415.1 Streptomyces hainanensis
CCTCTGCTCCCCTCCCCGGCACCCCGCGCCGGATCGCCGACGCCTACGTCGACCAGCTCGTCGAGCTCAACCCCGTGATCGGCACCCTGTTCGGTGTCAACCCAGGTGCGGACGGGTTTCCCGACTACTCCCCGGACGGCCACGCCGCCCTCGCCGCCGTAGAACGCGCCACCCTGGCCCGGCTGGACGCGGTGGGCGACCCCGGCGGCGTGGATGAGCGGCGCGCGGCCCGGCTGCTGCGCGAACGGCTCGGCGCCTCGCTCGCCCTGGAGGAGGCGGGGGAGAAGCTGCGGGAGGTCAGCAACATCTTCTGCCCGGTGCAGCAGCAGCGTGCCGTCTTTCAGCTGATGCCCACCGCCACCGACGACGACTGGGCGGTGGTCGGCCGCCGGCTCCGTAACGTCCCCGCCGCGCTGCGCGGTTACGCGGACTCGCTACGGGCCGGCACGGCACGCGGTCTGAACGCCGCCCCGCGCCAGGTGGAGACCGTCGTCGAGCAGCTGGACGCCTGGCTGGAGTCCGACTGGTACCGCACCTTCGTGGCCGGCGGCCCCGAGGCGCAGCGTAGGGAGCTGGCCGCCTCGGCCGACGCGGCGACCGCCGGTCTCGCGGAGCTGCGCGCCTATCTGAGCGAGGGCTACCTGCCCGCTGTCGCCGGCACCCCGGACGCGGTGGGCCGTGAGCGCTATCTGCTGTCGGCGCGCCTGTGGACCGGCTCGGACCTGGATCTGGAGGACGCGTACGCCTACGGCTGGGCGGAGTTCCACCGGCTGGAGCGCGAGATGCGCGCGGTGGCCGCCGAGATCCTGCCGGGCGAGTCGACGTTGGCCGCGATGCGGCACCTGGAGAAGGAGGGCCAGGCGATCGACGGTGAGGAGGAGATCCGGGTCTGGCTCCAGGAGCTGATGGAGCGGGCGATCCGCGATCTGGACGGTACGCACTTCGATCTGGCCGACCCGATCAGGCGGGTGGAGGCCCGGATCGCCCCGTCCGGCAGCGCGGCGGGCCCGTACTACAGCCGCCCCTCGCTGGACTTCGCGCGCCCGGGCCAGACCTGGCTGCCGACGCTGGGCGAGACCCGTTTCCCGGTGTGGAACCTGGTCTCCACCTGGTACCACGAGGGCGTTCCCGGGCACCATCTCCAGCTGGCGCAGTGGGTGCTGGTGCAGGAACGGCTCTCACGGTTCCAGGTGAGCGTGGGCTCGGTGAGCGCCGCGACCGAGGGCTGGGCGCTGTACGCCGAGCGGCTGATGGACGAGCTGGGGTATCTGACGGACCCGGCGCACCGGCTCGGCTATCTGTCGGCCCAGATGCTGCGCGCGGTGCGGGTGATCATCGACATCGGCATGCATCTGGGGCTGAAGGTCCCGGCCGGTGAGAGCTACCACCCCGGCGAGGTGTGGACGCCTGGGCTGGCCACCGAGTTCCTCATGACCCACACCGGGACGGAGCCGGAGTACACGCGCTCGGAGCTGACCCGCTACCTGGGCCAGCCGGGGCAGGCCATCAGCTACAAGCTGGGCGAGCGCGCCTGGCTGGCTGGCCGCGAGGCGGCGCGTACAGCGGGTGGCGCCGGCTTCGACCTGAAGGCGTGGCACATGGCGGCGCTATCGCTCGGCTCGCTGGGCCTGGACGATCTGGCGGACGAACTCGCCGCGCTATGACGATGGGATGACTGACCCCCTGCCCAAGTGGTCCCGGTACGGGTCCGCTTGGGCAGACCGGCCGGGTATGCACTGCCGGCGGGCGGGGGAATACGCGGGTATCCGCTCCCCCGCCTGGTTTTCCTGTGCGGCGGCGGCCGGTGGGCCGCAAGAACCTTCGCGGCGCGGGCCGTGGGGGCACCATCCGGAGGTGTTCACCGGGGTGGCCAGCTCCGTTCCGGCCAGCTGGCCGGGGTTACTCTTCGTGACCTCCGGCGCGGTGTCCGGGGGCTTGGGTGTTTCCTGTGGGTATGGGGGTGGGTGAACTCGCGTTGCGTCGGGGCCGGTTGGAAGGGTTCGCTGGGGAGTTGTCCGCTCCGTTGGCGCGTGCTGACCAGGGCTCGTTGTTGGACGGGCGACGGAAGTCGATGCGGCCGATGGCTTCCCGGTTGGACGTCGATCATCAGCGGTTACAACCGCTCGGCTGGCGCGCCGGGCGGGGGCCGCTGCCGTATCCCCGAAGGTGAGTGCCACCGGCTCGGTGTGCTACCCGGCGCGCGATGACGTCCTCGCCGGCGTCAGTGTCGAGTCAACCGGCGCAGGGCGTCGAGTACGGGCGGCGCGAGCGTGTCCGGGTGGTCGGCGTCGCGCATCAGATGGTCGACTCCCGGCAGCACCACTCGGCCCGGTCCACCGGCACGCGCGTGACGCAAGGCGGTCGTCAGGGCGTCCGTTGTGGCACAAGGGACCTGGACGTCGTTCGTGCCGCATGTCAGCAGCACCCTGGTTCCCGGCCGGAGTGCGGCGGCGGCGTCCGGTGGGTAGACGGCGTCGTCGCTTTCCACGAACCGGGCGTTCGGGCCTTGGAACGACTCGAAGAGCTGGGCGATCGCGGCGGGCAGGCCGGTGGTCTCGACCGGTCGGTGTTCTCGCAGCGCGATGACGGCGGCATCGATGGCCGCGTTGACAGCGCGTTGCTGCTCCGGTGTGAACTGGCCCTGCCGGGTCGCTTCGGCGACCTGGTCCTTGAGTTGGAGCGCGACCAGATCCAGCATGCGGATCGCCTGCGGTTGCAGAAGCGCCAGGCCGGCCGGGCGTGGACGGACGGTGCCGCCCAGCAGCAGGCCCGTCATCGCGCCCTCGCTGTGCCCGACGATCAGCAGCCTGTGCGGGTTGGTCTCCGGCTGGTCGCGCAACGACTCGTAGGCGGCCTGTGCCTGGCGGACGAACGCCGGGTAGTCGAGTTCCTCCGGGCGGTCCTGGTAGGCACCGAGCCCGGTGCGACCGGTGCCGTACTTGTCGAACCGCAGCGTCACCGTTCCGTCCCCGGCGAGCGCGTCGGCCAACTGCGCCAGGGTGTCAGGTGAGGATCCGGCAGGCGGATTGCCGTCGCGGTCGGTGGGTCCGCTGCCGGGCAGCAGCAGTGCCGCCCGCAGCCGTTCCCCGGCACGGTGCTCGGGAACGTGCAGGGTGCCGTACACGGTCGTGCCGTCGGCCGTGAAGACGATCTCGCGGTCGGTGGCGGGTATGAGACCGGGCGTCGCCTCGGCCGGAGTGACGGTGACGACGGCCAGTGCCATCACGGCCGCCACCAGGTGGCGAATCATGGGACTACCTCCGTTCAGGCAAGGGCCTTCTCGACCAGGGCGACAGTCGCGCGGGGGTCGTCGACCTGGAGAACCAGGCGGGCGTACTTCTCGTCGGCGAGCTCGACCACGACGGCCTTCGACGGGTCCTTGACCTCCCAGAAGACCTTCTCACCGTCCTGATGGAACGTGCCGGCGGTGATCACACCGGGCACGTGGGCGCCCGGCGCGCGGATTCCCTTGGGCTCGGCGGTGATACCCGGGTCGGCGGTCGCGCCACGGACATTGGCCAGCGGGATGGTCAGGCTGCTCTTGAACGCCCAGAGCCTGTTGAGGCCTTCGATCACGACGACGAGGTCGTCGCCCTCGATCCGTACCAGTGCCATGTCGGTTCCTTTTCAGGTGAGAGGGGCGAGGTGCCGGGTCAGCGCGGTGGCGGCGTTGTCGGGGTTGCCGCGCAGGAGGATGCCCAGCGCGGCGGACGTGAGGGCGGCGGCCAGGTCGGCGGGAACGCCGAGCGCGTCGGCGATCGCCCGGTCGACGGCGGCCAGGGCGGCCTTCACCTCGGAGGCGACCTCCTCGTCGACCGGTGCGCGTTCGATCGCCGCGAGGAGAAGCAGGCCGAGGTCGGCCGAGGTGACGAGCCGCAACGCCGCCGCGGCGTCCGACGCGCCGGCGAGGGCGTCGAGCAAGGGGCGGACGTCGTCGGCGAGATGGCGGCGCAGCGCGATCAGGTAGAGGCCGCGCTTGCTGCCGAACGTCTTGTACAGGCTGTTGCGGTGCACGCCGAGGTGGTTGACGAGATCGTCAACGGACACGCCGTCATACGCGCGCCCGCCGAACAGACCGACGGCGGCCCGCACCGCCTCGTCCTCGTCGAATGCTCTCGGCCTGCCCACGGCCACCACGGTAGACAATTAAGGAACGACGAGTCAAGAACGATCGTTCCTCAATCGGCGATCCCCTTCGAGGCGCGGCCCTCCGGCAGTTGCGGGGCAGGCTGAAGGAACTCCGCCGGCGACAGGACCGTTGGCGCGGCGAACGGGTCAGGCGCGCGGCGCGGCCACCGAGTCGCGCCGGCGGACGGGCATGGGGACCCGGCGCGACCGGCTGTCCGGATCGCGCCCCTCGCGGCGCCGGTCGATCTCGGCGAAGAGGACGTCGACGGCCTCCCGCCCCAACTCGTGGTGGGGGAGCGCGACGGTGGTGAGCTTCGGCCGGATCCAGGTCGCGATGGGGTGGTCGTCGAAGGAGACCACGGAGACGTCGTCGGGCACCTTCAGGCCGGCGCCGTCGAGGGCCTGGTAGGCGCCGAGGGCGAGCCTGTCGTTGAGGCAGACCAGCGCGCGGGGCCGCTCGCGTTCCAGCAGCTCGGCGGTCGCCGCGTACCCGTGCTCCGGCTGCCAGTCGGGGCACACCCGGCCGCCGGCGATCTCCACCCCGGCCCGGTCGAGGACGTCGCGGATGCCGGTGAGTCGTTCGACGCCGGCGACCGTCCCGGGGGGCACGTCGTCGATGTCGGGGCCGGCGCCGACGAGGTGGATGCCGTCGCGGTGGCCGGCGTCGAGCAGGACGCGGGCGGCGGCGCGGCCGGCCTCGATCTCGTCGGGCACCACCGACGGCAGGGGGCAGGGCTCCGCCGGGAGCGCGTTGAGGAGGACGGCCGGCGCGGTGGTGAGGGCGGCGGGAACAGGGATGGTCCTGGTGAACATCGAGGCGAAGACGATGCCGTCGACCCGGCGGTCCTGCATGGCCTCCAGCAGGCCGCGTTCCAGGTCGGGTTCACCCTCGGTCTCACCGATGAACAGCATCACGCCGCGCTCCCGGGCCGCCTCCAACGCGCCCTTGATCATGTCGCCGGCCAGCCGCGAGGTCGCGACGGTGTCGGAGACGAACCCGATGGTCCTCGTGGTGCCCGTGCGCATGCTCTGGGAGACGATGTCGGGGCGGTACTCCAACTCCTGGGCCGCCTCGAGGACCCGTCGCTCGACGCTCTGCGATATCCGCAGCTCACGGCCTCGCCCGGAGAGCACCAGGGACGCCGTGGTGCGCGAGACGCCCGCGTGCTTGGCGACATCGGTCATGGTCACCCGTCGTGGGCTCACCGGCGGACCTCCAGGGCGTCGAGTCTGACAAGCATCTTGACAGCTGGGAATGCGGCGGTAACACTAGCGGCCGCTAACACGATTTAGCAACCGGCTCGGGACGCCTGGGCGCCAGCCGGTCAGCCACGAGTCCAACGGAGTGTGCGCAATGACGCGTTCCATCAGCCGTCGGGAGGCCGCGCTCGGGTTCCTCGCCATCGCGGGGACACTGGCCGTCGGCTGCGGTGGGCCGGGCGGTGGCGGGTCACGGCCGTCAGGCACCAGCCCCTCGCCCTCCGCGGCGCCGACCATCGGCACCGAACCGGTGACCCTGAAGGCCTACTTCGAGACCGGCTTCCCCCTGGCGAGGGCGCTGACCGACGAGTTCACCAGGCAGTTCCCCAACGTCACGTGGGACATCCGTGAGGACCAGTTCGCGGTGATCACCCAGAACGCGCCGCGGGTCCTGGCCGACGACCCGCCGGACCTCATGCGGTTGCCGCAGGTCTCCGAGCTGGTGGGGGACGGGTTGCTGCTGAACCTCGACGGGTACGCGGAGGTCTTCGGCTGGAGCGACTGGCCCCCGTCGCAGCTCGAACAGCTGCGTGTCGGGGAAGGGGGCCGGCCCCGGGGCGAGGGCTCGCTGTACGCGATGGGCCTGAACTTCAGCATGACCGGCGTCTTCTACAACCGGACGCTCGCCGAGCGGATAGGCATGGCCGCCCCGCCGGCCACACTCGCCGAGTTCGACGACCTGCTCGCCAGCGCCAAGGCCGCCGGGATCGTCCCGATCGTCCAGTTCAACGGCGGCGCCACCGGCGGGTTCGCCTTCCCGTTGCAGAACCTGATGGCGGCCTACGGAGCGGCCGGTCCGATCAACGACTGGATCTTCCAGAAGCCCGGCGTCACCATCGACACCCCGTCGAACCTCGCCGCGGTGCGCCACCTCCAGGAGTGGATCGAGGCGGGCTACTTCGACGCGGACGCCAACGCCATGGAGTACGCCCAGATGATGAGCACCTTCATGGCCGGCGACGCCCTGCTCATGTTCAACGGCGACTGGGAGTCGGGGAACCTCGACGGGGAGATGCCGGGCGAGGTGGGCTTCTTCCTGATGCCGCCGGCCGAGGAGGGCGGCCCCGTCGCGACGATGTCCGCGCCCCTGACGTACGGGATCAGCGCCAACGCCGCGCACCCCGACGAGGCCGCGTTCTTCCTCGACTGGGCGGCCACCGACGAGCGCGCCCGCGAGATCGTGGTCGAGGTCGGCGGATCGCACCCGATGGGCCTCCCGGACGCGCACATGCCGGACGTGGCCGAGGACAGCGTCACCGGGCAGACTCTCGCCGCCGGCGCCCGGATAGCCGAGGACGACGGCGCGATGGACTTCATCGCCAACGCCACCGGATCCGTCTACGCCAAGGGCTGGACCCCCCAGTTGCAGCGGCTGTTCGCGGGCGACCAGGACCCCGATGGGCTGCTGGCCGCCGTGCAGAGCGAGTACGAGATCGAGGCCGGGAGCTGAACGGAATGACGTCGCCGTCCACGGGCCCGAAGCCCGGCCCCGGTCCGGCCGGAGCGCCGGGCCGGGGCCGCCGGCCCGGACTCCGGCCCGGCGCTCCGGCCGGACTCCGCACCAGGTGGTGGGTCGGGTGGGCCTTCGCCGCCCCGGCGCTGGCCGCCTACGCCGTGTTCGTGCTGTGGCCGATGGTCCTCACCGCGCAGTACTCGCTCTACCAGTGGAACGGCATCGGGCCCTCGACCTGGGTCGGCCTCGACAACTACGGGCGCGTCTTCACCGATCCCGAGCTGCTCGACACGATCCTCAACGCCATCCGGCTGATCGTGTTCTTCAGCGTGATACCCGTGCTGCTCGGCCTGGCGATCGCCGCCACGATCCGGCGGATCGCCGCCAGCCGGCTCGCCGTGGTCGCCCGGACGGTGGTGTTCGTCCCCCAGGTCATCCCGCTGGTGGCCGCCGGTATCACCTGGAGCTGGCTGCTGTCCTCGGACGGCCTGGTCAACCAACTGCTGTCGGCCATCGGCCTCGGCGGGGTGACCCGGGCCTGGCTCGGTGACCTCTCCACCGCGCTGCCGGCCGTCGGCGTGATCGGCGCCTGGGTCCAACTCGGCCTGTGCACCCTGCTGTTGCTCGCCGGCATGAGCAGGATCGACCCCGCGCTCTACGAGGCCGCGCGGCTCGACGGGGCGGGGCCGCTGCGCGAGTTCTTCTCCGTCACCGTGCCCAGCCTGCGCCAGGAGATCGGCGTGTGCGTCACCGTGACCGTCATCTCGGCCCTGGCCAGCTTCGACATCATCTACATCTCCACCCAGGGAGGACCGGGCAACTCGACGATGGTCCCCGGCCTGGAGATCTTCTACCAGGCGTTCTCCGACCGGGAGATCGGCGTGGCCTCCGCGCTCGCCGTGGTCCTCATGGCCCTCGTGCTCCTCTGCGTCCTACCCGTCCAGCGGCTCACCAGGGAGCGGCCATGATCGTCGGCAAACGCGAGGCGTGGACGGGGCGGGTGTTCCTCGTCCTGCTGATGGCCTTCACGATCGTGCCCTTCATCAGCCTGTTCGTGACCGCCCTCCACCCCTCCGGCAGCTACCCGTCCGGTCTGGAGTGGCCGAGCGAACCGCGGTGGGGCAACTTCGCCGACGCGTTCCGGGCGGCCCACATGGGCGATCTGCTGTGGTCGAGCACGCTGATCGTGCTCGGCGTGGTGCCGGTGTCACTGGTGCTGGCCACGATGGCCGGCTTCGCCCTCGGACACCTGCGGATGGCGGGGCGCCACCTGGTGTTCCTGATGTTCGTGCTCGGACTGACCCTCCCCTTCGAGGGCATCATCACGCCGCTGTACTACCTGGTGCGCGACATGGGCCTCCTCAACACCAGGTGGGCCATCATCCTGCCGCTGATCGGCCTGTTCATGCCCTTCGCGGTCTACTGGATGCGCGCGCACTTCATCAACCTGCCGGACGACCTCTCCGAGGCCGCCCAACTCGACGGCGCCAACGTGTGGCAGCTCTTCTGGCGCGTCCACGTCCCGCTGGCCGCACCCGCGATCTCGTCCCTCGCCATCCTGCTGTTCCTGTGGACCTGGAACCAGTTCCTGCTCGCCATCGTCCTGGTCGACGATCCGGCGAAGCGCACCATGGCCGGCGCGCTGGGCGCCTTCCAGGGCCAGTGGGGCACGGACATCCCCCTGCTGTGCGCGGGATCCCTGCTGATCCTCGCGCCCACGCTCATCGTGTTCCTCATCTTCCAACGCCGTTTCGTCTCCGCCCTGTTGCAGGGCTCAGTGAAGGGCTGACCGAGCCATGCCGAACGACAACGGCCCGACGACAGGACAGGCGTGACAGACACCCGCCCCACCCGGTGGACCCAGCGTGACCTCGATCGGCTCATCGAGGAACCGGCGACCACCGCGCCCGTCATCGACCACGCCACCACGCCCCGCGTGCTCCCCGGCCACGACATCTGGGACCTGTGGCCGGTGCGGCGGGAGGACGGCACCACCGCCACGGTCCGGGAGGGCGAGCTGTGGATGGCGCTCTCCGCGCCCGCCGTCGGCCACCCCGAGCACCGCCACGACATCGCCCGCCTCCACCTGCTGGCCAGGGCTGACGACCGCTGGACGGATCTCGGGCACGTCTTCCCCGACGACGCGTCCCCTGGCAGCCGCGAGTGGTCGGGGTCCGCCCTCCTACGATCCGACGGCACGGTGTCCGTCTTCTACACCGCCACCGGCGAACGCGGTGAGGCCCGCCCCACGTTCCACCAACGCGTCGTCGAGGCACGCCCGAAGCTGATCACGGGGGACGGCGCGACCCGGCTCGCCCGGGACGTGGAACACCGCGTCGTGCTGCGCTCCGACGGCCTCTCCTACCTGCCGGCCGACGAGATCGACGGCGGCCCCGGGCGGATCAGGGCCTTCCGCGACCCCGCCTGGTTCCGCGACCCGGCCGACGGCGTCGCGTACCTGCTCGTCGCGGCCAGTGTGCCGTGGGGCGACCGCTTCATGGGCGCCGTCGCCCTCGCGCGGGAGACCGCCGGCGGCTGGGCCCTGCTTCCGCCGCTCCTGGTGGCAGACGGCGTCAACCACGAGATCGAACGCCCGCACGTCGTCGTCCACCAGTCCCGCTACCACCTCTTCTTCTGCACCGGCCGCCAGTCGTTCCACCCGCCGGGCGCGCCCACGGGCCTGTACGGCTTCGTCGCACCCACGCTGACCGGACCCTACGAGCCCCTCAACGGCTCGGGACTCGTCGTGCGCAACCCGGCCAGCCGGCCCGACCAGGCCTACGCCTGGTGGGTGCTCGGGGACCTCAGCGTGGTGAGCTTCGTCAACTACCTCCTCCCGGACGGCACCGATCCGCGACAGTTGCCGGCCGCCGAGGCGAGAGCCACCTTCGGCGGAACCGTCGCACCGGTCCTCGACCTCACGCTGGGCCGCCGCACCACCCGTGCCGCTCCGCGGCCCTAGCCGAACGACGGGTGCCGGGGGGCTCGCGACCTGACGATCGTCAGGTCG
>NZ_SMKI01000302.1 GCF_004348415.1 Streptomyces hainanensis
CACCCAGCCCGCATCGGAGGGCGACCACACCCCCACCCCCGTGTCGCCGGCCCGCCGGCGACATCCGAAAGGGGCCCCACATGTCCGACAGACCCACCCGCAGGATCCTGATCGTCCTCGTCGCCGCGCTCGCCCTGCTCGCCGCGCTGCCGTTCGGCGCCGGCGAGCGCGCCAGGGCCGACGCCGGGGCCGACGCCCGGCCCGGCCCCGCGCCGGCCACCGCGGCCGCCCCGGCCACCTTCGCCCACCCGGGCGTGCTGGTCGGCGAGGACCAACTCGACTTCGTCCGCGACCGGGTGGCGGCCCGCGCCCAGCCCTGGGCGGCGGCGTTCGACCAGATGATGGCCTCCCGCTACGCCTCGCTCTCCCGAGCCCCCAGCCCGCGCCAGATCGTCGAGTGCGGCTCGTACTCCAACCCCAACAACGGCTGCACCGACGAGCGCGAGGACGCGATCGCCGCCTACACCACGGCGCTCGCCTGGTCCCTCACCGGCGACAGCCGGTACGCGGAGAAGTCGATCGAGATCATGGACGCCTGGTCGGCGGTGATCCGCGACCACACCAACAGCAACGCCCCGCTCCAGACCGGCTGGGCGGGCTCGGTCTGGCCGCGCGCCGCCGAGATCATCCGCTACGCGTACGGCGACTGGCCGGCCGCCGACCGGTTCCGCACCATGCTGCGCGACGTCTATCTGCCGGAGGTCATCGGCGGCTCCCGCAGCAACGGCAACTGGGAACTCACCATGATGGAGGCGGCGATCTCCATCGCCGTCCACCTGGAGGACCGATCCGCCTACGACACGGCGGTCAACCGGTTCCTGACCCGGGTCCCCGCCTTCGTCTACCTGACCTCCGACGGCGCCCTGCCGGAGACCGTTCCGGGCGACGGCCGCGACACCGAGGCGGAGATCATCGCGTACTGGCACGGCCAGACCACCTTCGTGAACGGCCTGGCCCAGGAGACCTGCCGGGACTTCACCCACACCGGATACGGCATCGCGGCCATCGCGCACGTCGCCGAGACCAGCCGCATCCAGGGGGAGGACCTCTACCCGCGCCTCGCCGACCGGCTGCGCCACGCCCTCGGCTTCCACTCCGGCTACCAGCTGGGCAACGCGGTGCCCGGCTGGCTGTGCGGCGGCTCCGTCACCACCGGGCTCGGCCCGGTCACCGAGGTCGGGTTCAACGCCCTGAACAACCGCATGGGCTACGCCATGACCAACACCCAGGCCCTGACCGAGCGGCAGCGCCCGGCCGGCACCAACAACCTCTTCGTGGCCTGGGAGACCCTCACCCACGCCGAGAACCCCTACTGATCCGGCGCCCCGGCCGGTCGCGTGCCCCGTGGGGCACGCGACCGGCCGGGCCGTGGCCGAGGCGGTCAGATCGGGAAGGTGCCGGACGAGTCGTTCCGGATCGCGACCTGGCCGGGGCGCAGGTTGCTGATCGTGTTGCCGGAGAAGTTCCCCGAGCCGGTCACCCCCGAGGTGATCCAGATGCCCTGGGCGGCCGGGCCGTCGATGGTGTTGTTCGACAACGTCACATTGACGCGCGTCCGGTCGACGAAGAGGCCCGCGCGCAGGGCCCCGCGCATCATGTTGCCGCTCAGCGTGACGTTGGTGTAGGCGGTCGGGAAGTGCGAGGTGGCGGGCGGCGAGCTGATCCGCACGCCGTGCCGGACGCCGTTCCAACCGCCGCCGCCGTTCAGGACGTTGCCGCTGACGGTGGCGGACTCCAGCGGGTGGCCGCTGTCGCCGAACACGCCGATGTCCAGGGCGCTGTTCGACGACACGCTGTTCACCAGGTTGCCCCGCATCTCGATGTCCCGGCCGCCGGCGATCCGCAGTCCGTTGGCCCACCAGGGCGCGACCGCCGTGTTGTCGAGCACCCGCGCCCCGCTCAGCTGGCCGTTGGTGCCGCTGGCGCCGGCGTCGGAGTACACCGCGAAGGAGTCGTCGCCCGACCCCCGGACGAAGTTGTTCTGCACCGTGATGTCGCGCCCGAGGCGGTCGGGGTGCGGCGTGTTGCCGTTGTTGATGTTGAAGCCGTCGCCGTAGCTGTCCGAGCTCCGGCTGTCGCGGGCGACGCCGTTGCTGCCGGACAGCCAGTTGGCGTCGGTGTGCCGGGTCCAGATCCGGTCGATCAGCCAGCCGCCCGCCCCGCTGGCGTTGACGCCGTAGTCCGAGCCGCCGCTGCCGCCGACACCCCGCCAGACGGCGTTGCTGTCGATCTGGACGTCGCTCAGCGTGGTGCCGGAGCCCACCAGGATCTGCGAACGCCAGGAGACGGCCGGCAGCGGAACCCTGCGGTAGAGGGTCGTGTGCCACATGCCGGCGCCCCGCACCGTCACGCCGGTGAGGTCCAACGGCCTGGAGACCAGGCTGTTGGTCAGATAGGTGCCCGGTGGGATCCACACCGACATGCCGCGGCCCCGGGCGGCGTTCACCGCGTTCTGGATGGCGACCGTCGAGTCGGTGCCGAAGTTCGGGTCCGCGCCGTAGTCCAGGACGGAGAGCGAGTTCGCCGGCCGGGTCCTGGCGGCACCGACGTTCTCCAGGTCGACGGAGTCGATGTCGTAGACGGCGGCCGTGTTGGCACTGTCCTTCTGGAGCCTGATGGTGCTGCCGGGGGCGATCGGCGCGCCCGTGACCCGCACCGGGAAGTCGTTGTAGAAGTGGTAGGGCTGGCCGCCGGCGTTCGGGTCGTCCGGATGGGTGGTCGCGTCGCGGTAGTTCCACGACTGGCGCGAACTCAGCGTGATCGCCTGCCGGAACGTGCCGTTCACGTACAGGTTCAGCGTCGCCGTGATGCCGCCGCCCTGTGGCGCGTCCGGGATCGAGGCGCGCACCACGAGGGAGTTGGCGTTCGCGCCGGTGTCGTTGCGCAGCGTCACCGAGTCGCCGTTGGCCCGCAGTTCGACGAGCGCGTAGCCCGACGCCTCGGTCTCCAGGGAGGCCGCGGTCGGCGCCGCCGCCCCCGGGGTGAGGGAGCGGACGCGGGCGCCGCCGCCGAGGGTGCCGGACTCCGCCTCGACGGTCACGAAGGGCGTGGTGGCGCCGGCCGCGGCGGCCGCCGGGGCCGGGGAGTCGAGGGGGGCGGCGGCGCTCGCCCGCCCCTCGTGGCCCGGCAGGCCGGTCAGGGCGCCGGCGGTCAGCACCGCCACGCCGACGAGGCCGAACAGGACTCTGCGGTACATGGGTCACCTCGTGGGGGGAGAGGAAGGGGGGGAGGAAGACCTGGTCCGCACCAGAAGCTAACGACCGCGTGCCGTGGCGGAAAGACTCGCGTAAGAAGTTTCTCAAATTGAATGATGAATAGGGGGCTCGGCGTTGACACCCTTCGGCGGCCGTTCCTAGTGTTCAGTCAACTCGATTGACCGACTTGTGGAGTTGTCACCTTGACGTCCGATTCTCGAACAGCCCTGGTGGTGCGCGGCGGTTGGGACGGCCATCGGCCCGTGGAAGCCACCGACCTCTTCCTCCCCTTCCTCGCCGAGCACGGCTTCCGGGTGCGGACCGCGGAGTCCCTCGACGTCTACGAGGACGCCGAGGCGTTGGCCGCCACCGACCTGATCGTCCAGTGCTGGACCATGGGCGAGATCACCCCGGGGCAGTGCGCCGGGCTGGCCGCCGCCGTGCGGGCCGGCACGGGTCTCGCCGGCTGGCACGGCGGCATCGTCGACGCCTTCCGCGGGAGCCTCGACTACACGCTGCTGACCGGCGGGCAGTTCCTCGTGCACCCGCCCGGCTTCGTCCACCACCGCGTCAGCCCGGTCGCCGACCACGCCGACCACCCGGTGATCGCCGGGCTCGGCGCGTTCGACGTGCACACCGAGCAGTACTGGGTGGCCACCGATCCACTGATCGACGTGCTGGCCACCGTCACCTTCGACGCCGACGAGACCCGGTCGCGCCCCGCCGTCGTCCCCGCCGTGTGGACCAGGACGTGGGGGAGCGGCCGGGTCTTCGTGTCCACCATCGGCCACAAGCTCGACGACTTCGACATACCGCAGGTTCGCACCCTCACCGAAAGAGGCATGCTGTGGGCAAGCCGCTGAACATCGGCATCGTCGGCGCGGGAGCGATCAGCGCCGCCTACCTGACGACGCTGGAACGCCTCGACACGCTGCGCGTCACCGCCGTCGCCGACCTCGACCCGGCGCGGGCCCGGCGCCTGGCCGACCAGACCCGGGGCGACGTCGCCGTCGTCGGCTCCGCCGAGGCGCTGGTGGCGCGCGACGACGTCGACGCCGTCCTCAACCTCACCCTCCCCGCCGCCCACGCCGCCGTCAGCCTGGCCGCGCTGCGGGCCGGCAAGCACGTCTACGGCGAGAAGCCCCTGGCCGCCACCCGGGACGAGGCCGACGCGGTGCTCGCCGAGGCGGCCCGGAGCGGGCTGCGGGTCGGATGCGCGCCGGACACGGTGCTGGGCACCGGCGTCCAGACCGCCCGCCGGGCGGTCGACGACGGGCTGATCGGCACGCCCGTCGCGGCCACCGCGTTCATGACCACCGCCGGGCACGAACGGTGGCACCCGGACCCGGAGTTCTACTACCAGCCGGGCGGCGGCCCGTTGCTCGACATGGGCCCCTACTACCTCTCCGCCCTCGTCCACCTGCTCGGCCCGGTCACCAGGGTCGCCGGCGCCGCCTCCCGCTCCCGGGCGGAGCGCGTCATCGGCAGCGGCCCGCGCGCGGGCACCCGGTTCCCCGTCGAGGTAGACACCCATGTGACCGGTCTGCTGCACCACGCCGGCGGCGCGGTCACCACGCTCGTGATGAGCTTCGACGTCCACGACGCGCGGCTGCCGCACATCGAGGTCTACGGCACGGCGGGCTCGCTCTCCGTGCCCGACCCGAACGGCTTCGACGGCACGACGGCCCTCGGCCGGGGCGGCGGCACCTGGGAGCCGCTGCCCACCTCCGCCGGATACCACCCCGGCGGGCGCGGCATCGGCCTGGCGAACCTGGCCGACGCCCTCGACAGCGGCCGGCCCCACCTCGCCTCGGCCGAACTCGCCGCCCACGTGCTGGACGTGATGCTCACCCTCCTCGACGCCGCGAAGGAGGGCGGCACGCTCCCCGTCACCCGCGCCGTCGAACGCCCGCCCGCCGTGACCGACCTCGTCGCCACGGACCGGCACCGGGGCTGAGCGGGCCTCCCGCGCTCGTGGCCGCGAGCCGCCGCGCGACACCTTGACCCGCTCGGCGAGCGCTTCTAACTTCCTCTATCAAGTCGATCGATTTTGTAGGCGTGTCGGGGGCCGGGTGCCCCCGGCACGCCGCCGAACGACGAACGGGGACGGGGCGCGGCGCCCGGACGACGGCGCCCGCTCCGTACGCACAGGTGCACGCCCATCCGCTTGTGAGCGAGGAGCACGCGTGAGAGTCCCGACAGTCCGTCCGTTTCGCAGACCGACCCTGCGCCTGGGAGCCGCGGCGCTGGCCATGTTCGTCGGGGCCGGCCTGGCCGTCGGCCCGGCGGCCGCCGAACCCCGCCCGGGCGCCGAGGAGTTCAGCGCCCTCGTGTTCGGCAAGACCGCCGGCTACCGGCACGACTCCATCCCGGCCGGCATGGCCGCGATCGAGGAGCTCGGCGAGGAGAACGACTTCGACGTCACCACCACCGAGGACGCGGCCGTCTTCAACGACGAGGACCTGGCCCGGTACGACGTCGTCGTCTGGCTCTCCACGACCGGCGACGTGCTCGACGACGACCAGCAGGCGGCCTTCGAGCGGTACGTCCGGGCCGGCGGCGGCTACGCCGGCGTCCACGCCGCCGCGGACACGGAGTACGACTGGGCCTGGTACGGCGGTCTGGTGGGGGCCTACTTCCAGAGCCACCCGGCCCCGGGGACCGCCACCGTCAAGGTCGAGGACCCGGCCCACCCGTCCACCGCCGACCTGCCGGTGCTCTGGGAGCGGTCCGACGAGTGGTACGACTACCGCGCCAACCCGCGCGGCGACGTGCACGTCCTCGCCTCGCTCGACGAGAACACCTACACCGGCGGCACGATGGGCGTCGAGCACCCCGTCTCCTGGTGCCAGGACTACCAGGGCGGCCGCTCCTGGTACACGGGCATGGGCCACGGCGCCGAGTCCTTCGCCGACCCGGCGTTCCTCGGGCACCTGCTCGGCGGCATCCAGACCGCCGCGGGCGCGCTCGACGCCAACTGCCACGCCTCGCTGAGCGACAGCTTCGAGCGGGTCGCCCTCGACGACAACACCAGCAACCCCATGGAGCTGGCGATCGCGGACGACGGCCGGGTCTTCTACATCGACCGCAACGGCGCCGTCCGCGTCGTGCTCACCGACGGCTCCCTCGTCACCGCCGCCACGCTGCCGGTCTACACCGGACAGGAGTTCGGCCTGCTCGGCGTCGCCCTCGACCCGAGGTTCGAGCGGAACGGCTGGATCTACCTCTACCACTCGCCCGCCGGCGACGATCCCGTCGACCGCGTCTCGCGCTTCACCGTCAGGCCCGACAGCACCCTGGACCCCGCCAGCGAGAAGGTGGTCCTGGAGATCGACGTCCAGCGGGACCAGTGCTGCCACGCGGGCGGCGCGCTGCAGTTCGACGGCGGCGGCAACCTGTACATCGCCACCGGTGACAACACCAACCCCTTCGCCTCCGACGGCTACACGCCGATCGACGAACAGGAGGGACGCGCCGCCTGGGACGCCCAGCGCACCTCCGCCAACAGCGCCGTCCTGAACGGCAAGGTACTGCGCATCACCCCGCGGCCCAACGGCGGTTACACGATCCCCAGGGGCAACCTCTTCCGGCCCGGCACCAGGGACACCCGCCCCGAGATCTACGCCATGGGCTTCCGCAACCCCTTCCGGATCGGCATCGACCCCACCACGGACCACCTGTTCGTCGCCGACTACGGCCCGGACGCCGGCGCCGCCGACCCGACCCGCGGGCCCGACGGCCGCGTCGAGTGGAACATCGTCGACGAGCCGGGCTTCTACGGCTGGCCCTACTGCGTCGGCGACAACACCCCCTATATGGACCACGACTTCGCCACCGGCACCGCCGGCGAGGCGTTCGACTGCGCCGCGCCCGTCAACGACTCGCCGAACAACACCGGCCGCACCCGACTGCCCGCCGCCGTCCCCGCCGAGATGTGGATGGGCGCGTCCAGCACCGGCGTGCCGGAGGTCGGCGGCAACGGCGCCCCGATGACCAGCGGCGCCTACGCCTACGACCCCGACCTGGACTCCGACCGCAAATGGCCGGCGTACTTCGACGGCAAGACGGTGTTCGCCGACTGGAACAACGGCCGGCTGTTCTCCGTCCAGCTCACCGAGGAGCGCGACGAGGTCGCCGACGTCTCGGCGTTCCTCCAGGGGCTGGACTTCACCCGGCCGCACGCGATGCGGTTCGGCCCCGACGGCGCGCTGTACGTGATCGACTGGGGGAGCGGCTTCGGCGGGAACAACGCCGACTCGGGCCTGTACCGCGTCGACTGGGTCCAGGGCAGCCGCGCCCCGGTCGCCAGCTTCACCGCCGACCGGACCGCGGGCCAGGCGCCGCTCCAGGTCGCCTTCGACGGCACCGCGTCGTACGACCCGGACGGCACGGCGCTCGACTACTCCTGGGATCTCGACGGCGACGGCACCGAGGACAGCACCGAGGCGACGCCCACCTTCACCTACGCGGAACCCGGCCGCTACACCGCCCGCCTCACCGTCACGGACACCACCGGCCGCACCGGCAACTCCAGCCTGGACATCACCTCGGGCAACACGGCGCCCGAGATCACCGTCCAGGCGCCGCCGGACGGCGGGATCTTCAGGTTCGGCGACACCATCGCCTACCAGGTCACCGTCACCGACGCCGAGGACGGCGAGGTCGACTGCCAGGAGGTGGTCGTGCAGCCCGGGCTCGGGCACGACGAACACTCACACGGCTACGAGCAGTACCGCGGCTGCACCGGCACCTTCCCGCTGCCCGGGGACGAGGGCCACACCGGGGCCAACATCTTCGGCACGGTCACCGTCACCTACACCGACCAGGGCGACGGTCAGGCGCCACCGCTGACGACGCAGGAGGTGATCGTCCTCCAGCCGGGCCACCGCGAGGCCGAACACTTCGACGAGACCGGCCGGGTGGCCTCGGCTCCCCCCGGCGGCACCCCGGGCGTCCAGACCGAGAACACCGGCGACTCGGCGGGCGGCGGCCAGAACATCGGGCACATCGACAACGGCGACTACTGGGCGTGGAACCCGGTCAACCTCACCGGCGTCGACGCGATCGGCCTGCGCGCGGCCTCGCCGACCCTCGGCGCCACCGTCGAGGTCCGCACCGGTGACCCGGAGGGCCCCGTCGTCGCGACCATCGAGGTCGAGCCCACCGGAGCCTGGCAGACCTACCAGGACTTCACCGGCGCGGTGAGCGGCGCGACCGCGACCACCAGCGGCCCGCTGTACTTCGTCAAGACGACGGGCGAACTCAACGTCAACTGGGTGGAGTTCGTCGGCCAGGGAATCTCCGAGCCCTGATCGGCAGAGCCGGCCCGGGCGCCGCCTCCCACCCCACAGCCGGGGCGGCGCCCGGGCCACCACCGAGCGATCACACCCCCACACGAAAGGACATCGCGATGGCCCTCACCCGTCGCACGTTCGTCACCTCCACCCTCGCCGCCGGGACCACCGCGGCCGCCGGGGCGACGCTGGGCACCCCGGCCGCCCTCGCCGCGCCCGCCCCGCTGGCCAGCCCGCCGGGCGACGTGGTCGGCAAGGTCACCGTCGGCTACCAGGGCTGGTTCGCCTGCATCGGCGACGGCGCGCCCATCAACAGCTGGTGGCACTGGTCGGCCAACGCCTCGCAGCCACCGTCGCCGACCAACACCACGATCAAGAGCTGGCCCGACGTCCGCGACTACACCCGCACCTACCCCACCGCCTACCCGAACCTCAACGGCGGTCAGCGCGCCGCGCTCTTCTCCTCCCACGACGACCAGACGGTGGACACCCACTTCCGCTGGATGCGGGAGAACGCCCACGACACCGCCGCGTTGCAGCGGTTCAACCCCAACTCGCCCGAGGGCCCCACCCGCGACGCCATGGCCACCAAGGTGCGCAGGGCCGCCGAGACGCACGGCCGGAAGTTCTACATCATGTACGACGTCACCGGCTGGACGGCCATGCAGCAGGAGATCAAGGCCGACTGGACGAACCGGATGCGCGCCCACACCGCCTCCTCCGCCTACGCGATCCAGAACGGCCGGCCCGTCGTGGGCATCTGGGGCTTCGGCTTCAACGAGAGCAACAAGGCCTGGCCGCCCGAGGTGTGCCTCGACGTCATCAGCTGGTTCCAGGCACAGGGCTGCTACGTCATGGGCGGCGTGCCCACCCACTGGCGCACCGGCACCGGCGACTCCAGGCCCGGCTTCCTCGGCGTCTACCGCGCGCTCGACATGCTCTCGCCCTGGATGGTGGGACGCATCGGCACCATCGCCGACGCCGACAACTTCTACCAGAACGTCAACCTGCCCGACCAGGCCGAGTGCGACGCGCACGGCGTGGACTACCAGCCCTGCGTCCTGCCCGGCGACCTCCAGCTCCGCCAGCGGGTCCACGGCGACTTCATGTGGCGGCAGTTCTACAACCTGTGCCGGGTCGGCGTGCAGGGCTTCTACATCTCGATGTTCGACGAGTACAACGAGGGCCACCAGATCGCCAGGACCGCCGAGAACGCCTCCCAGGTGCCCGCCGGCTCCGGCATCTGGGCCCTGGACGAGGACGGCACCCCCTGCTCCGCCGACTACTACCTGCGGCTCACCGGGGACGGCGGCCGGATGCTCAAGGGACAACTGCCCCTGACGGCGACCCGGCC
>NZ_SMKI01000303.1 GCF_004348415.1 Streptomyces hainanensis
CCTCTCGACTGACCCACCCCGCCCTGGAGATCGACGCCATGCCCGAGACACCCGTCCTCGACTCGACCATCCACCACCACGAGACCGGCACCGCCGACGCCACGACGACGTTCGTCTTCCTGCACGGCAACCCCGGCTCGTCCCACTCCTGGCGCCACGTGCTGCCGGGCGTCGGCGCCGGCCGGCTCCTCGCGCCCGACCTGATCGGCATGGGCCGCTCCGGCAAGCCGGACCTCGCGTACCGGTTCGCCGACCACGCCCGCTACCTGGACGCCTGGTTCGACGCCCTCGGCCTGGACCGGGTGGTCCTCGTCGGCCACGACTGGGGCGGCTCCCTCGCCTTCGACTGGGCCGCCCGCCACCCGGATCGCGTCGCCGGCCTGGCCTTCTTCGAGACCATCATCCGGCCGATGGCCTGGGACGAGCTCTCCGAGCAGGCGCGCGCCCGCGCCGAGAAGATCCGCACCCCGGGCGTCGGCGAGGAACTCTTCCTGAAGCAGGACCTGTTCGTCCGCCAGGCGTTCACGGGCGGCGTGCTCACGCCCGTCTCCGAGGCGGATCTCGCCGAGTACCTGGCGCCGTTCCCGACCCCGGACAGCCGCCGCCCGGTCCTGGCCTGGGCCCGCCAACTGCCGCTCGGCGGCGACCCCGCCGACCTCGTCGCCCGCATCGAGGCGTACGACGCGTGGCTCGCCGACAGCCCCGAGGTCCCCAAGCTGCTCATGACGTTCGAGGGCTCCCCCACGCTGCTGATCCGCGAGGAACTGGCCGCCTGGTGCGCGCGGCACGTGGCCGCCCTGGAGACCACCCACCTCGGCCCGGCCGGCCACCACGCCATGGAGGACCGCCCGGCCGACATCGCCACGGCGATCTCCACCTGGGCCGACCGCCACCACCTGCGCTGACCGGCCGCGCCTCGTGGCCGGTGTGATCCGCGACTCTCCGACAGGTCGGGATCTTGCGGTGACCAGGCGTTGTTCCGCAGGCTTCACCTCGGGTCGCCGCGGACTCCCGGGCCGGGGCGGCGCGCAGCCGATCTCGGAAGGAACCCCGCATGAGCCGCGAACTGCCCGCGCTGTACGAGTGTCTCGACGACCGGTTCCGCGCCGGGCGGTGCATGAACGGTGACGCCGGCCTGGAGGTCCTGCACACCGGCTGCCGCTGGGTCGAGGGGCCGGTCTACGTGCCGGCCTGGCGGCAGCTGGTCTGGAGCGACATCCCCAACGACCGGCTGCTGCGGTGGGACGAGGAGACCGGCGCCGTCAGCGTCTTCCGGCGCTCCGCCGGCCACCCGAACGGCAACACGCTCGACCGCGAGGGCCGGTTGGTCACCTGCGAGCAGGGCAACCGCCGGGTCACCAGGACCGAACACGACGGCACGATCACGGTGTTGGCCGACCGCTGGCAGGGCAGGCGGCTCAACAGCCCGAACGACGCGGCGGTGAAGTCCGACGGCTCGATCTGGTTCTCCGACCCGGACTTCGGCATCACCAGCGACTACGAGGGCCACCGCGCGGAGAGCGAGATCGGCCGCAACAACGTGTACCGCGTCGACCCGGCCAGCGGTGAGGTGCGGCTGGTCGCCGACTGCTTCGGCGCCCCCAACGGCCTGGTCTTCTCGGCGGACGAGCGCCGGCTGTTCGTCTCCGACACCGGCTCCGGCGTCGTCCGCGTCTTCGACGTCCACGACGACGGCACCCTCTCGGACGGCGAGATCTTCGCCACCGCCCGCGAGGGCGCGCGCTTCGACAACATCCGCTTCGACGAGGACGGCCGGCTGTGGGTCGCCGCGATGAGGGACGGCGTCCACTGCTACGACCCGGACGGCACGCTGATCGGCCGCCTCCACATCCCGGAGACCACCGCCAACATCGCCTGGGGCGGCGCCAAGCGGAACCGCCTCTTCATCGCCGGCGACACCAGCCTCTACTCGGTGGTCATGGGCGTCACCGGCACCCACCCCACCGGCCCCGGCCGCCGTCGCTGGCGCGCCGCGGCCGGCTGACGCCGGGCCCGGCCGTTCGTCACAGACCAGGCGCGCTCGACCTGTCGGGGGCGGGACCGGGGCGGCGCAGCCGGAGCGCGACCGCCGCACCGAGTGCGACGGTGATCCCGGCGCAGAGGAGGGCGACGGTGCCGAAGGCCGAGGCGAAGGACTCGCGCGCCGCCGTCATGAGGGCGTCGGCCAGCTCCGGTGGCAGCGCCTCGGAGGCGCGCTCGGCCGAGGGGAGGCCGTCCCGGGCGGCGTCCCGCGCGGTGGGGTCGAGGTCGGCTGGCAGGCCGTCGGTGAGCCCGAACCGGTACAGGGTGGTGAGGATCGTCCCCATGATCGCGATCCCGAGCGCGACGCCGAGCTCGCCGCTGGTCTCGGAGAGCGCGGCCGCCGAGCCGGCACGCTCCTCCGGTGCCGAGGCGACGACCAGATCGGTCGTCAGGACCGTGGCCGGGCTCAGGCCGAGCACCGCGAGCGCGCCACCGACGACGACGATCCACAGCGGCCGGTCCGGCGCGGCCCGGGCGAGCACGAGGTAGCCGGCGAGCGAGAGGGCCGCGCCGGCGACGATGACCGCGGCCGGACCCCAACGACCCGCGAGGCCGGGCGCGGCCAGGGAGCCGGCGATCGCGGACAGCGCGATCGGCACGGTCAACAGCCCGGCCGGTAGCGGCGCGAGGCCCGCGACGGACTGGAGGAACTGCGGCACCAGGAAGTTGACCGCGGTGACGGTGAAGATGCCGACGGTGAGCACGAACAGCGCCGTCCGGAACGCCCGGGAGCGGAACAGCAGCGGATCGACGAGCGGGTTGGCGATGCCGCGCTGACGACGTGTGAAGACCGCGCCGGAGACCAGACCCACCGCCAGGACACCGAGGTTCAGGAGCTCGGGATCGACCGTGACCAGTTCCTTGAGCGCGTAGACGATCGTGATCAGGGCGACGACGGACAGCGCGACACTGGGCAGATCGACCCCGGCCGGGTCGGGGTCCCGGCTCTCGGGGAGCAGTACCGGCCCGAGGGCGACGGCGAGCAGCATCACCGGCACGGCGACGAGGAACACCGAACCCCACCAGAAGGCCTGTAGGAGCGCGCCACCGATCAGGGGGCCGACGGCGACGCCGACGGAGAACGTCGTCATCCAGACGGCGATCGCGAAGCTGCGCTGCCGGTCGTCGCGGAACATCGTGCGGATGAGGGCGAGCGTGGACGGCATCAACGTGGCGCCGGCGAAACCCAGTGCCGCGCGCGCCGCGACGAATCCCTCGGGACTGGCGGCCAGCGCCGCCCAGGTCGACGCCGCCGCGAACGCGAGGCTGCCGACCAGGAGCAGCCGCCGCCGTCCGACGCGGTCCCCGACGGCGCCCATGGTGACCAGGAACCCGGCGATCACGAACCCGTAGACGTCCAGTGCCCACAACCACTGCGTGGGGCTGGGGTCCAGGTCGGCACCGATGTGCGGGGCCGCGAGGAAAAGGACACTGGCGTCCATCGCGAGGACGAACAGCGGCAGTGCCAGCAGCGCGAGGCCGAGCCATTCGCGTCGTCCCGCACGTGGACTGCGCTCGTGTGAGGGCGGTATCGGCATGCGTCGACGTTAGCATACGATACGTATCGCATCTCAACCCCTGTTTCCCCGACAGCCCCGGGAGGCTGCGAGAGAATGAGAGGCATGGCGGAGCGGATGACCGGAAAAGGGCTCGGCGGGCGGCCGCGCGACGCCAGCATCGACACCGCCGCGCTCGACGCGGTGTCCGAACTGCTGGAGGAGTCGGGATACGGCGCGTTGGCGGTCGAGAAGGTGGCCCGGCACGCGGGAGTGAGCAAGACCGCGGTCTACCGGCGGTGGCCGACCCGTCAGCAACTCGTCCTCGCCGAGCTTCAGCGGCGACTCGGAGACGTGGCGCCGGTGGACACCGGCTGCACGCTGTGCGACCTCAACGAGGCGCTGGGGATGTTCGTGCGGACGTTCACCTGCATGGGACCGGAGTTCTTCAGTCCGCTCCTGGCGGACTGCTCGGCGGACCCCGCCCTGCGTCGGGAGTTCATGGACACCCTGTTCGAGCCGCCGCGCCAGGCGGTTCACACCACCCTCGCCCGCGCGGTGGAACGGGGAGACCTCCGCGCGGACGCCGACCTCACCCTCGTGGTCGACTCGCTCGCCTCACTCGTCCACTACCGCCTGCTGTTCGGGCACGCACCGGTGACCGACGAGGCCGTCGAACAGGCCGTGACCACACTTCTCGCCGGCGTCGCGCACGACTTCGACGCCCTTCGAGCCCAGGCGGCCAAGGCCGACGCGGAATCGGACCATCGCGTGGAGCATCACCACCACCCGGACTAGGCCGTTTCCCGCGCCGACCACCTGGCGCCGGTCCACGTCTCCGCGGTCCACGTCTCCGCTCGACGACCGGAGGGAGACGGCCGGGCTAGTCCTGCCGGATCACGTTGTTGCCCGGCCCGCCGGAGATCTCGTCCGCGCCCGGGCCGCCGTAGAGCCGGTCGTCGCCGCTGTTGCCGAAGATGAGGTCGTCGCCGGCGTCGCCGTGGATCTCGTCGTTCCCGGTGCCACCGTGGAGTTCGTCGTCGCCCTCGTCGCCGTGGATCAGGTCGTCGCCCTCCTGCCCGTAGACCACGTCGTTCCCCGGACCGCCGTACAGCCGCTCGTCCGCGGTGTTGCCGATGAGGGTGTCGTTGCCCTCGTCCCCGTACGCCTCACCGCCCGGCCTCGGGCGGAGGGTGTCGTTGTCCAGCCCGCCGTAGACCTCGAAAGCGCCGACGAGCGTGTCGCGCCCGGCTCCGCCGCTGGCTAGGTGGAACAGGCCGCTCATGGTGACGTCGTCGTCGCCGTCCCCGGCGATCACGGTCCCGATACCCGTGGTGCGGACCACGACGTCGTCGTCCCCGTCGCCGACCTCGATGTCGACACCCGGGATGTCGCCCACGCCCCGAATCAGGCAGTTGACCACGGTGGCGTCGGCCTCGTCGGGATGGAAGCAGTTCTCGCCCGGGCTGATCGGCACCGAGTCGTTGAACACGTAGTACCTGTCCGAGCCGTTGCCGGTGTCGATCTCCGTGACGACCAGGTTGTTCTCCTGACCGTCACCCGCCGTGTAGTACGCCACGTTCCACGCGGCCCACACGCTGGACGTGCCGGCCGCCGCGGCCGCGTCGTCCGCCGAGGCCGGCGCCGCCAACCCGAGACCGGCCCCCGCCAACGCGGTTCCGGCCAGGACAACAAGCCCTTTTCGCATGATTCCCCCCTTGTGATGACCCGCCCTGTTGGACTCCCGTCACCACCCTTCGGTTGTAGCGCGGCAGCGGACAGTTGACCTCAAGCCCCCTTGAACTCCTAGCGTCGTCCGTGTCGAGAGGAGTGCGATCATGACGACGACACTGGTGACGGGTGCGACCGGCAACACGGGCCGGCACGTGGTGGCGGAACTGGTCCGCCGAGGAGAACGGGTTCGCGCCCTGACACGCGATCCGGCCGCCGCCGCCGGGAAGTTCCCGGCCGGGGTGGAGGTGGTGGCCGGCACGCACACCGCGCCGGCCGCCCTGGGCGCCGACGTGCTGGACGGCGTCGACCGCCTGCACATCACGGTGACGTCCGGACTCGCCGAGGTCGGCCCCGAGTTGGTGCGGCGCGCCGTCGACGCCGGCGTGCGGCGTATCACCGTGCTGTGGGGCGGCGAGGCCGGTCCCGTCGAGAAGGCCGTGGCGGACTCGGGCGTCGAGTGGACCCGGCTGGAGCCGCAGGAGTTCATGTCCAACACGCTGACGTGGATCGACTCGATCCGGGACGAGGGCGTGGTGCGCGAGCCGTACGACATGCCGAGCGCGATCGTCCACGAGGCCGACATCGCCGCCGTGGCGGCCACCGCGCTGCTGGACGAAGGCCACGCCGGGCACGTCTACAACCTCACCGGGCCCGAGGCGCTCTCCCTGCGGGAACGGCTCGCCATCCTGGCGCGGGGCGTCGGCCGGGACATCGCCTTCGCCCCGATCACCCACCGCCAGGCCGTCGACCGCCTGATGGCCGCCGGCGTGTCCCGGACGGACGCCGACTACGTCATCGGCTGGTACGCCACGCCGCCGGCCGTCGCGACGACCGTCGACGACACCGTCGAACGCGTCACCGGCCGCCCGGCCCGCACGTTCGCGGAATGGGTCACCGAACACGCGCCCCTCTTCCGGGACGGGAAAGTGGCCTAGACGCCTAGACCGGCCCCGCCTGAGCGACTCCGAACTCGTCTGCCTCGCGGTCGCTCAGGCCGTACCGGGCTTCGCCGCCCGGGTCGCCCAGCGCGTCCTGGCCCTGTCCGGGCGTCGGGGTGGACGCGGACGTCGAACCAGCCGCGCCAGCGGCCGTCGGGTGGCCGCGACGATGATCCACGAGCGGGACGTGGGTCAGGTGGTGGGGCGAACGCCCCAGGCGTTCCGGAGAGCCGACCGCACGTCCTCCCCGAGCGCGACGTGCGTGGTCCCACCCGGCAGGACCGGCAACTCGGTCCAGTGAGTCACGGTTTCCGCACTGGCGAGGCCGTAGGGCAGACGGACGACCCCGTCGGAGTCGACGAAGCAGTCCCTGTGCTCCACCCCGTCCGCACCGCGGTGCAGCGTCGTGAAGTACATCGGCCTCACCAGCCAGAACTCCTCACCCGACGCGGTGTCGCCCTCGGCGGGATACCGGCCGGTGATCGCCGCCGCCACCGGCGTACCGCTGCGGGGCAGCCGCTCACGCGCGTCGACCCAGGTCACCACGCTGTTCAGACGCGTCATCCCTGCCCTCACCGGAGAAGGTGGTCGGCCTTGCCGGCCTTGATCTCACGGATCAGCGCGCCGAGCGCCTCGCGGCTGTCGGTCAGGTACGTCCCCTCCTGACCGGCGACGGCTATGTACGCACGCCCGTCGGCGTCGGTCCCGATCCGAAAGCAGTTGTTGCCCTCGGCACAGAAGGGTTCTTCCCAGCTGATGTCAGGCATGGCCCGGCTCCTTACAGGTCGCGCACGATGGAGTGGATGACGTCACGTGAGACTGCCGGCGTCAAGCATGCCTCGTCCATCCAGGCCAAGTGAGCTCGGTATTTGTCGAGTTGCGGCTCGGTGTGCATGAAATCCGGCCCATGTGCCGAGTCGAGTTGCGCGGTGTCCAGTTGGGGAACGACGCCCTCGGCGTAGAGCAGAGCGTGCCCGGCGCCGGGGAAGCTGCCACGTTCGACAGGAACTATCCGGATGGTGATGTGATCTCGCTCGCCGGCCTCGATCAGGGCATTGAGCTGGGTTCGCGTCGCCTCACGCCCACCGAAGCGCATGCGCAGGGCGGCCTCGTGTACGTAGCCAACGTAGTCGACTGGCTGTTCACGAGTAAGCACTCGTTGTCGCCCTATCCGATGAGCCACGCGGAGTTCGACCTCCAGCCGCGACAACGGTGGCAGCCCGGACGAGAAGACGCTGCGCGCATAGTCCTCCGTCTGGAGCAGGCCGGGTAGGTGCACCGTCTGAATCGTCTGGATACGCGTTGCGTGCCACTCCAGTTCGGCGATGTCCTGGAGTCCCGGCGAAACCCTTCCTCGGTATTCGTGCCACCAGTTGCCCTGAGCGGGTTCGGTGAGCCTCACCAGGGCTTCCACGTAACGTTCGTCGGTGCATTCACAGTGAATGGCCAGCGTGCGCAGCCGATCGGGCGCGATGGCGCGGGCCCCGGACTCGAAGTTCGAGATCTTGCCTCGATCCACGCCCAACAGTCCGGCGGCGTACTCGGCACTCATCCCGGCGCCGACACGTAGCTTGCGAACCTCCGCTCCAAGCCTCTTCTGACGCTGGGTGGGGGTTGTCCGTGAAGGCATGGGGCTCCTTCCCGCTCAGCCTGCCCGCGTCACACTACCTGCCCATGCGGGGCAAAGTTACCAAGAAGGGCTTGGCGCGGTTACCTTGGATGGCCTACCGTCGGTAGTGCGACGCTCACGCATGGCGAGTTGGATCGCTGCCCATGAGCGCGCCCGCGACCACTTCCACCTCTTCAGCAACGAGCGGAGTCGCCATGCCCGAAAACCTCTGCCCGCCGTCGTTCCCCTCGCTCCCGCAGCCCTGTCCGGACAACCTGGCCTACGCGCTCACCCTCCCCGCCGCGGCGGCCACGCCCGCCATCGCACGCGAGGCCACGGAGACCATCCTCGACGTCCACGACCTGGACGACCTGATCGAACCCGCGCTGATTCTCGTCAGCGAACTGACCGCCTGCGCATGCCATTTCACCCGTCCCGGCGACACCGTCCACCTCGACCTGCGTCACCACGAGAACCGGCTCCGCGTCACCGTCTTCGACGCGCACCCACGCCACGAATCCTGCGACCGGCTCCGGCACGCCGCCCTGCCGCTCACCCGCAAGGTCACCGAATCCCACCGCGGAGCGTGGGGCATCTCCGCCACCGAGCACCCCTGTACGGGCACCCGCACGTTCGCCACGTTGATGAACGTCCGCCGCCACTGGACCCCTGGGGCGTTCCCCAGCGGCACTCGGTAGAGGTCAGGGGGTGAGGGGCCCGTCCAGGATCAGCTCACCCGCGCGTTGGTCACCCTCCCAGGTGAACCCCGCGCTGTCGCGCGGGAGTCGCCCCCACAGCAGGAGGAACAGGTCCTCCGCCGGCCCGAAGAGGGTGACGACCGGGGCGCCGGGACCGTAGGTCCAGGAGCCCCCGGTGTCGGTCGCCACCAGCCGCAGCGCGGAGTCGGGGTACCGCGCACGGTCCCGGGCGATCATCCGAGGCGCCATCGTGTCGAAGACCTCGGCTATGCCGTCGGCGACCAACTCCAGGTCGAGCGGCCCGGGTATGCCGAGCGCGCGCTCGGCGTCCCAACGGTGCACCAACGTCTCCAGCGCACGGCGCCGCTGCCAGAACCCGACGGTGTGCGGCGGGTGGAACGTCCAGGCGCCGGTGGCGGGGTCGGTGTCCAGGACGTCCAGCAACACCGAAGCGCCCTTCTCGAACCACGGCACCAGCGCCGCGCGCTCACGCGGTGCCGGCACCGACTCGTAATCCCCACGCCGCTCGACGACGGCCGCGACCGCCCAGATGTTGTCCCGTCCCAGGTGGTCCGCCAGGTCGAGCAACGTCCAGTCCCCACAGTGCTCGATCGGCACGGCCAGATCGCCGTCGAGACACCGCCGAAAAGCGTCCAACTCGCGACGAAGGTGGCGAAGGTACGTGGCAGAGTCCATGCCACCGAACGTAGCGGAGCCGACCGCGCAGTCCGAGGGCCAGTCGCCCTACCGAACCGCGCTGCGGCAGCCCCGCGAAGGCGGGGAGCACAGGCCCATCTGGTGCACGTCCGTGGCGCTCTTGGGAACAACCCCGCGCGTGCGGGGAGGACCCCCGCAGCAGCCCGCCCGCGTTGAACCGCACGGGAACAGCCCCGCGCGTGCGGGGAGGACAGAGCAGCGCGCAGAGCTCACTGGCCCGCTGCGGGAACAGCCCCGCGCGTGCGGGGAGGACAGGTCGTGAGCTGGGGGTTTACGTCGGGCACGGCGTGTTTTTGCTTACTTCCGCAGGTTCCGACCTAACCGGCATTCCACCCAATCCGCTCCCCCACCCCGGCTGTTGATGGCAGTGGTTCCACTTCTACCACGCGCCGGGCATCGGTTTTCGGTAGCGGACGAATCGCTCCGTCCGGTGGAAGCCGACGCTTTCGTACAGTTCCCAGGCGCGCTGGGGGCCAGCCAGGTTGGTCCACAGGCGGATCTCGGAGGGATCGACACGCCGGGCCTCGGCCAGGGCCCGGAGGAGCAGTGTGCGGCCAAGGCCGCGTCGGCGGAAGGTGGGGTGGGGGCCAGGCC
>NZ_SMKI01000304.1 GCF_004348415.1 Streptomyces hainanensis
GTCCACGCCTGGTAGGGGCGGGGGCGATCGGCCGGGGCCAGCCGGTGGATCGCGACGAGCAGCGCGGCCAGGTCCGCTCCGGTGTCCTCGGTCAGCCGCACGGTGCCCGGCAGCCGGGTCATCAGCAGGGAGGGTGCGGCGCAGTGCTCGCCCGCCGGGTCGAGGGCGAGCAGCCGGGCCGCCGGGATCGGGGTGCCGCGCAGCAGGGTCAGCACGGCGGCCTCGCGGGCCAGCAGCCCCGGCGCGTGGTGGCGGAAGAAGGGGGAGAGGAAGGAGCGGAGGACCAGTTCGCGGCCTGTCGAGGTGGTCAGCGCGATGATGCGGGAGGTCCAGCCGCCGCGCAGCGGGTGGGTGGCCGTGATCCGCTCGCCGGGGGCCAGGTGGCGGGCCACCCAGGCCAGGGTGGTCGGCTCAGGCATCCCGCGCCCGGGCCGGTGCGGCGGCGGCGTCGGCCGGCACGTGGCGGGCCACCGTGCGGCGGGTGCGGCGGACGTGGCGCAGGGCGTCCCAGGTGAGGATCGTCAGCGCCGTCCAGACCAGCCCGAAGCCGGCCCAGCGCTCCGGCGGCATCTCCTCGTGGAAGGCGAGCACGCCGAGGAGGAACATCGTGGAGGGCGCCAGGTACTGCATCATGCCCAGCGTGGACAGCGGCAGTCGGACGGCCGCGCCGCCGAAGAAGATCAGCGGCAGCGCGGTGGCCAGGCCGCTGCCGATCAGCAGCAGGGTGTGCGTGCCGCCCTCGGTCGTGAAGGTGGAGTCGCCGCGGCCGGCGAGGAACAGCACGAAGACCAGGGCCGGCAGGAACTGGAGCGCCGAGTCGGCGGTGAAGCCCTCCAGGCCGTCCAGCCCGGTCTTCTTCTTGACCAGGCCGTAGGCGGCGAAGCTGATGCTGAGGGCCAGCGAGATCCAGGGGATCTGGCCGTAGGCGACGCTCATCACCACCACCGCGAGCCCACCGACGCCGACCGCCACCCACTGGGCGCGCCGCATCCGCTCGCGCAGCAGCAGCACCCCGATGGCGATGGTCAGCAGCGGGTTGATGAAGTATCCGAGGGACGCCTCGAGCACCCGGCCCTCGGCCACCGCCCAGATGAACAGGTACCAGTTGCCGGAGATCAGCGTGGCGGAGACGGCGAGCAGCGTGAGCCGCCGCGGGTCGCGCAGCAGCGGCCGGATCCAGGACCAGTTGCGGACGGCGACCAGCAGCACCAGGGCCGTGGGCAGCGACCAGAGCATGCGGTGGGCCAGCACCTCGGAGGCGCCGGCGGAGTCCAACTGCCGCCAGTAGAGCGGCAACAACCCCCAGAGCCCGAACGCGCCGAGGCCGAGGAGCAACCCCGACCGGCTTCCCGCACTGCCCGCTGCCACCGCGCCTCCCACCGCCACGTCCGAACGCCACCATGAAGGTAGCGCCCGGCGTGGCGGTTGTCATTCCCGTATCCGTGTGACGGTCCTGACGCCCGGGGGGGGGAGGGGCGGACGTCAGCCGGCGACGGTCCAGGTGTCGTTGCCGGTGAGCAGCGCCCCCAGGTCGCCCTTGCCGCGCGACTCCACCGCCCGCTCCAACTGCTCGGCCATCAGGTCCTCGTAGGCCGGCCGTTCGACGGAGCGGAGGACGCCGATCGGGGTGCGGTGCAGCGTGTGCGGGTCGGCGAGCCGGGAGAGCGCGAAGGCGGTGACCGGGGTGGCGGCGTGCGCGTCGTGCGTCAGCACGGCGTCGGAGCCGACCTCCGCCACGTCCGCCACACGCAGTTCACCGGTGGCCTGGTCGCGGACCACGCCCTTGCCGCCGAGGCCGTCCTCCGCGGGGAGGCCGAAGCGGATCGGCTCGCCGTGCTCGAGACGGATCACCGCCTCCTGGGCCTGCTGCTTGTCTTTCAGCGCCTCGAACGCGCCGTCGTTGAAGATGTTGCAGTTCTGGTAGATCTCCACCAGCGCCGAGCCGCGGTGCTCGGCGGCGGCGCGCAGCACGCTCGTCAGGTGCTTGCGGTCCGAGTCGATGGTGCGGGCGACGAACGACGCCTCGGCGCCCAGCGCCAGCGACACCGGGTTGAACGGGGTGTCGAGCGAGCCCATCGGCGTGGACTTGGTGATCTTGCCGGGCTCGGAGGTCGGCGAGTACTGGCCCTTGGTGAGCCCGTAGATCCGGTTGTTGAACAGCAGGATCTTCAGGTTCACGTTGCGCCGCAGCGCGTGGATCAGGTGGTTGCCGCCGATGGAGAGCGCGTCGCCGTCACCGGTGACGACCCAGACCGACAGGTCGCGGCGGGCCGTGGCCAGGCCGGTGGCGATGGCCGGGGCGCGGCCGTGGATGGAGTGCATCCCGTAGGTGTTCATGTAGTACGGGAAGCGGGACGAGCAGCCGATGCCGGAGACGAAGGTGATGTTCTCCCTGGCCAGGCCGAGCTCCGGCAGGAAGCCCTGCACGGCGGCCAGCACCGCGTAGTCGCCACAGCCGGGGCACCAGCGGACCTCCTGGTCCGACTTGAAGTCCTTGGCGGTCTGACGGGCCTCGGTGCGCGGCACCAGCGCGAGGGCGGTGCGGCCCTGGGCCGGGGCGTCGGCCTGGGCGGTGGCGTCAGCGGGCATCGGGAGCGGCCTCCTTGAAAGCGGATGCGAGCTGCTCGGCCTTGAACGGGAGGCCGGTGACCTGCGTGATGGACTGGACGTCCACCAGATACCTGGCGCGCAGCAGGATGGCGAGCTGCCCGAGGTTCATCTCCGGGCAGAGCACCCGGTCGTAGGAGCGCAGCACGTCCCCGAGGTTGGCGGGGAGCGGGTTGAGGTGGCGCACGTGCGTCTGGGCGATCCGGCCGCCGGCGCGGCGGATCCGGCGGACGGCGGCGGTGATCGGGCCGTACGTCGAGCCCCAGCCGAGCACCAGCGTCCTGGCCTCGCTGCTCGGGTCGTCGACCACCGCGTCGGGCACGGTGACGCCGTCGGTCTTGGCCTGGCGGATCCGCACCATGTGCTCGTGGTTGGCCGGGTCGTACGAGATGTTGCCCGTGCCGTCCTGCTTCTCGATGCCGCCGATGCGGTGTTCGAGGCCGGGGGTGCCGGGCACCGCCCAGGGCCTGGCGAGGGTGTGCGGGTCCCGCTTGTAGGGCCAGAAGACCTCGGTGCCGTCGGCCAGCGTGTGGTTCGGCGCGGTGGTGAACTGCACCCGCAGGTCGGGGAGTTCGTCCACCTCGGGGACCCGCCAGGGCTCCGAGCCGTTGGCCAGGTAGCCGTCGGAGAGCAGGAAGACCGGGGTGCGGTAGGTCAGCGCGATCCGCGCCGCGTCCAGCGCGGCGGTGAAGCACTCGCCCGGCGTGGCCGGCGCGACGATCGGCACCGGGGCCTCGCCGTTGCGCCCGTACATCGCCTGGAGCAGGTCGGCCTGCTCGGTCTTGGTCGGCAGGCCGGTGGAGGGGCCGCCGCGCTGGATGTCGATGATCAGCAGCGGCAGTTCGAGCGAGACGGCCAGGCCGATGGTCTCCGACTTCAGGGCGACGCCGGGGCCCGAGGTGGTGGTCACGCCGAGCGAACCGCCGAACGCGGCGCCGAGCGCGGCGCCGATGCCGGCGATCTCGTCCTCGGCCTGGAAGGTGCGCACCCCGAAGTTCTTGTGCTTCGACAGCTCGTGCAGCACGTCCGAGGCCGGGGTGATCGGGTAGGAGCCGAGGAACAGCGGCAGGTCGGCCCGCTGCGAGGCGGCGACCAGGCCGTAGGCCAGGGCCAGGTTGCCCGAGATGTTCCGGTAGGTGCCGGCCGGGAAGGCGCTGGAGGCCGGGGCCACCTCGTAGGAGACGGCGAAGTCCTCGGTGGTCTCGCCGAAGTTCCAACCGGCGCGGAACGCCGTCAGGTTGGCCTCGGCGATCTCCGGGCGCTTGGCGAACTTGGCACGCAGGAACGCCTCCGTGCCCTCGGTGGGCCGGTGGTACATCCAGGAGAGCAGGCCGAGCGCGAACATGTTCTTCGAGCGGCCGGCCTCCTTGCGGGTGAGGTCGAAGCCCTTCAGGGCCTCGACGGTCAGCGCGGTCAGCGGCACCGGGTGGACGCTGTACCCGTCGAGCGAGCCGTCCTCCAGCGGGTTGCCGTCGTAACCGACCTTGGCCAGCGCCCGCGAGGTGAACTCGTCGGTGTTGACGATGATCTCGCCGCCGCGCGGCACGTCCGCCAGGTTCGCCTTGAGGGCGGCCGGGTTCATCGCGACCAGCACGTTCGGCGCGTCACCCGGCGTGAGGATGTCGTGGTCGGCGAAGTGCACCTGGAAGGAGGAGACGCCGGGGAGGGTGCCGGCCGGGGCTCGGATTTCGGCGGGAAAGTTCGGCAGGGTGGACAGGTCATTCCCCAGCGACGCGGTCTCCGAGGTGAATCGGTCCCCCGTGAGCTGCATTCCGTCGCCCGAATCCCCCGCGAAGCGGATGATTACCCGGTCAACACGCCTGACGGCCTTCGTGTCCCGGCTGTCCTGGTCGACCTCAGTGGTCACTGCTGTAGCCCTCCTTCGAGGCGGCTCTTGTCAGCCATGGTACGCGGGTGAGGGTTACCTTACTGATGAGGATCAGATCAAAGACCAGGTGAGGGCACCCGATCCGGCCCGGTTGCATGACGACGACCACCCCCGTGAGCGACATGGCGGCGCGCGCTCGGGCGCGCACCACCGGAACCCCGGTTCCAGCGTGGCAGGAGCGCTAGGAATTCAGATAGGTGAGAACCGCCAGAACCCTTCGGTGATCTGTGTCACTCTGCGCCAAGCCGAGCTTCATAAAGATGTTGCTCACGTGCTTTTCGACCGCACCGTGACTCACCACGAGCTGGGCGGCGATCGCGGAGTTGGTTCTTCCCTCCGCCATTAGTCCTAGGACTTCCCTTTCCCGCGGCGTGAGCCCACTCAGCACATCCTGTTTCCGGCTGCGACCCAGCAACTGCGCCACCACCTCGGGGTCGAGCGCCGTGCCGCCGGTCGCGACCCTGGTCACCGCCTCCACGAACTCGCTGACGTCCGCCACCCGGTCCTTCAGCAGGTAGCCCACGCCCCGGCTCGAACCGGCGATCAGCTCCGTCGCGTACTGCTCCTCCACGTACTGCGAGAGGACCAGGACCCCCAGGTCCGGGAAGCTCTGCCGCAGCCGCACCGCGGCCCGCACGCCCTCGTCGGTGTGGGTCGGCGGCATCCGCACGTCCGCCACCACCACGTCGGGCAGTGCCCCGGCGGCCGCGAGCTCGCGCACCGCCGTGACCAGCGCCTCGCCGTCCCCGACGCCGGCCACCACCTCGTGCCCCCGGTCGTTGAGCAGCCGGGTCAGGCCCTCCCGCAGCAGCACCGAGTCCTCGGCGATCACCACGCGCACGTTCTCTCCCCCGATCTCACCCGTCTCGCCCTCGGCGGCGTCCCGCCGGGGGCCAGCATCTCACCCGTGCCACCGCCCGGGATCACCTCGCCGGCACGTCCGCCGCCGTGCGGTCGCGCCAGGGCAGCTCGGCGGTGACGGTGGTGGGGCCGCCGGCGGGGGAGTGGACGGCGAGGAGGCCGTCGACGGCGCCGAGCCGGTCGGCGAGGCCGGCGAGCCCGGAGCCCGTCGTCGGGTCGGCTCCGCCGTTGCCGTCGTCGGTGACCTGGAGCATCAGCCGGTCGCCGACCCGCCACACGTCCACCCCGGCCCGGGTGGCGCCGCTGTGCTTGCTGACGTTCTGCAGCAGCTCGGACGCCGTGAAGTAGGCGATCCCCTCGATGGCCTGCGCCGGCCGGCTGGGCAGCTCGATGTCCACCGCCACCGGCACCCGGCACCGGGAGGCGACGGCGGAGAGCGCGGGGCCCAGCCCGCGGTCGGTGAGGATGGCCGGGTGGATGCCGCGGGCCAGGTCGCGGAGCTCCTGGAGCGCCAGCTTGACCTCGCCGTGCGCCTCGTTCACCAGCCGCGACGCGGCCTCCGGGTCGCTCGCGATGGTCTCCTTGGCCATGCCGAGCTCCATCGCCAGCGCGACCAGCCTGGCCTGCGCCCCGTCGTGCAGGTCGCGCTCGATCCGCCGCAGGTCGGCGGCCGAGGTGTCCACCACCGTCGAGCGGTCCGTCTCCAGCTGGAGCATCCGGGCGGCCGCCTCCGAGCGGCCGAGCAGCGTCGACACCAGCAGCCGGTCCACCACCGCGAGACCCCGGATCACCGGCGCGGCGACCACCATCACCAGCGCGCCCGCCACCGCCACCAAGGCGTACTCCCACGGGCTGTCCCAGATCCAGCCGCCGCCCTCGCCGTCGACGTTGATGCCGACGCCCGGCTCGCCGCCGTACCGGGTGATGGTCCAGCCCCACGCCGGGAACGTCAGCCCGAACAGGCCGATGGACCACAGGACCGTCACCGTGACGAACGTGAAGAGCGCCCACCACAGGTGCAGCAGCGCGTAGGCCGTGCTCCGCCACGTCACGTTGCTCCGCAGCACCGCGCCGATCCACGCCGCGATGCCGCGCTGGCCCGGGCGGAGCCGCAGGGGCTCGGGCTCGGCCACCTGGAGGCCGAGGAAGTAGCGGGCCCTGATCCGCTCGAACCGCCCGTAGAGGCGGATCACCAGCAGCGTCAGGGCGAACAGCGGGAGCCCCACCACCAGGAAGAGCAGGGCGCCGCTCACGGCGAGGCCGACGACCGCGAACAGGAAGCCGGTCAGGGCCACCGGGAAGTTGAGCAGGGCGTGCAGGCCCTCCCGCCAGGTGCGGGACTGGAACGGCATGCGCAACAGAGTCTTCATCGTGGGTCCTCGACGGTCATTCGCTGTCGGTGATGGGAGTGGGGGTGGTGCCGGCCGGGGGTTCGCCCGGTCCTGGCACCGTGCGGTCGCGCCAGGGCAGCTCGGCGGTGACGGTGGTGGGGCCGCCGGCGGGGGAGTGGACGGCGAGGAGGCCGTCGACGGCGCCGAGCCGGTCGGCGAGGCCGGCGAGCCCGGAACCGGCCGTCGGGTCGGCTCCGCCGTTGCCGTCGTCGGTGACCTGGAGCATCAGCCGGCCCTCGCCCCGCCACACGTCGATCGACGCCTCGCGCGCCCCGCTGTGCTTGCTGACGTTCTGCAGCAGCTCGGACGCCGTGAAGTAGGCGATCCCCTCGATCGCCTCCGCCGGCCGCTCGTCGAGCTCGACGTTCACCGCCACCGGCACCGTGCAGCGCGTCGCCACGGCGGAGAGCGCGGGGCCGAGGCCGCGGTCGGTGAGAATGGCCGGGTGGATGCCGCGGGCCAGGTCGCGGAGCTCCTGGAGCGCCAGCTTGACCTCGCCGTGCGCCTCGTTCACCAGCCGCGACGCGGCCTCCGGATCCCGGAGGATCGTCTCCTTGGCCATGCCGAGACCCATCGCCAGCGCGACCAGCCTCGCCTGCGCCCCGTCGTGCAGGTCGCGCTCGATCCGCCGCAGGTCCGCGTTGGCCGTGTCGCTGAGCGCCGCCCGGCCCGACTCGAGCTCCGTGATCCGGCGCTCCAGGCTGTCCGACGGCGACAGCAGCCCGCGGACCAGCAGCCGGTCCACGTTGCTGAACCACCGGGCCAGCCACGGCAGCGCCGGCCAGGCGACGATCCCGGCGGCCACGGTGAGCCAACAGGTCAACGTGGCGACCGGCAGCCTGATCACGAAGAACAGCGCGGCCCGCCAGCCCACCGGATCCCGCAGCCCGGACCACAACCGGCCCAGGACGCCGGCCTCCTCGCTCCTCGGCAGCGGGCTCGGCTCGTCCACCCGCAACCCGAGCAGCGCCCGGGCGCGCGCCCGTTCCCATGCCGCGACCCGGCGGCAACCGGCGAGGCCGGCGGCCAGCACCGGCAGGCCGATGACGGTGACCGACAGCAGCCCGCCGACATAGATCCAGACGACGACGCCGACGAAGGTGACCAACGCCAGCGGGAAGCTCGTCAGCAGATAGCCGCACTCGCGCCAGGTGCGCGCTTCGAGCGCCGGGCGCGGCGGGGGCGGCTTCTCGGCGCCCCCCGCGGCGCCTTCGCCGCCCCGGGCGGTGCTGGTCGAGCTGGTCATGTTCCCAAGACTGCCGGGTCGTGAGGGCGGTCGCCATGGGGTGGGGCCGACACCGCTGGTGGGGCTACCCCCACCATCGCGCCGCCGCCCGGCGCCGATACGGGCGCCGGGCGCAGTGGTCACAAGCGGCCCGGCACCCCCTAGACTCACCGGCAGTCCCCATCCTGTCCCCGGTCCGGTCGTCGGAGGCCCGAACGTGCCCGACTACTTCCACGGCTACACGGTCGTCGGTCTGGTCGCGGTGGCCGGCGTGCTGTTCGTCGCCGTGTCCTTCGGCGCCGGGCGGCTGCTGCGCCCCACGGTGCCCACCCCGGAGAAGCTGCTCCCCTACGAGTGCGGCGTGGACCCGGTCGGCGAGGGCTGGGCGCACACGCAGATCCGCTACTACGTCTACGCGTTCCTGTACGTGATCTTCGCCGTCGACTCCGTGTTCCTCTTCCCGTGGGCGACGATCTTCGCGGCCGACGGCTACGGCGGGGTCACGCTCGTGGAGATGTTCGTCTTCCTCGGCTTCCTGTCCGTCGGCCTGCTCTACGCCTGGAAGAAGGGCGTCCTGGAATGGACGTGACCCCGCTGGACCCGACCCCGTCCGGTGCGACTCCGTCCGGTGCGACTCCGCCCGGTGCGACTCCGCCCGGTGCGACTCCGTCCGGCCGGATGCTGCCGGATCCGACGCCGCGCTCCCTCGGCCCGCTGTCCCGGCTCGCCCCCAAGCCCATGAAGGTGATCCTCAACTGGGGCCGCCGCTACAGCCTGTGGGTCTTCAACTTCGGCCTCGCCTGCTGCGCGATCGAGTTCATCGCGGCCTCCATGTCGCGGCACGACTTCATCCGGCTCGGCGTCATCCCGTTCGCGCCCGGCCCCCGGCAGGCCGACCTGATGGTCGTCTCCGGCACCGTCACGGACAAGATGGCGCCGGCGGTCAAGCGGCTCTACGAGCAGATGCCGGAGCCGAAGTACGTGATCTCCTTCGGCGCCTGCTCCAACTGCGGCGGCCCCTACTGGGACTCGTACTCGGTGACCAAGGGCGTGGACCAGCTGATCCCGGTGGACGTCTACGTGCCCGGCTGCCCGCCGCGCCCCGAGGCGCTGCTCCAGGGCATCCTCAAGCTCCAGGAGAAGATCGCGGCGGAGTCGCTGCCGAGCCGCTACGGGCCGAAGCCCGCCTCGCCGCCCGCCTCGCGGCCCTCGGCGGCGGCGCTCACCAGCGGCCTCGTCACGCCCCAGGCCCCCGGGGAGGGACGCCGGTGACGGTGGACTGGCTGCCGGCCGAGCCGACGGCACTCTTCGGGGACGGCGCGACCGCCTCGTTCGCCTACGAGGTGCTGACGGTCGACGTGCCGCCCGCCGCCTGGACCGACGCCCTGACCGCCGCCCGCGACGAACTCGGCTGCACCTTCTTCGACTGGCTCAGCGCGGTGGACGAGCCCGGCACCGGCTTCCGGATCTGCGCCCACGTGGTCGCCCTCGGCGCCCCGCCACGGCGGCTGCTGCTCCGCACCACCGTGCCGCACGAGGGCGCGGCGCTGGCCACGGCCACCGGCGTGTACGCGGGCGCCGCGTGGCACGAGCGGGAGACGCACGAGATGTTCGGCGTCGACTTCCCCGGCCACCCGGGCCTCGAACCGCTGCTGCTGCCGGAGAGCTTCGAGGGGCACCCGCTGCGGAAGGACTTCGTCCTGGCGGCCCGGGTCGTCAAGGCGTGGCCGGGCGCGAAGGAACCGGGCGAGTCCGGCCACGGCGGCCCCCGCCGCCGCCAGATGCTGCCGCCGGGCGTCCCGGACCCCAACGAGTGGGGCCCCCTCGCCGGCACCCCTGTCTC
>NZ_SMKI01000305.1 GCF_004348415.1 Streptomyces hainanensis
GCCCCCGGGACCGCCCCGCGCCCGGCGCGCGCTGGCGCTGACCATCCTGCTGCTCGCGCTGTTCGTCGTCTGCTGCGCCTCGCTGGCCATCGGCGCCAAGTCGGTGCCGCTCTCCGACGTGCTGGCCGCCGTCACCGGCAGCGAGGAGGGCGACGCGGTGGTGGTACGCGAACTCCGGGTCCCCCGCACCCTGCTCGGGCTGCTCGCCGGCCTCGCGCTGGGCGCCGCCGGCGCCGTCGCCCAGGACGTCACCCGCAACCCGCTCGGCGACCCCGGGCTGATCGGCGTCGGCGCCGGCGCCTCGTTCGCCGTCGCCGCCGGCATCGGGCTGCTCGGCCTCACCCACTCCCACCAGTACATCTGGTTCGCCTTCCTGGGCGGCGCGCTCGCCGGCCTGGTCGCCTACGCCGTCGGCGGCAGCGGCTACGGCGGCGCCACCCCGGCCAAGCTCGCGCTGGCCGGCGCCGCCGTCACCGCGCTGCTCGACGCGTTCACCAACGCCCTGGTGCTGCTCGACATCCGCACCCTGGAGCAGTACCGCAACTGGGCGATCGGCTCGCTCGCCGGCCGGGACGCCGAACTCGTCCCGCAGCTCTCCTGGTTCGTGGTCGCCGGCCTGGCGCTCGCCGTCGCGCTCGGCGGCCGGCTCAACGCCCTGGCCCTCGGCGACGACCTGGCCACCACGCTCGGCACCCGGGTCAGGACCACCAGAGCCCTCGGCGCGGTCGCCGTGATCGTGCTGACCGGCGCCGCCGTGGCGGCCTGCGGGCCCGTCACCTTCGTCGGCCTCGTCGTGCCGCACGTCGTCCGCTCCCTCACCGGGCCCGACGCCCGCTGGCTGGTGCCCTGCTCGGCGCTCGGCGGCGCGGTGCTGCTGATCGGCGCCGACGTCGTCGGCCGCGTCGTGGCCCGCCCCGGCGAGGTGGAGGCCGGCGTGGTCACCGCGCTGGTCGGCGCGCCCTTCCTGGCGCTGCTGGTCAAGCGGGGCAAGCTCCGGGAGCACACCCGATGAGCCCCATGAGGTCCATGAGTTCCGTGAGCCCGAAGGGCCCGACGGGCCCGAAGAGCCCGACGCGAGAGGTCGTGCTGACCCTCGGCCCCGCCACCGCCCGCGTCAGGACCCGGGCCGTGCTGACCGTCGCCACGCTGGCGCTGCTCGCCTTCGCCGGCCTGGTCGCCTCCGTCTCGCTCGGCACCTTCGCCGTCCCGGTCGGCGACGTGCTCGGCGTGCTGTTCGGCGGCGGCCCGGCCGACGCCCGGCTGATCGTCCTCGACCTGCGGCTGCCGCGGGCGTTGACCGCCGTGCTCGCCGGCCTCGCCTTCGGCCTGGCGGGCGCGGTCTTCCAGGCCGTCACCCGCAACCCGCTGGCCAGCCCCGACCTGATCGGCATCTCGGCCGGCGCGGGCGCCGGCGCCGTCGCCGCCATCATGTTCGGGGGCGTCACCGCGGCCGGCGCGGCCACCTTCGGCGCCGTGCCGTTCGGCGCGCTCGCCGGCGCCCTCGTCAGCGCCGTCCTGATCTACCTGCTGGCCTACCGCGGCGGCACCATCACCGGCTACCGGTTCGTGCTCGTCGGCATCGCCGTCAACGGCGCGCTGGCCGCGCTGACCCGCTGGATGCTGGCCCGCGCCGACATCGACCAGGCCGCCCGCGCCATGACCTGGCTCACCGGCAGCCTCAACGGCCGCGGCTACGACCACGTCCGCTGGGTCGGCATCGCGCTGCTGCTGCTCGTCCCGCTCACCCTGGCCCTGGTCAGGCCCTACCAGCTGCTCCAGTTCGACGACGACACCGCGCGCAGCCTCGGCATGCCGCTGGCCAGGGCGCGGATCGCGCTGCTGCTGCTGGCCACCTGCCTGGCGGCGCTCGCCACCTCGGCGGCCGGCCCCGTCGCGTTCGTCGCCCTCGGCGCCCCGCACATCGCGCGCCGGCTGGCCGGCACCGCCGGCATCCCGCTGATCACCAGCGGTCTCGTCGGCGCGGCCCTGCTGGTGCTCGCCGACCTGGCCGCACGACTCGTCCTCGACCCGATCGAACTCCCGGTCGGCATCGTGACCGGCGCCGTCGGCGCCCCCTACCTGCTACTGCTGCTGGCCCGCGCCAACCGGGCCGGAAGGGGAGGCTGACATGGCACTCCGCTCCAACCCGCCGGCCGAACCCGAGGCCGAGCTGCCGGAACCGGCGGCCCCCCGGGCCGGCGCCGCGCTCACCGGACGCGGGCTGCGGCTCGGCTACGGCTCCCGGGTGGTGGCCGACGAGCTCGACCTGGCGATCACCGGGGGCCGGGTGACCGCGCTCGTGGGGCCCAACGCCTGCGGCAAGTCGACCGCGTTGCGCGCGCTGGCCCGGCTGCTCAAGCCGACCGCCGGCGTCGTGCACCTGGACGGCACCGACATCCAGGAACTGCCCGCCCGCGCCCTCGCCCAACGGCTCGCGCTGCTCCCGCAGACGCCGACCGCGCCCGACGGAATCACCGTGCGGGACCTGGTGGCCAGGGGCCGCACCCCGCACCAGCGCTGGTGGCGGCAGTGGTCGCGGGAGGACGAGCTGGTCGTGGACGCGGCGTTGGCCGCCACCGGCTCGGCCGAACTCGCCGAGCGGTCCATCGACGAACTCTCCGGCGGCCAGCGGCAGCGCGTCTGGATCGCCATGGCCCTGGCCCAGGACACCGACGTGCTGCTGCTCGACGAGCCGACCACCTACCTCGACCTCGCCCACCAGGTCGACGTGCTCGAACTGGTCGTCGGCCGCAACCGCGACCGGGGCACCACCGTGGTGATGGTGCTGCACGAGCTCAACCTGGCCTGCCGCTACGCCGACCACCTGGTCGCGATGCGCGACGGCGCCGTGGTGGCGGCCGGGCCGCCGGCCGAGGTGGTCACCCCCGAGCTGGTCGAGGACGTCTTCGGGCTGCGCGCCACGGTGATCGAGTGCCCGGTCGCCGGAACCCCCCTCGTCATTCCCGAGGGAGGCCGCCGCGTCGGGCCCACCGGCGGCTGACGACCCCCGCGGGGAGGGAATTGTCACCGGGGTGTTGCCGTCGGATGCTCTCAGGGTTGCCGAGGCGGAAGGAAAAGCTGCGAACACGCGAACCGAAGGTGAAAGAAAGGTACTTGTCACCTTTTGGTTGCCAAGATCTCAGCTCGGTATCGCTGATCTACGCGCGGTTCTCAGGTATGTACTAGCGCAGTAATGTGCCGTCCACCGGTACGGCTTACCGCCGCCAACACCTTGAGGTGGACGATGCGCACAGCAAGACCCAAGGCCGCCGCTCGGGCGTTCGCGGCCGTCATCGCGATCGGCCTGATAGCGGCCGGTTGCGCCAGCGACCGCGACGACGACGACGGTTCGGGCGACGGCACCGGCCCCTTCGTCTTCGGCGCCGCGGGCGACCCCGCAGCCCTCGACCCGTCGCTGGGCAGCGACGGCGAGACCTTCCGGGTCACCCGCCAGGTCTTCGAGACCCTGATCGAGCACGAGCCCGGCGGCACCGAGATGGTCCCCGGCCTGGCCGAGGAGTGGTCCAGCAACGAGGCGGGAACCGAGTGGTCGTTCACCCTCCGCGACGGGGTGACGTTCCACGACGGTGACGAGCTGACCGGTGAGGTCGTCTGCCAGAACTTCGAACGCTGGTACAACTGGAGCGGCACTTACCAGAACACCACGCTGTCGTACTACTGGCAGTCGGTGTTCGGTGGATTCGCCGAGAACGAGAGCGAAGAGACCCCGCCGCCCAACTACGTGGGCTGCACCGCCCCCGACGAGCTGACCGCCGTCATCGAGGTCGCCGAGCCGTCGGCCAACTACCCGGGCGGATTCTCGCTCCAGTCGTTCGCTCTCCAGTCCCCGACCGCCATCGAGGCGATGGCCGCCGACGACCCGAGCGGCGAGGGCGAGAACATCACCTTCCCGAACTACAGCCAGGAAGCCGGCGTCGTCTCCGGCACCGGCCCGTTCCAGATCTCGGAGTGGAACAGGAGCAACGGCGAGATCACCCTGGAGCGGTTCGACGACTACTGGGGTGACGCCGCCGGCGTCGAGGAGCTGGTCTTCCGCACCATCCCGGAGGAGGACGCCAGGCGTCAGGCCCTCCAGGCCGGCGACATCGACGGCTACGACCTGGTCGCCCCGGCCGACGTCGAGACGCTGGTGGCCGACGGCTTCCAGGTCCCGGTCCGCGGCGTCTTCAACCTCCTCTACCTCGGCATCACCCAGGAGAACAACCCGGCCCTGGAACAGCTCGAGGTGCGGCAGGCCATCGCCCACGCCCTGGACCGCGAGAACATCGTGAACACCCAGCTGCCCGAAGGCGGCGTGGTGGCCACCCAGTTCGTGCCGGACACCATCGACGGCTACTCGGACGACGTCACCACCTACGAGCACGACCCGGAGCTGGCCCAGCAGTTGCTGGCCGACGCCGGTGCCGAGGACCTGACGATCGACTTCTGCTACCCGACCGAGGTCACCCGCCCGTACATGCCGGCCCCCGCCGACATCTACGAGCTGCTGAAGGCCGACCTGGAGGCCGTGGGCATCACCGTCAACCCGGTGGCGCTCAAGTGGAACCCGGACTACACCGAGACGACCCGCGACGGCGGTTGCGGCGTCTACCTGCTCGGCTGGACCGGCGACTTCAACGACGCCTACAACTTCCTGGGCACCTGGTTCGCCGACTACTCGCGAGAGTGGGGCTTCGAGAACCAGGAGCTGTTCGACATGATGTCCGCGGCGTCCACCGAGCCCGACGTGGCCACCCGCGTGAGCCTCTACCAGGGCCTCAACGAGTACATCATGGACTACCTGCCCGGCGTGCCGATCTCCAGCTCGCCCCCGTCCATAGCCTTCTCTCCCGACGTGAACCCGCCCACCGTCTCCCCGCTGACGCAGGAGAACTTCGCGGAGGTCACGTTCAAGTAGGCAGTGGGGGGCCGGGCTGCCGCCCGGCCCCCCGAGGATCAGTCCGCCCGGCCGCGGCACCCCGTGGCCGGGCGGCTCCCATGTGAGGGAAGGGGGAGCCCTTCGGTGCTCCGTCTCATCGTCCGCAGGCTCCTCCAGCTGGTACCCACGCTGCTCGGCCTGTCGGTTCTGCTCTTTCTCTGGCTGCACCGGCTGCCGGGCGGGCCCGCCTCCGCGCTCCTCGGCGAGCGCGCCACCGAGGCCGACCGCCGGCAGATCGAGGAGGCCCTCGGCCTCAACGACCCCGTCTGGGTGCAGTACGGCCGCTGGATGGAACGCCTCCTCCAGCTCGACCTCGGCTCCTCGGTGCGCACCGGGCGGCCCGTCTGGGAGGAGTTCACCCAGCGCTTCCCGGCCACCGTCGAACTCGCCCTGGCCGCCATGCTGATCGCCGTCGTCGTCGGCATACCGCTCGGCTACTTCGCCGCCCGCAGGCGCGGCACCTGGCTCGACGTCGGCGCCGTCTCCGGATCGCTGATCGGCATCTGCATCCCCGTCTTCTTCCTCGGCTTCATCCTGCGCGCCGTCTTCGCCGTCAACCTCGGCTGGCTGCCCAGCTTCGGCCGCCAGTCCACCGGCATCGACGCCACCGAGATCACCGGCTTCTACGTGCTCGACGGCCTGCTCACCGGCGAGTTCGACGCCTCCTGGGACGCGATCGAACACCTGGCGCTCCCGGCGCTGGCGCTCGCCTCCATCCCGCTCGCCGTCATCGTCCGCATCACCCGGGCCAGCGTGCTGGAGGTGCTCGGCGAGGACTACGTCCGCACCGCCGAGTCCAAGGGCATCGCGCGCCGCGTGGTGCGCGGCCGCCACGTGCTGCGGAACGCGCTGCTGCCCGTCGTCACCACCGTCGGCCTGCTCGCCGGCTCGCTGCTCTCCGGCGCCGTGCTCACCGAGTCGGTCTTCGCGTTCGGCGGCATCGGCTCCTTCATCAGAGACGCCATCGACGCCCGCGACTACCCCGTGCTGATGGGCTTCATCCTCTTCATCGCGCTGCTGTACGTGGCCATCAACCTGCTGGTCGACCTGGCCTACAGCCTGATCGACCCGAGAGTGCGGGTGAACTGATGAGCACCACCACCAAGTCGGCGAAGATCGACCGGCTCGCCGAGCTGACCGCCCGCAACGAGACCGCCAGCGGCGCCAGCCTCTGGGTGGAGGCGTTCCGCCGGCTGCGGCGCAGCAAGATGGCGCTGATCGGCGCCGCCATCATGGCCGTGTTCGTCGTGCTGGCGATCGTCGGCCCCTGGATCGCGCCCTACAGCCCCACCGCCCAGACCTGGCGGGACGAGGTCTTCGTCAACCGCGGCGAGTTCGTCGGGCCGCGCGGCGACAACTGGCTCGGCCTCGACCACCTCGGCCGCGACCTGTTCTCCCGACTGCTGGTCGGCACCCGGCAGACGCTGCTGGTCGGCGTCGTCTCCACGGTGCTCGCCTTCGTCGTCGGCGCCGTCATCGGCGGCGTCTCGGGCGCGGCACTCGCCTTCGGCGGCCGGGTCGGCCGGCAGATCGACACCGTGCTGATGCGGTTGATCGACATGATGCTGGCGCTGCCCTCGCTGCTGCTCGCCGTCTCGATCGCCGCGGTCCTCGGGCAGTCGCTGACGACGGTGATGATCGCCGTCGGCGTGGCGCAGATCCCGATCTTCGCCCGCCTGTTGCGCGGCTCCATGCTCGCCCAGGCCGGCGCCGACTACGTGCTGGCGGCCAGGTCGCTCGGCGTGCGCCGGCGGCGCATCGTGCTGGCCCACGTGCTGCCCAACTCGCTCGGCCCGCTGATCGTCCAGTCGACGCTGGCCCTGGCCACCGCCATCATCGAGGCCGCCGCCCTCTCCTACCTGGGCCTCGGCAACCCCGACGCCTCCCAGCCGGAGTGGGGCGTGATGCTCGCCCAGGCGCAGCGGTTCTTCGACCAGGAACCGATGATGGCCGTCTATCCCGCGCTGGGCATCATCATCACCTCCCTCGGCTTCACCCTGCTCGGCGAGGCCATGCGCGAGGCACTCGACCCCAGACTGCGGAGCTGATGCGTCATGTCCCTGCTTGACGTGGACGAACTGACGGTGGCCTTCGCCGGCCGCGGCGGACCCGACACCCGGGCCGTGGCCGGGGTGTCCTTCGCCGTCGACCAGGGCGAGGTGGTCGGCCTGGTCGGCGAGTCCGGCTGCGGGAAGAGCGTCACCTCGCTCGCCCTGATGGGCCTGCTGCCCAAGCGCGGTGTCACCGTCGGCGGCCGGGCCGTCTTCGACGGCACCGACCTGCTGTCGCTGCGCCCCTCGGCCCTGCGCGACCTGCGCGGCAGCCAGCTGGCGATGATCTTCCAGGACCCGCTCTCCTCGCTCAACCCGGTGGTGCCGATCGGCATCCAGGTCACCGAGATCCTCACCAGGCACCGCGGGCTGCGGGGCGCCGCCGCCCGCAAGGAGGCCGCCGCCCTGCTCGACCGGGTCGGCATCCCCGACCCGACGCGGCGGCTCAAGGAGTACCCGCACCAGCTCTCCGGCGGCATGCGGCAGCGCGCGCTGATCGCCATGGCGGTGGCCTGCGCCCCCCGGCTGCTGATCGCGGACGAGCCGACGACCGCGCTCGACGTCACCATCCAGGCGCAGATCCTGGAGCTGCTGAAGGAACTCGTCGACCAGCAGGGCACCGCGCTGCTGATGATCACCCACGACCTCGGCGTGGTCGCCGGCCTGTGCGACCGGGTCAACGTGCTCTACGCCGGCAAGGTGGTGGAGGCCGCGGCCCGCCGGCCGCTGTTCGCCGACCCCGCCCACCCGTACGCGCACGGGCTGCTCGGCTCCATCCCGCGGCTCGACGCACCGCGCGGCGACCCGCTCAACCCGATCCGCGGCTCCATCAACGACCGGATCGACTGGGCGGACGGCTGCGCCTTCGCGCCGCGCTGCGACTTCTACACGCTCGACTGCCTCCAGGGCACCCCCGAGCTGGCGGGGCGCGCCGGGCCGGCCGGCGCGGACGACGAGGCGGACACCGGTCACCGGGTGCGCTGCGTCAACCCGGTGACCACCACGAGTGAGGCGACGGAGGCGGCGGTATGAGCCTGCTCGAACTGGACGACGTCAAGGTCCACTTCCCCGTGAAGCGGGGCGTGCTCTTCGACCGCACGGTCGGCCACGTCTACGCGGTCGACGGCGTCTCGCTGAGCGTCGAGGCCGGCCAGACCTACGGCCTGGTCGGCGAGTCCGGCTGCGGCAAGACGACGCTTGGCCGCGCGGTGCTGCGGCTCACCGACATCACCTCGGGCCGCGTCGTCTTCGACGGCACCGACCTGGCCGCGCTGCCCGACGAGGAGATGCGGCGCACCAGGCACCGACTCCAGATGGTCTTCCAGGACCCGCTGGGCAGCCTCAACCCCCGGCAGAACATCGAGTCGATCCTCGCCGAGGGCATGGCCGCGCACGGCATCGGCGCCAACCGCGAGGAACGCCGGGAGCGGATCGTCGAGATCCTGCGCCGGGTCGGGCTGCCCGCCGGCGCGCTCTCCCGCTACCCGCACGAGTTCTCCGGCGGACAGCGGCAGCGGATCGGCATCGCCAGGGCCATCGTCCTGGAACCCGACCTGATCATCTGCGACGAACCCGTCTCGGCGCTCGACGTCTCCATCCAGGCGCAGGTGCTCAACCTGCTGGAGGAACTCCAGGACGCGCTCGGCCTGACCTACCTGGTCATCGCCCACGACCTGGCCGTCGTCCGGCACATCTCCGACCGGATCGGCGTGATGTACCTGGGGTCGCTGGTCGAGGAGGCGCCGAGCGACGCGCTCTACGCGGAGCCCCGCCACCCCTACACCCGGGCCCTGATGTCGGCCGTGCCGGTGCCCGACCCGGAGGTCGAGGACAACAGGGAGCGGATCCTGCTCCGCGGCGACCTGCCGTCCCCGGCCAACCCGCCGGCGGGCTGCCGCTTCCACACCCGCTGCCCCTGGCGGCAGCCGGAGCGCTGCGACACCGAGCGCCCCGCGCTCACCGACCTGGGCGACGGACACCGGGTGGCCTGCCACTACGCGGCCGAGATCGCCGACGGCACCGTCCAGCCCATCAGGGACCTGGCGCCGCCGGTGCTGCGCGACGTGCCGGGCGTCCCGGCCCAGGCCGGCGGGGGAGAGGAACCCGTGCCCGCCGCCTCCTGACCGGCCGTCGGCCCCCGGGGTGGTCCCCGGGGGTGGTTTACGGGCGCGATTCCGGCCCACCCGGCCGGAATCCCCCGTAACCACCCCCTTTGTCCCGCTACGGTCGTGCGCTGTGAAGGCCATCCGTCGTTTCTCCGTGCGCCCCGTCCTTCCCGAAACCCTCCGAGCCCTGCACGAACTCGCGTTCAACCTCCGCTGGTCCTGGCACCCCGAGACCCGCGAACTCCTGCGCTCCGTCGACCCCGCCGGCTGGCAGGCCGCCCGCGAGGACCCGGTCCGCCTGCTCGGCACCGTCGACGCCGACCGGCTCGCCGAGCTCGCCACCGACCGCGGCTTCCTCCGCCGCCTCGGCCTCGCCGCCGGCGACCTCAGCGACTACCTCACCGAACCCCGCTGGTACCAGGCCGCCGAGGCCCGGAGCGGCGGCGAACTCCCCCGATCCATCGCCTACTTCTCCCCCGAGTTCGGCATCACCGCGGCCCTGCCGCAGTACTCGGGAGGCCTCGGCATCCTCGCCGGCGACCACCTCAAGGCCGCCAGCGACCTCGGCGCCCCCCTCATCGGCGTCGGCCTCCTCTACCGGCACGGCTACTTCCGGCAGAGCCTCTCGCCCGACGGCTGGCAGCAGGAGCACTACCCCGTCATCGACCCGCACGAGCTGCCCCTCACCC